>JAZQPT010000079.1:0-26391 GCA_045628725.1 Saccharimonadales bacterium (SeqCode)
TCTTTTTGCTCAAGATCAGCTTGATTATATTCCATATTCATTCCCTGAATTTGAAGGACGTGATGTAAAGATAAAAATCGGAGGTCGTTCACGATTATGGACGCCCGAGCAAGCGTTTGACCGGGCACTGCATCCGAACAGGGAACACTGGCGTAACAGCGCACAGGAAGAAGAGACGATATCACAGATCAAGTGGTCAAAAGATGAAGACTGGGACGGTTCGTCTGTCACTATCGATCGCACCGATACCTACGTTCCGGCGAAAGTTCATCGTCGTCAGCGCAGATAGAAATTAAACAAGGCTAGGGCGTTCCAGACATTTCGTCTGTACTTGCCCTAGCCTTTGCTGAGAGAGAGGTATTTAGTGAAGCGAGAGCTCCCTTCGTACGTCGGCGCTGCAGTGATCAAAAAATGTGTCGCGAATTTCGTCGACAGAGTCTCGAGTGTTCAGATCGATGATCTCCAGATCTGTCTTGGCTTCGAGTTTTTTGACGACCCGAAACGGTAGCGCAAACGCACAGCTAGACGTGATGGCAACGCTCTGAGCCGTTTTTTCCTGGACGACGTACCCACACTTGACGGCGTGCCACAGGGCTGCTTTGGCAAGCGAATTGTGCTTGTCTGCCGGATTCTTCACGCGGTCTTGCTGGCCAAGAATACCAGCGAGCCGAAGTTTCCATGCAACATCGTCTAGACTGCTACCTTCAAACGTTTCCAGTAAGACAACGTCATAGATCGCTTCGGCTACCTGTTGGATTCGCTCGCTTCTCTCGTCAGCCTTTTTTTGCTGCGCGGCGAGATAGGCTTTTGCGTCACGAATCTTTTTGCTGCCCACAGTACACCTCATCTGAGCATGGTAATGAACGAGCACTCCCGCTGATGGAAGCTATGTGTATACGACACATAGTGAAGCTTAGTTAGTTTATACTACGAGTTCACTTACTTTACAAGTATTATTTAATAATTTAGTATGTGCGGCGAAAATATGTAGCTAACAAGTGACCACACTTACGGCGCTTACTCTTCGATAAAGCCGCCACTTTGGTGTGACCACAGCGAGGCGTACGTACCCTTTTGCTTTAATAGTTCGGAATGTGATCCATCCTCTGTCACTTTTCCATTATCGAGCACGATTATACGATCGAGTTTTGCGATAGTCGACAAACGATGAGCGATAACAATCGATGTTTTGTTCTTCATGAGTTTTTCGAATGCATCCTGAATAAGTTTTTCACTTTCACTATCGAGCGCGCTGGTGGCTTCGTCGAGTATAAGAATAGGTGCGTCTTTTAGTATCGCGCGAGCGATGGCGACACGTTGTCGTTGACCGCCACTTAATTTGACACCACGTTCACCGACGAGTGTATTGTACTGTTCTGGCAGCTCATTAATAAATATATCTGCATGCGCTTTTTTGGCGGCAGCCTTGATAGATTCCATTGATGCGCCTGGTTTGCTGTAGCTAATATTTTCGGCAACTGTTCGATGAAACAGCAATGGCTCTTGGGGGACATACGCAATTGCGTCGTGTAGTGACGCCTGTGTTATCGCTGCGATATCCTGGCCGTCTATCGTGATGGTTCCAGAGTCGTGCGTGATGAATCGTAATAGAAGTTTTGTAAGTGTCGTTTTACCGGATCCGCTAACACCAACAATGCCTACTTTTTGTCCGGACGGTATGGTGATGTTTAGATTATCAAACAGAGCATGTGATCCACCTTCATGAGTGAACGAAAGGTTATTGATATCTAAATCACCGTTGCGTACCTTTAAGGCTTTGGTCGATGCGTCTTTAATGCTGATAGGTTGATGAAGGATTTCAAGCATCTCTTCGGAATCTCCTGTGATTTGGTAGAAGCTCCGTAGCATATGAGAAATGTTCCATATTTCCTGGATGAGGTTAAATGTGTAGGTAAGACATAGATACATTATTGCCGCGTCAGCAATACCGTATTGAACTGCCCATATCGATGCGATTAATACCGATACTCTCATTAGCGCGATAATACTTGAGTACACGGTTGCAACGCGCGTAATGCCGCTTCGTACTCGGAACTCTTTAGTCACCATGTCATCAATAGACGTGTCTAATCTTTTTTGTTCATAGATTTCGCGGCTGTCGATCTTTACTGCAAATATATTCGAAATAGAATCCGACAACTGTGCAGATATTTTTGTGTACGATTTAGACCGGGCTTTTTGTCGCGGGCGCATAAACCGAGTGCCGTAATATGCGGCAACGACATAGAGCAATACGAATAATGCTAGGATTAGTGCGTATTGCCAAATTAGGAAAGAAACACCCACGATTGTTGCGACGACGGACGTCACGACAAAGAGCATCTCAAAGATGATCATATTCCAGAAGCTTATAAATGCGCTTGCGAATTTGTTTACTTTTGAAACGAGTGATCCTGCAAAGTTATCGTTATAAAAATCGAGTGAATGGTGAGTTAGTTTTTCGTAGCTTTCACGGTAGATGTCTTTAGCGCCGCGCACTTGAATGTCCCATGCTGCAAATAAGTTGATGCGATAACCTATAACTTGGGTTAGTACCTGCAGTACAGCATATCCAGCAATGAGCCCTATTGATGATTCGAGTGTGACCGTTCCTGCCTGAATATTAGACAATACGACGGCAATAATTATTGGCGTAACGTAGCGTTCCAGGACAATCGTTGTCGGCGCAACAATAAAACTTGTCACGACTTGTCGACGAAACTTCATTGCATGATTCCAATGGAATTGCAGGATTTGTTTTGTTGTTATATCTTTTTTCATTCTTCAATAAATCCGCCACTTTGGTGCGCCCATAATTTTGCATAGACGCTATGTTTATTTAGTAATTCTGAGTGAGCACCATCTTCGATAATAGCACCATTATCAAGCACAATGATACGATCGAGCTTTGCGATAGTCGAAAGCCGATGGGCGATAACGATACTGGTGCGGCCGTGCATCAGTATTTCGAGTGCATCCTGAATCAACTTTTCGCTCTCGCTGTCTAGCGCGCTGGTCGCTTCGTCTAGCAGTAGTATCGGAGCGTCCTTAAGGATGGCTCGAGCAATCGCAATACGCTGACGCTGTCCACCAGATAGCTTGACGCCGCGTTCGCCAACAGCCGTATCCAGACCTTCTGGTAGCCTGTCGATAAAGTCCAGGGCATTCGCTTGCTTGGCCGCGCGGCGAATATCCTGATCTGTTGCTTCTGGATTCCCGTAGGCGATATTGTCGCGCAGACTGCGGTGAAATAGGAGGGGTTCCTGGGGGACATAGGCAATATGTTCGCGCAGGCTTGCCTGGGTAATCGTGCGTATGTCCTGACCATCGATAGTAATTGCGCCGCCGGTTACGTCGGCAAAACGGAGCAGTAATTGAGTGATGGTCGTTTTACCGGCGCCACTATGGCCAACTAAACCGACTTTTTGGCCGGCAGGAATTGTCAACGATACATCTTCGATGACGTTATCATTGCTATCGCTGTAATGATAGTCTACGTCTTTGAGTGTAATAACTGGACGTTTTGTTTTGAGAACTTTTGCGTTTGGTTCGTCCGTCACTGTGTCTTTTTGCATGAGCATGTCTGTCATTGGTGCGGCATCAAGGAATGCCTGGTCATAGCCATTAATAATGTCGCCAAGGACAAAGAGCTGCGAAGCGATACGTTGCAAATACGCTAGCATGAAAATTGCCGTCGCTATGTTCATTTGACCATTCAGAGTCATGGTTGTTGTGAGGGCGATCGCAATAATTTGCACGACAATCATGAGCGCTACGCGAGCAGAGCCTTCGGCGGCCACAAACCCTAAATCCTTTTTATAAACATTGCGAAATCGGTCAGTTAATTTTTTGAGAGTAGCCGACTCTCGTTCTTCGGCTGCAAAAGTCCGAACGATTAGACTGTTCGTAAGGGCGTCCGCGACAACACCATGTATCTCTCCTGCGAGTTCTTTGCGTTCATGCCGAAGTGGCGCGCGTTTTTTTGCACTCCAGCGAATCTGTAGTCCGAGCAAGATGATCAGGAACAGAATGATTGCAGCAGCAAGAAGTGACTGAGATGCGAGAATAATCACACCACCACCGACAGACAGGATAAATCCAAGCGTACGGATAATGAAGAGGTCTTGGATGTGCACTTCGCTGCGGACAAAGTCAATGTAACGGCTAGTCATAGCACCGATTTTTTGGTCGGAAAAGAACGCGCTATCTTTATGAATGAGTCGTCTGAATACTGCCTCGCGCAGACTGCTTATGACATTTGCTTCATGCGTAGTCATTGCCTGGAAACCAATAAAGTTAATAATCGCGCCAACCAAGCCGACGATAGCAGCAAAGAAGAGATTCTGGTTAATTTGAGCTTCGTTTTGTTCTGATAGTCCGCCTATTGCCTGACTTAAAAAGTAGGGCAGCAGTGTGTCGATCAACAGCACGCCGACCGGGATGCCGATGAGCATGGTAAAAAAGCTGATTTTATGATGACGTATTTGCTCCCAGTATAGACTGAGTGTTTTTCGATTTGTTCCCACGAGTATCCTTTCTGTAGTACCGAGTGCTTAGATGGGTGTCGCTATTGGTTTGGTCGTCCAAACGTATGCATGTAGAGGATCCTGATAACGGATCATAGTGATTTTAGTATGACACATAGAGGCGGTGTCTACAAGCGTTTTCTCAGCAAAACCATGCTGTGTCATGGAGGAGTATATGGTATAATATATACTGATGCAAAAAATACTTCTCTACTACAAATTCACCCCAATCAGTGACCCGCTGGCCGTTAAGCTATGGCAAAAAACCTTGTGCGACGGGCTCAACCTGCAGGGGCGAATTTTAGTAAGCGAACACGGCCTTAACGGGACAGTAGGCGGCGATATTGATGATCTAAAATCATATATCAAAACAACAAAACAATATCCTGGATTTAAGGACGTCGTATTTAAATGGAGTGATGGCAGTCGCGAAGATTTTCCGCGTATGAGCGTCAAGGTTCGCCGAGAACTTGTTGGATTTCAGAACTCTGATGACGAGATTCAGGTAGATGAAAAAGGTGTCATTGGTGGCGGTAAGCACATCAAGCCAAAGCAAGTACACGAAATGATCGAACAATACGGCGACGACGTTATCTTCTTTGACGGCCGTAATGCGCACGAGGCTAAGATTGGTAAATTTAAAAATGCCATTGTCCCAAACACGAATACGAGTCGTGATTTTATCGCCGAACTTGAGAGCGATAAGTACGACGATATCAAAGATAAAAAAGTGATTACGTATTGCACTGGCGGCATTCGATGCGAGGCGATCAGCGCAATGATGAAAAAACGTGGATTCAAGGATGTCTACCAGATTGATGGCGGAATTGTAAAGTACGGTGAAGCCTACGGTGACGATGGTCTATGGGAAGGCAGCTTGCGGGTATTTGATAATCGCATGACCGTTGATTTTAGCGACCATACGAAAACGATCGGTGAATGTACGCACTGTCACGGACCGACAAATAATTTCGAAAACTGCGCATGGGCAAACTGTAACGACTTAGTGCTAATATGCCTGCACTGTAAACAAAACCCAGATCTTTTATACCATACAGAATTATGCCGCGAAAAATCACTCGTTGGTGCGACGGTATAGTTTATTCATACGCACGTAACGATACAAGATGTGTAATGTTTGACTACCCAGCTTGTTTAAGTGATTAAAAGACGGACTCGACATGCGAGAAATATAAAAATCGTACAGTTATTGCCATATAAGATTATTTAGATTTTTTGCCAAATAACGAAACCCATTGTTCGGCCGTCAGTTCGGAAGGTTTTTTCTCGCCCATTCCTAGTGTTGCGAAATATTTTTGACGCGAGAAGCAGAGTTCGACAAATTCGCGATATCGAGGCATTTTGGCGATTGGAACCAACGGTACATCGCGGCGCAATAACTCGATAAATACTGTATCGACTGCAGGGGGCGGCGTGTAGTCCGTGCGATCTAGTTTGTAGCGGATTCGTGCACTAAATTGCGGCGCTATAAACGCACCAAGTAGCCCCGTAAAGCTTTCTGTGTCCATGAGTAATTTTTGTGCAAACTGTCTTTGTACGATTAAGTAAATGGTGTTCGGTAGATTGCTCGCTTCGGTGAGGCGTCGTACGATCGGCGAACTTAGGTGGAAAGGGATATTAGCAAATACTTTGTAGTCACCTGTTGGTAGTTCAAATGTTAAAGCATCATCGTGAGTTATTTCTACATTAGTAAATTCAGCAAGGTTTTCTCGTAGCTTTTCTAGTATGCGCGGATCTTGTTCGAGTGCCACGACTTTTGCGCAGCGTTCGGCGAGTACCGACGAGATAATTCCGCTACCGGCACCAATATCATAGACGACATCGGATTTTTTAAGGTTGCTATGTCCGGCAAGGGTTTTGACGATAGTAGGGCTGCGTAAAAAGTTTTGTGATTGGGTGTGAAGGCGTTTCATCTCCCTCTAGCATACTATGTTTTCATTTAACTTGTTTCATCGTATGATGATTAGATGAAAGCACAAACAACACGATTGATTACAGGACTGCTTATTATAGCGGTAGGCATTGGGTTTTTATTAGGAAATTCCAACGTCATTCACTTTAGAGGTATTGTCGAGGATTGGTGGCCACTGGCTATCATTGCCGCTGGTATTTTGATTTTTATCAACGATATAAGAAGTTATTTGTGGGCATTGCTTGTAGTGGGAATTGGGGTTATTTTCCAATTACGAGAACTTAACATTATCGACGTTGACCCATGGCAGCTTTTTTGGCCTGGTGTCATCATATTTGTGGGCTTGTCGGTACTATTTAGTCGTTCAGCTCGACACCATGTCAGCAAGGCGGAGCGTGACGACGTAACAGCAATCTTAGGTGGCACTGATCAACGAAGCGCCTCTGAAGATTACAAGGGGAGCAAAGTGACGACTGTAATGGGTGGAGTAAAGCTCGACCTTCGTAAGGCGGTGATCAAAAAAGAAGCTACTGTCGAAATATTTAGCTTTTGGGGCGGAGTCGAGCTAATTGTTCCGCGCAATGTCATTGTTCGCAATCAAACTTCGGCAATTCTTGGTGGAATCGAAGACAAAACTGACCAGGACTCAGTTAAGGATGCACCTGTACTTTATGTAACTGGCGACGTTATTATGGCCGGTGTGGAAATCAAAAACTAACAGTAGTAATATTTGCTATAACCTATCAAAAATAGTATAATAAATAGATATGAGTAGTAAAAAAACAGATACAAGTAAGGCGTTAGCTGAACGTGCAGCGCAGGTGCAACGTGGCGGTGCTAGGGCAGCAGTATTAGGTGTAAACGATGGACTTGTTAGTACGCTCTGTATCGTTATTGGTGTCGCCGCAACAGGCGCGGGTAATGGAGCTGTACTTGTTGCAGGACTGGCCGGGTTGCTTGCAGGGGCCATATCGATGGCCGCCGGTGAATGGATTTCTGTTAAGACACAAGTAGAGTTGTTTGAAGGCGTGCTGGCTGACTTAAAAGAAGCGGTGAAGAATGACAAACAGACACTCATTAACAACTTGGCAAAAAATTTTCAAGAACACGGCATCGATAAAGAAGTAGCAGTGCGCGCTGCGAGTGATGTAGCCGGGAAAGACAAAGCATTCAAATCAATGTACTCGTCGCAAGTAATTGGTATAAACGAAGATGAACTTGGTTCGCCGTGGAGCGCTGCAATATCATCCTTTATCTTATTTACGGCAGGCGCACTTGTACCACTCGTTCCATGGTTGCTGCAGTTACACGGTACTGTCAGTATTCTTACTGCTATTGCACTGACTGGGTTTGCTGGATTGTTTGTCGGCGCATATACCGCGCGTTCAAGTGGCAAAAATATATGGTTCGGCGCGTTCCGCCAGCTTCTGATCATCATATTTGCCGCTGTGGTAACGTATGGTATCGGGCATCTTTTTGGCGTCGTTACCGGCTGATAACCGAACTTAAATCTACTCAAATGAATTTAATAATCCTAGCGTTTTAAGCTACTTTTTGCTATAATCGGCATAAATGTCAAGCACTGAAAGAATTGACGAAAATCTTACACCTGTATATGACAGCACAGGGGCAATTAATCAGGTGGGCGAACCGTCGCCGTGGACCAACGGGGACGAGCGTGATGGAGCGATAGCGCGCCACTATGACATGATTGATCCTCGTACAGTCATGGGAATCGATCGTCTGGCAAGGCGTACTGCGCAGACACTGGGGGTTATTGCGATGGCCGGAGCGGTGGTTGTGTCGAGTTATTTTTCCAAAGACGTTATACCGGAACGTCAGCGACTTGAAGATACGCATTCGAGCATTACTTTTACCCAAGACGCTCTCCATCCCGAAGACAACGGTCGCGGCGTTCTGCCATTCACAGGATGGGGGACGATGAATTCAAAAAATATAGTCACTGCATTGCCGTACGAAGAGATCGGGCAGGAAGCATACTTCTCGTATGACCCTGCAGGAATTTCACACAAAAAAAACGCTGAAGCTGCCAAGCAGTTTGCAGCTGAGCGCGGGTTAGATAGGTTGGTTATCCATGGGAGTAGCATGGGTGGAAATATGGGGCTACATACGGCGGCACTGCTGCACGAGGATGACGACGCACCCTCAGTCGAAGCTCTGATACTTGACTGTAGTCCGTTGACTGCCGACGCGGTGCGACCAGAGCGGCGACTGGCCGGTGACCGTATGTTGCAACTGACGTCTGCCATACCTGGCGCAGAGAATAGCCGGGCGATTTTAGCTACGGCAATGATGATGGACCGAAACGACCAGTATATGGACGGGTTTCACATAGATTGGCACGCTGCCTTTAACACGGGTGCGAGAGTGCGTGAACGAATAGTAGGTGGTCGCGATGCCCCGATCAAACTGCGAAACGAACAGTTCCGTGTCATCATGAGCGAAGGTACCGAAGACAGTTTGCGGATACTCAGTAAAGAACGAAAAGGGAAAACAGTCCCTCGCGTTTTTCTTCTTGTTCCCCATGATCCAGATAGTGATTCAACAGTTGATAACGAACGTTCGGCTGAATTCCTACTTAGCCTAGATGAAAAATTCGATGTTCGCGTCACTATCGTTACGTTGCCGCCAGGTACGGGTCATGCAAACCCCGCTCAGCGAAGTGAGCAATATAGCGCAGCGCTCAGAAACGACATCTTTCCTGTTATCGAGAGGGAGCGCGCCGCGAGGCAGGTGTATGTTTACGCGGGTCAAAGCGGCGTCGATAAAAACGGAGTGCGCACAGAGAGTGTCCCAGCCGACATCTTAGCCGAAGCTAGAACTGAGCAGCAAACAAATGACGCAAATTCGCCGACTGGCTAATCGTTGGTATAATAGATATACATGAATAAAACCCTCGAAGATAAATTAAAGACACTTCCTCGTAGTCCGGGTGTATATTTTCATAAATCTGCAGAGGGCGAGATTATTTATATTGGCAAAGCAGCAGTCCTAAAAAACAGGGTGCGGCAGTACTTTCAGTCAAAGCGAGACATGGACGTTAAAACCCAGGCGCTGGTAGCTGAAATCCATGATACCGATTGGACCGAGACCGAAAGTGAAATAGATGCGCTGTTTTTAGAGTCTGAAATGGTGAAGCGGTACATGCCGCGTTATAACATTTTGCTGCGCGACGACAAATCACAAACATTCATCCGAATTGACATGAAAAGCGAGTGGCCGTATGTGTGCTTTACGCGCAATCCAGCAGACGACGGTGCGGAATATTATGGACCATACTATAACGGATTTGCCGTCAAAAAAGCCATGCGGTATTTGCGCAAAATCTTTCCGTACTATACAAAACCACCAAAGCTAACAGAGCGTCCTGATTTGGATGCGCATATTGGCCTTAGCCCAAAGCCCGGTACATCTAACGACGAGTACAAAGCAACATTACGTAAACTTGTGCGGTACTTTGAAGGTGGTCGAAAAACGCTTGCAAAAGAAATAGAGCGCGATATGAAAACAGCAGCTGGACTACATGACTTTGAAAAAGCCGCGCAGCTTCGTAATAAATTACGCGACCTCGGTGAGCTGCAGCGTCGTATTATGTTTGGCGACAGAGAATTTCTGGACATCAGCAAAGACAAGGCGCTCAGCGATTTAATGGATATATTAGGACTAAAAAAGATTCCTGTACGCATAGAAGGCTATGACATCAGTCATATGGGTGGCACAAACGTGGTTGCAAGTATGGTGGTGTTTACTAACGGCGTGAGCGACCGCGCTGAATACCGTAAATTTAAAACAAAGATTGAACATAATGACGATACGTTCAATATAAATGAAACGTTAGTTCGCCGCCTCAGTCCCAAAAACCTGAAAGCGTGGGGGGTGCCGGATTTGCTACTGATCGACGGCGGCAAGGGACAGTTAAGTGCTGCGATAAAGGCAATGGACGAGCGTGAAGTGCACTATCCGGTGATTAGCATTGCAAAGCGCGAGGAAGAAATAATCGTTCACAAGACACGGTCGAATATTGACCCGACGAAACTAATCGAACTTATCAAAAATCCAGTAGATGATACACATGTCGAAAGTTCGGGTGATTTCTATGTCATTAACCTTCATCCAGGCCAGATAAACGCGTCGGCACACTCGCGGAATTTACGGGGCAGTTCGGTGGTCAATTCCCATACAGATGTCGTTAAATTATTCCAACGCATTCGTGACGAATCACATCGTTTTGCAGTCAGTTATCACACTGTTTTAAAGCGCCAAAAACAAACGGCGAGTTCGCTAGAAGACGTACCTGGCATTGGCCCTGCAACACGTAAAAAACTTATCAAAACATTCGGCAGCTTGCGTGCTGTCAAAGCAGCCAGTCGTGATCAGCTGGTCGAGGTAATTGGCGAAGCAAAAACAACCTTGATTCAGCCGTATTTATGATAGGCTGGTAGTAGATGAAATTTCTTGACGCAGCATTTTTTACAGCTAACCGCCAGCAAGCAATTGAACAGCTGCAGGGTAGTTTGCTGGTCGTGCCCGCCTATACTCAGATGCAACGCGGAAACGACGCTGCATTCGGGTTCGAGCAAGAAGCAAATTTTTGGTACCTAACGGGCATTGAGCATCCAGACTGGTGGCTTATTATCGATGGCAAGCGAGGTAAATCATGGCTGGTATCGCCGGAAGTTGATGATGTGCATGCGCTGTTTGACGGCAATCTATCGTTAGACGAAGCACAAAAAATAAGTGGTGTTACTGATGTCGTCGATCGTTCAGAAGGCACTACACTCCTGCGACAACTGGCTCGTTCACATCAGTTCGTTTATACGGTTGATCCGCCGCAGCACCATGATCATTTCGGTTTTACTCTTAATCCTGCGGCACGCGACATGCGGGAGCAGTTGTCACGAACATTTACTAAAGTGCAAGATTTTCGCCCAACTCTTGCCAAGATCCGTGCAATCAAACAGCCGCAAGAAATCAATGCGATTCAGTCGGCAATCGATGTCACTGTCGATGCATTTGAAAAGGTTAAATCATCGCTTTCGACCTATAAACACGAATATCAAGTAGAGGCAGAATTCAGTCATTATTTCAGATCACACGGCACGCGCGGTCATTCATATGATCCTATTGTGGCGGGCGGTAAAAATGCATGCACATTGCACTATGGGCGAAACGACGACCCGCTAAAAAAATCGACGCTACTGTTACTTGATGTTGGCGCGAGGCATAATGGCTATGCGGCGGATATAACCCGTACCTACGCAATCGGAACGCCAACCAAGCGACAGGCTGCTGTCCATACCGAAGTTGCTGCCGCCCATCAAGAAATTATTAGTTTACTGCAGCCACATCTCGGTATCGAAGAATATCAGCGCGCCGTTGATGACATTATGAAACGCGCACTGATACGATTAAAATTAATTAAAGATGAGAACGACGAGGCGTATCGAACTTACTTCCCGCACGCTATCAGTCATGGTCTAGGTATTGATGTTCATGATTCACTCGGCAAGCCAAAATCACTACAGCCAGGTATGGTTTTGACTGTTGAGCCAGGTATTTATATACTCGAAGAAGGAATAGGTGTCCGGATCGAGGATGACATTTTAATTACAGCGAGCGGCCATCGAAACATGAGCGCTAAGCTCTCGACAGACAGCATGTAACCCCGTATACTAAAGGTAATATATGAAACAACAGTTTGCCGTTTTTTTAGTACGTTGGTTACTTAACTCATTTGGGCTATGGATTGCTGTTCGTCTACTCGGTACGGGTTACAGCGATGCGCAAGTTGATGCGGGATTTATGGTGTTTTTACTGGCTGGCCTTATATTCTCGCTGATCAATAGTATCCTAAAGCCAATCATCATCATCCTCTCGTTGCCAGCAATCCTTGTCACGTTGGGATTATTTATCCTTGTTGTGAATGGTTTGATGGTATATTTGTCTCTTATCATCACCCCAGGGCTTCAGATGTCGTTTTTCAACTCAATTCTTACCGGAATCATTCTTAGTCTGGTAAACTATATAGTAAGTAGCGTGCTGGAACTAAGTTACGGACGCCGAAATCAGGAGAGAGTATGAATATAAATGTAGTTCTACAAATTTTAACAGTCGCATCAGCAATCCTTTTGATTGTAAGTATTTTGTTGCAGCAGCGTGGTGCTAGTCTTGGTGCTGGATTTGGTAGCTCGGGCGAGTTGTTCACGACACGTCGCGGTCTTGATAAAAATCTTTTTGAAGCATCTATCGTTCTTGCAGTAATATTCGTAGGATCAATCTTAGTAGGGCTTTTACTGCCTTCATAGGTGCGAGCATAAAGAATGCCGGATAAACAACCACGGTGGCGTCGGTTCCAAACAATGAAGGCTCGTCGCCGAGTTATTACTAGGTCTGCAAAAAAGGCAGAAGGTGCAACGTTACGACATGCGCATCGATTCCTAGTAAAACGATGGGATAATGTGCGGGATGTTCGACGCCGTATCTTGACGTGGATGATCGGTGTTTCTATATTAATCGTTATCGTTGGAGTTCAGATACTCTGGTTTCAACGAAGCTATTTGCAGCAGTCGGCAGTATCGGGCGGCACGTATGCAGAGGGTGTATTAGGGCCGGTAGATACGCTCAACCCACTGTTTGCTACTAGCGATGCCGAAATAGCGACCAATAAACTTATATTTTCGTCACTATTTAATTACGATGCGACAGGCAGTATCAGCTCGGACCTAGCCAAAAATATGCAACTCGATCCTACGGGAAAGATATATACCGTCGCTATGCGACCAGGTGTTGTTTGGCACGATGGCCGCAAGGTGACGGCAAAAGACGTTGTGTTTACAGTTGGCTTAATGAAAGACCCCGCGGTTCGTTCGGCTATGAATGCTAGCTGGAAAGATATCGAAGTGTCAGCCGTCGACGACTACACCGTGCGATTTACTCTCCCGGCGGCATACGCGGCATTTCCACAGGCATTAACATTCTCAGTTTTGCCAGAGCATGTGCTTGCGAATGTTGACCGCAGGCAGATACGACAAAACACATTCAGTAGTTCGCCTGTAGGTAGTGGTCCATTCAGTTTCCGTCTATCTCAGTCGATTAGCGACCGCGACAAACGCAAGATTATTCACATGGCAGCTAACAAGCGCTACTATGCGGGCGAGCCGAAACTAGAACGATTCCAGATGCACATATACGGATCGATGGACGACATTGGCGTCGCGCTCCGCACAGGCGAGATTGGGTCTGCGACCGATATTAGTAGCGACATAGCGCGTGGAATCGATGAATCTCGGTATGACATCAGAAGCAAGCCAATCAACAGCGGCGTGTATGCAATTATTAATACGACTCAGCCTGCACTACGGGACGTGAACGTTCGAAAAGCACTGCAACTGGCGACAGATACCGACAAATTACGTGCCACACTATATGACAACCCGCCAAAGTTGCAGCATGCATTTGTCGACGGGCAATTAACCGGCGATAATCTGCCAGTAGTGCCGGCGACGGATATCGCAAAAGCGATGACATTGCTTGATGCCGCTGGATGGACCACGGGGCCAAATGGAGTTCGTACAAAAGACGGCCAGCCACTTAAGCTGCAGGTGGTGACACGCAAAAACAGTGACTACGAAAAAGCACTCGAATTAATATCGGGTCAGTGGCAAAAGATCGGTGTCGATGTCGAAAAGCGCATCGTCGATCCGTCCGCTGTCGATCAGAGTTTTGCCCAGACCGTATTGCAGCCGCGCAGCTACGACGTTTTAATTGACGAGCTATCAATTGGCGGTGATCCAGACGTGTTCGCGTACTGGCACACACAAGGTCGCCTTAATTTCTCGAATTACAGCAGTACTGCAAGTGATGATGCGCTAGTAAGTGGCCGTAGTCGATCAGACGAATTGATTCGTAACGGTAAATACCGAACGTTCGCTACGCAGTGGATTAGCGACGTACCTGCGATTGGCCTGTACCAGTCAACAATGATCTACGCACAAAGCAAACAGATCCAATCAATATCTGATGACGTGAAAATTATTTCTCCGAGCGATCGATATGTCGACGTACAATACTGGACTGCCGAAAAGGGAAGCGTCTACAAAACTCCGTAACCGTACGAACACCTCGTTTGTTATGGATAATTTCAGGTGATTTGTAGTCAACTAAAAACACCATCCGATTGGATGATGTAAATAGTTTGGTGCGGTGAAGAGGACTTGAACCTCCACGAGCGCAATGCTCACTAGCCCCTCAAGCTAGCGCGTCTACCAATTCCGCCACCACCGCAAAGTGGATTTTTTAGAAGTTTATTGTCATTCAAGGACGGATCTTGTTGAGGTGCTTGCTTTTTAGGCAAATAACGCGCGTATAGATTACGTGCTTGAACGATTATAGACGAAAAGATATTTTTAGGCAAGAAAAGAGCTTGCAAGGATTGAAAAAGGTTGGCTAATCTGTTATCATGGACATAAGGAAGCCCCGTCAAATCTGGGCATATTTTTATGAAAGACCCTAAATTCATTCGCAACATCGCTATTATTGCGCACGTCGACCATGGCAAAACAACAATGGTTGATGGACTACTAAAACAGTCAAACACATTCCGTGCCAATCAGGCCGAAATGGAACAATCGCTCATTATGGACAGCGGTGACCAAGAGCACGAACGTGGTATTACCATTACCGCAAAACAAACATCAATCTATCATGATGACTACAAAATCAACATCATCGACACGCCAGGTCACGCCGACTTTAGTGGTGAAGTAGAGCGAACGCTTAACATGGCCGACGGTGTACTTCTTGTTGTTGACGCCCAGGAAGGCCCAATGCCTCAGACGAAGTTCGTATTATCAAAAGCACTCGAGCTTGGCCTAAAGCCTGTCGTCATTATCAACAAAATCGACAAGCCATCTCGCCGTATTGACGAAGTTATCGATGAGATTTCTGATCTATTCTTGGAACTTGCTGTTGATGATAGTCAGCTGCAGTATCCTGTATACTACGCCATCGGCCGTGAAGGCAAAGCATGGAACGAACTTCCAGAAGACACTTCACTGCACACCGACCTTACGCCTATCTTTGATGCAATCATTAAAGACATTCCTGCGCCAACCGTTGAGAGCGACAAGCCATTCCAGCTACTTGTTACATCACTCCAGTACGATAATTTCCTTGGTAAATACGCCATCGGCCGTATTACTCGTGGTAGTGTCAAAAAAGCCCAACAAGTTGTTCTTATCAAACGTGACGGCACACTTGTAAACGGCAAAATCGACAAAGTCTTTGGCTACCGTGGACTAAACCGCGAAGAAATCGACGAAGCCGGAGCTGGCGACATTGTTGCCCTTACTGGTGTAAGCGATGCGCATATCGGTGAAACACTTGCTGACAAAGAACATCCGGATGCACTTCCTGTCATCGATGTTGAAGCGCCAACACTTAGCATGTACCTAGGTCCAAACACTAGCCCACTAAAGGGTAAAGAAGCAGAATTTAACACTTCACGCCAAATCGGTGATCGTCTTAAAAAAGAACTAGAAACAAACGTTTCACTTCGTGTCGAAGACGATGGTATCGGATTTACGGTATCTGGTCGTGGTGAACTACACCTTTCTGTATTGATCGAAACGCTTCGCCGTGAAGGATTCGAATTCGAAGTCGGACGTCCACAAGTCGTAACGATCGAAGAGGACGGAGTAGTTAAAGAACCTGTCGAAGAACTATTGATCGAAGTTGCGCCAGAATTCCTCGGTGCGGTTAGCCAAGAACTTGGTGCACGTCGCGCTACACTTCTTAAACAAGAACAGACAAGTAGCGGTACAAGCCGAACGACGTATATCTTGCCAACACGTGCAATGATTGGTTTACGTAACATTCTATTGACGGCTACTAAAGGTACGGTGATTATCAACAGCCTTCCTCACGGTTATCAACCACTTGGCCCTAAATTGCAGCAAATCCGTAACGGTGCACTTGTTGCTACCGAAGCAGGTTCGACAACTGCCTATGCACTTGATCTTGCAAGCGCGCGTGGTGAAATGTATGTTGGTCCAGGCACGACTGTTTACCAAGGTATGGTCGTTGGTGTCTATAACCGCCAAGGCGACCTTGATGTAAATGTTTGCCGTGGTAAACAGCTAACAAATATGCGTACGTCTTCAAGCGACGGTACGATTCAGTTGACTCCGTTTACGGACCTTAGCCTTGAACAGTCGATCGACTTTATCGAAGACGACGAGCTACTCGAAGTAACACCAAAGTCAATTCGCATCCGTAAGCGATTCCTTGATCCAAACCAACGCAAGCGCGCTAAGAAATAACCTGAAATGATCGGTAAGTATCCGAACGCGTTCTACCGAGTATCTGTAAAAGCATTTATTCGTGATGAGTCCGGTAGGATACTTGCCGTAAAAGAGCAGGGTGAAAAATGGAGCCTGCCTGGTGGCGGTGTAGATCATGGCGAAACGCCAATTGAGGCACTCAAACGTGAACTAAAAGAAGAGCTTCAAATCGAAGACGATTTTACGTATCGCTTTGTTGGCATTGACTCGTATTACTATGCGACCAAAGAGGCATGGATGGCATGGGTAATGTACGAAATAACATTTGACAGTGCTTTTACCTATACGGCAACCGACGAGGTAGAGGATGTCGCGTATCTTGAACGTAGTGCGTTTAAGGACATGAGCGAATATCCATATGCGAAACTCGTCTATGAATGGGCAGCAAAATAGCCACCTCACAGGGTGGCTATTTGCTAAATTACCAGATTTAACTTAATCGGACAGCAGTCCGTTTTCGTATAATACCTCTTCTTTTTTAGTTGATGTGTTTGTTTGTGTTTGATACGTAGAATGATTTAATCTCATTACTACGCTGGCTAGTCAAGATGCGAGTCTTAACTTATGTCATTCACATACTTTCATAATAGCATAACCATGATGTTTTGTCAATATAGTTTTAAAATAACTATTACTCAAACATTGCAACGCGTAACCATAGCCCCTATACTTAATGAAGTAATGCCACGAATAATAAAAATACCAATACCTGGCGATGATAAAATAAAGTCAGCTCTTGTGACGACAGCAGGGACGCTCATACGTACCCGAAAAAGCCCTGACGAAGCACTTGGCAGCCTCTTTGCTGAGGTGCAGGCGCAGCAGGTGTATAGCGACGGCAAGACGTTCGTAGACCTAATCCCTAAAAAACGTTCACAGCAAATAAAAAAAGAATTCCATCTGACAAAAAATGATCCAAACTTTGATCTACGCGATTTCGTTTCGCGTCACTTTTATGAATTTGAACATAAGCCGGCGACATTTCACACTGACATTAACCATACCGTCCACGAACATGTTCGAGGATTGTGGAAGGTGTTAGAGCGACGCAACCGCAGAGACCGAGGATCATTAATCGCACTGCCATACCCCTATATCGTCCCTGGAGGGCGTTTTAGCGAGCAGTTTTATTGGGATAGCTATTTTATCATGTTAGGGCTTGCGACCGACGGACGCTGGAACATGATCGACGGCATGATGAAAAATTATGCATATATGATTCGAAAATTTGGGTTTATTCCAACCGCCAATCGAACGTACTTCCTTTCACGCAGTCAGCCGCCATTTTTCAGCCAAATGGTACGCCTATTAGCGCGACATAATGGCCGACGACGGACGTATTTAGAGTACCTGCCGTATATGTTGGCCGAGTATCGTTTTTGGGTTAAAGGCCGTAAATCAGTCAGTGCACATATCGACACTCGTGCGTTCGGACGGGTTGTGCAAATGCCTAACGGCGTGCTGTTAAACCGTTATTTTGATAACAAGATGTCACCACGTCCAGAATCTCTCCGCGAAGATATAGAAACGGCCGAGCAGGCAGGCGTGCATGATTCGAACCGGTTGTATTTGGATCTACGCGCCGGGGCGGAATCGGGATGGGATTTTAGTAGCCGTTGGTTTAGCGATCCGCAGGACATTAGTACTATTCATACGACGGATATTATTCCGGTTGATTTAAACTGCCTGCTGTATCAGTTAGAAATGACTATCGCCGAAACATACCGTATGATCTATCAGCCACTGCTAGCTCGTAAATTTCAAAAGCTTGCCGAACGCCGGGCTGCGACAATCGATAAATATATGTGGAACGAAAAAGAACAGTTCTTTATGGATTATGATTTCCGTGCAGGCAAAACGACACCGTGCATTAGTTTGGCGGGAGTATTTCCACTGTATGCAAAGATAGCGACACCTAAACAAGCGCAGGCAGTTGCCGATCGAATAGAAAAAGATTTCCTCAAACGAGGCGGGCTTGTGACGACTCTTGTCGAAAATGGCCAACAATGGGATCTACCAAATGGCTGGGCGCCGTTGCACTGGATCGTCATTCAGGGTCTACGCGAATACGGGCATCATGCATTAGCAAACAAGATTAAAAGCGCTTGGGTCGGCTCATGTTTAGAAGTGTTCAAAACGGAACGTAAATTAATCGAAAAATATGACGTCATTAGCGACACCCGACTAGGTGGTGGCGGGGAATATGAGCTGCAGGACGGGTTCGGCTGGACTAATGGTGTCCTGGTGGCGTTACTCGCCGAGGACGAGTAATTAACGGTCTCGCAGGATGTCCTGTTTGTGTGCATCGACGACACGCTGGCGACGATCAAGTCGCTTTTTAGTTGCAAGTATAACCGCAACTGACCATGCCTGTACTTCTTGGGGAGGCTGTTCAACCTGATTTTCGCGCTGGTAGATCTCGTCCCATACTACGACAGACATGGTGTTGATGGACGGGGCTGGGCTGCTGTCACCTCGTGCATACTCAGGAAATATTTTCGTCTCGTTAACGACGTTCAGTAACCGTCGATCCAGGTCATTTGCGATATCACTGCACGATATGGTTTCACGCTCTTGTCCGTCAATGGTTGTGTAGGCGTAGGGTAGTTCGATGACCTTATCGCCGCGTCGACGAATGCCTTTTGCGATGTGGTGCGTATCCCATAGCCAGACACTTCCGTTGTGATAAGCGCCTGGACGGAAACGATACTCATCGCTTGCAAGCGTACGGATGCCGCTGATATTGAGCATCTGACTAGACACGACGTGTGATAACACAGATTCAAACATGCGTTCTGATTGAGTCGTGCCGTCTTCGAGCAGTCGTGAATTGAGGACGTGTCCCATATTGGAAGTCCTGATTTTCATCTGGCGCAGTTTGCCGCTTTCGTCCCGGTCGGTCCCGAGCACGAAATAGCCACCTTTTTCATCAGTCCAGAACTCGGTTAGAATGGTGCTTTTGAGTGCCGCTGCTTGGTCGCGTAGTCGCTGGGCCTTTGCGGCGTCATCGAGAATATTCTCATACAGTTCAGCCGCATCGAGGAGCGCATCATAGGTCGTGATCTGTACTTCGATCGAAGCGATGCCATTGTCGTGATTTGCGAGAGAACCGTCGGCGTGATGATAGGCGTCCCAGGAATCTTTCCAGACCTGGTTTTCGATGCCGCATGGAATGACGGATTTGAATTCCAGCAGGCCTTCGGGGTTTGTGTCGAGGCGTCGCAGTATCCAGTCGATGGCCATATCGAGTGCATAGGCGATTTGACGCTCGGCGCCGGTTTTATCAACGTATGTCTGGGATAAAAATTCGGAATGTTCTTCGGATCGTTTGACGTATGCCGTGAGTGTGCGAACGAGTTCCGGGGTGGCGTCGACCGATCCGTAATATGGCCAACCCCAGCCGAGCCGCTCGGACAGGTCGATCGCAATCGGATCGTCCTGATCACGAGCTTCGTGGACAATGCGCCCTGGTTCTTCTTCGCGCGAGGCATTGTATTCCGTTCCCTGTAACTCGGCTAGTCGCAGTACCGTGGTGCGCGCCAGCTCTGGATAGCTTGAGATCAAATCAATGGCAACCCGCAGTGAATCGCGACCGAACACGACCTCGTATAAACGCAGATGATCAGGGGTGGGAACCGTTATATCTTCAGCATCGCTAGGTGTATCTAGGGGCGACTCGTCAGGACCGACTGACGTACGTGTTGTCACATCGAACGCAAGCGACGCGACGCTGGGGCCGTGTTCACCGATGCTGTCGGGGGATGACACACGGGTGAGGCGCATCATTTCATGAAGGCTCGATGGTGGCGTAGGGAAGATACGAGGAGAATGTTCGACGATACTAATAAGCCGCTCCCCTGGAAGGAGCGGATACGCTAGGTTAGTCTCCTGCGTTCGCATCGCTTCATGCATGCATCTATTATACGTCATGCTATAATAAGAAGTGAAATTGTTTCCGTTTGACTGATAAAAAGCAGGAGGAACTCATGTCTCATCAGCTTCGCGTAGCAATCATCGCACCCCCTTGGTTGGCTCTACCAATCAAAGGATATGGCGGTATCGAACTAGTTCTGGAGGGTTTGATAGATGGCCTAAAGAAACTGGATGTTGCTGTAGAGCTGTTTGCTAACGGCGCACACAAGATGCGTGGCGTTAAAACCCACTACTTTTACAAAGAAGAGCTATTTAGCAAAATTCACGACCCGTACTACGATACGATTGGGTACGTCAACGCGCATATACAGTATGCCCTCAATAAAATTACCGAAGACGGGTCATTTGATATTATTCATGACCACAATACGCTGGTGGGCCCGTTGCTATTTGCCCTAGCTACTCAAACGAAGGGGGTGCCGCCTGTTCTGCACACTTTCCACGGTCCGCCGTTTGTTCGTCAGGACGATAAGCCAGACTACTATTCACAACTCAAGCTACTCAAAGACATGGGGAATATGTATATGGTACCGATTTCCGAAGCCATGGCAAGGACCGCGCCAGCCAATCTGCATACGCATTTGCTACCAGCGGTGCATAACGCAATCCAGTTAGAGAATTTTCCGTTCAAATCCGAAAAAAAAGATTACTACATTACGCTCGCTCGCTTTAGCTCTGACAAAGGCCAGCATATTGCGGTTAAGCTAGCCGAAAAGCACAAGAAGCGCTTGCGTATGGCGGGTACAGTGGCAGGCATTGGTAGTAGCCGTAAACTCATGTTCGAATTATCGAATCCCCTGAGCGACTATCGCTCGAATTCTGAATTTCGTTATTACAGCGACAGGATCCTGCCGTACGTGTTACGAAGTCGCCGTATAACGTACGCCGGTAACCTCAGTGGTCAGAAGAAAATGAAATTTATCGCCGAGGCTAAGGCGTTACTATTTCCCATCGAGTGGGAGGAGCCGTTTGGTATGGCTGTTATCGAGGCGCTCGCGTGCGGTACGCCTGTAGTCGCGATGAAACGTGGTGCCATGCCAGAGATCATCGAGCACGGGGTTACTGGGTTCCTCGCCAGTGACGAGAAAGAATTTGAGGAGTACATGCTGCGCGTGGACGAGATTGACCCGGCTGCGTGCCGCGAATCGGTGGAGCGCAAGTTCTCTGCAAAAACAATGGCGGCGGAATATATCGAGCGCTACCGTGAGGCAATCAGGCGCTCTAAAAAATAGTCTTGCCGTGCAGTTCGTCTGGTAGGAATCCTTTTCCGTGTTTGAAATCAGCTTCCCATTTGTAGTCTTTGGCGTAGCCCAGGTCTTTCATGAGTTTCGTCGGGGCATTACGCAGGTGTAGCGGGACCTGAACGTCAGGGTACTGCTTGGCAAGCGCCTGGGCGTTATGCATGGCGTCAGTGGTGTGACGGGATTTCTCGGACTTCGCTAGTGCTGTAGCGACATGAAACAAGATGTAACTACTCTCGGGCATGCCGATACGTTCAACCGCCTGAAAAGCGTTCAGGGCAAGCCCTAGCGCCCCGTTACCAGCAAGTCCTATGTCTTCGCTGGCGAATATCACCATACGCCGGGCAATGAACTTCGCATCTTCGCCGGCATCGATCATACGGGCTAGATAATAAAGGCTGGCATCGACATCGCTCCCGCGCATGCTTTTGATGAATGCCGAGATGACGTTGTAGTGCATTTCGCCTTTTTTATCATATCCGGGGACGCGTTTTTGGGCGGCGACTTTGACGACGTCCGGCGTGACTTTCTTGGCGTTCATACTAAGAGAAAGTTCTAGATTACCGAGTGCCACGCGTGCGTCGCCACCCGATAATTCTGCCAGGTAATCAAGCGCCTCGTCCGTAACGAATTTTGCCTTATCCAGTTGTTTGAGGGCGCGTTTGAGAATGTTAGTGACTTCGTCCTTGGCGAGCGGCTGCAGTACCAGGACACGACTCCGCGATAGTAGCGGCGAGATAACCTCGAAGCTCGGGTTTTCGGTCGTCGCACCGATAAGCGTGATCAGCCCTGATTCAACATGGGGCAAGAAGGCATCTTGTTGGGCTTTGTTAAAGCGGTGGATTTCGTCCACGAATAAAAGGGTGCGTAGTTGTAGATTCCAGTTCTGCCGGGCGTGCTCAACAACTTTTTCAACATCTTTTTTGCCACTCGTCACCGCCGAAAGTTCAATGAACTCCGCGTCGACTTCGCGGGCGATGATGCGGGCCAGGGTTGTCTTGCCGCTACCGGGTGGCCCCCAAAGGATGAGGCTGACCGGCTCTTTGTTTTTGACGATTTGCTTTAAGATCTCACCGTCACTTAACAGGTGAGTCTGACCGATCACTTCGTCGAGTGTGGTCGGGCGCATACGTTCAGCGAGGGGGATTCGTTCCATTAGCTCTATTATACTCTGTCTGGTATTGCATGACATACTGCTTATGTTCTATGCTGCATGCATATGGTACGCCAGAAAAATTCCGGTTTTACGATCGTTGAATTACTCATTGTCATTGTAGTGATTGGTATTCTGGCGGCAATTGTTATCGTGGCATTTAATGGGGCACAACAGAGGGCGAAAAACGCTAATACTCTCGCCGTCGTTAAGCAATACGAAACGGCGTATAGGATGTATATGGCTGATAAGGGCGTCTATCCGGCCGCGGCAACCGCTTGTCTCGGCGAGGGGTATGTGCGATTATGCTTTGGCCGTTCATCAGATGCCATCGACGGGGGCATGGAGAGGATTCTGAGATACAGTGGCAAATAATGCTATACTACAACCAATGAACCGTACGACTGTCATGTTACTATTCGGCGGCGAGTCACCGGAACACGACGTGTCGGTTTCTTCGGCACGCAACGTGTTTGCGGCGATCGACGACAGTCGATACGAAGTTATCTTAGGATATATCGATTCGACCGGGTGCTGGTGGCAACTAGATGAAATCGCCGATCCGATTGACGTTAGCGGGGCAACGTCGCTACTGCCAAATCTAGGTGAGGGCGGGTTTACCGTCGGCGGTCAGTCGCTTCGGCCGGATGTCATATTGCCGATTCTGCATGGTGAAAACGGCGAAGACGGCAGTATCCAGGGGTTGGCGCAGCTGCTCCATATTCCTATTGTTGGCTGCGGGGTAGCAACGAGTGCTATCGGTATGAACAAAGTGCTAACCAAGCAGCTGCTGGCGGCACATAGTGTACAAACGGTGCCATACGAAGTGCATCATGCGTATCAGCCGATGCCCGAATTCCAGCGCCTGACTATGACGCTTGGTTGCCCGGTTTTTATTAAACCGGCGCATGGCGGTAGCTCTGTGGGCGTAAGTAGGGCGTATAACGACGACGAACTCGTGGCTGCGCTAGAACTGGCTCATCGATACGATGACACGGTACTACTCGAACAGGCCATTACTGGTAGGGAGCTAGAAGTGGCAGTAATCGGCCACGTGCCGAACCATCAGGTGAGTACAGTAGGCGAAGTTGTGGCCGGTGCCGATTTTTATACGTATGACGACAAGTATATTAATGGCATGTCGAGTGTCGAGATTCCTGCCAATATACCACAGGCGGTTATGGTCAGAGTCCAGGCGATGGCCGGACGGGTGTACGAAATCCTAGGCTGTAGTGGCTTGTCCCGAGTTGACTTCTTTTTGTCGGACGACGACCAGCTGTATCTGAATGAAGTAAATACGATGCCAGGTTTTACGAATATCAGTATGTATCCGAAATTATGGCGTCATGAAGGAATCGGGTACTCCGAACTGATTAGCCGCCTGATTACAGACGCCGTGTCACGTGATACAATCGAAGTAGAACAAACGGAGGAAAAATGGAACTAGGAATCGTATTACTTATCATCGTCGGTATTTTTGTCTTGAGCGGCATAAAGGTTATCAACCAATATGAGCGGGGCGTCATTTTGACGTTGGGACGTTTCTCCGGTATACGTGAACCTGGCCTTCGTGTCGTCGTACCGATTTTTCAGCGCATGATCCGTGTCGATATTCGCAGTACGCCAATTGACGTCGCAAAACAGGAAGTCATTACAAAGGACAACGTTACGGTCGGCGTTGACGCAGTCGTGTATTTCCGCGTGATTGACGCGCCAAAGGCTGTGCTAGAGACGACAAATTATATCTACGCTACGAGCCAGTTTGCCCAGGCCGCGCTACGAGACGTGACGG
The DNA here is from genome assembly GCA_045628725.1 of Saccharimonadales bacterium (SeqCode). GTDB lineage: Bacteria > Patescibacteriota > Saccharimonadia > Saccharimonadales > Saccharimonadaceae > JACQGD01. Next base: position 24,940 of record JAZQPT010000079.1, read on the forward strand.
GTAACGTCGATATGGATGATTTACTTGGAAAGCGCGAAGAAATCAGTCAGCAAATCAAAGAAATCGTTGATCGGCAGACTGACCAATGGGGTATAGACGTCGAGGCCGTAAAGATCCAGAACATCGAACTGCCGACTGACATGAAGCGCGCCATGGCAAAACAAGCCGAAGCAGAGAGAGAGCGCCGTGCGGTGATTATTACGGCCGAAGGTGAAAAGGCGGCTTCTCAGGCAGTTGCGGACGCAGCAGCGATACTAACCAAGGTTCCTGGCGGTATCAATATCCGTACACTTCAAACACTAGAGAAGATCAGTACCGAGCCTAGCCAGAAGACGCTTTTCGTTCTGCCGGCTGACCTGACTGATTCTATCGGAAGAATACTGAGTAAATAATATGACTAGCATGGCGGATCGCATCAACCGAGAACTCAAGGCCGTTGGCGTCGGAGTGTACGGGCGATGGCTGCATCCGGCCAGGCAGCTGGGCTCGATTCTGCGCGAAGACGAGCATATAGAAGCAGCAGTGTTCGGACTAAGCGCACAAGGGGCGGCAATGCTTGTCGGTACTGACAAGCGAGTGATATTTGTCGAGGGAAACATGTTATATAACGCAATGGACGACTTTGGATACAATGTCGTTGAGGGCGTAAATAGCCAGTCGACGGTACTATATGAAAGCGTGACACTGCACACTAAAATGCACACGTACACCCTGACCTATGTAGCTAGCAGGTCGGCGCAGCGGTTTGTTACTTATATTGAGGATAGGGTTGAGCATGCCGGTGAACTGCAAAAGGATTTAGATTTTTCCTACGAACATGAACGGCCAGAACAGCAAAACCAGGCCGATGACGCCCCGTCTGAACAGCCCGATCAAAAACAGTACGTTCAGATCACGGGTACAGCACTCGAATTCATAAAATCGCATCAGTTGATGGTGGTATCAACCACGTCGCGTACAGGTCAGGTGTATTCCGCGGTCGTGTATTACATCCTGGTTGAGGGTGTACTGTATATGTTGACTAAAAAAGAAACGCTCAAATCACACAATTTAATGGCTATGCACGCTGCGGCGATTACGATTTATGATGCCACTACTAGGCAGACTGTGCAGATGCAAGCTGACGCGGAAGTTGTCGGCGACCCGCAGCTGCGACAAATGATTTTTACGGTTATTAGCAACGTAATGAACGATGGAGTGGAGAGTTTGCCGATTGCACAATTGGACGCCGGCGGCTACATTGTCTATGCACTTCGCCCGACTGATTTGCAGTATCACGATTTTGGCTTGAAAAAACCGGTGGAATAGAGTAAAATTCTATAAGTACTGAACGGCTCTTTAGCTCAGTTGGTAGAGCAGCGGCCTGAAGAGCCGCGTGTCCCCAGTTCGAGTCTGGGAGGAGCCACCAAAGAAGTCGGAGGCCAAGCGGTCTTAGGAAGACAAGGCATATTA
>JAZQPT010000080.1:0-1835 GCA_045628725.1 Saccharimonadales bacterium (SeqCode)
CCCACATCTCTACCGCTGGAGGCATACTGCTGTCTTCCTCTTCGTGCTCAATCCCGTATGATTCTTACTTCTTCCATGGAGTTCGTTCTGGTCGCAACTTGCCCCAAGCCTCTTCTAAGAGCCAATTCGAGTCAATATATCGTCAACCGTATGTGCACACAGGCTGTCTTTGTTTCGCGCTTTCCAAGTAAAGTCCTAGGAGTATTCAAATGATGATATATCGTTTGTGGGTTGCGCCTGCGCCCGGAGTTCACAATCCAGACAAGCCGTCGGTGTTCAAACAGTATGCATTAAAAGAGTATATACTGAATAGCAACAAAACACTAAAGTGGGCAAGAAAAGATGTAAGACTTCACTCCTTTTAAGCCCCCTCCCTCAAAGAGAACCACATCAATGGCATCCATCCTCGAACTGTTAGCCATTCTGAATAAAGGCCGTCGCGATCTCCTTGTTCGCCACGGCCAAATGCGGCCAATGCGCCAGCCTTGTGTGCGGACGCCGATAGTGCCACTGTGGTTAAATCAATTTTGGCGCGCAGAAAATGCATCACTAGAATCCTCAAATAGCTCCCAAACAGGCTTAATTTGCAATAAAAAAATGACCATCTATACGTGCTATATAGAAGCCTAATAAAAGACTAATTAAAAGCACATAATCCACCTCTATATGAGGTTCTTGTACGGGCGATGCAACTTCAGGTTGCGCGCCATGAGAGCGAGCTGATTTACCTCCAAAACCTGCGCCAAGACCCGTTCCGATAAGGGACCCTCCACTTTGAAAAAATATAGCTGGCTATAGGAGTTCAAAAAGCAGAATCTGAAGAGGCCAATCTATTATAAGCGTCCTATGTAGGAGCTATGAAGTTTTGAGATTTTTAATATAGTGTGCGGCCAAGTTAATCGTGGTTCGGCGAGGATACTTTCGGGGCGGATTTGGGTGTGATTTTTCCTTATCTAGGATAGCGACGCAGACTTTTGGAAACATACTGTAATTACCGCTATAATCTAATGTCTTTTAAGGATTTTAAGGCATAATTAAGCTAATCTTGGTTGCCGGCTAGTTTTGGTGAAGGCGCCTTGCGGCCGCTAGGGCCTGGCAATGTACGATGGTACTCGAGTACTTCTGGTTTGTCACTTTTTTCGAGATCGGTATATAGTCGGCTATTTAAGCACTAGATGTGATATTTCAAGGGACTATAACTACTTGAGGTACGAGTTTTGTAACCAATTTTAGCTTTTAATTGGCGTGTTGAGGTCTGCTCAAACCCTCTGACAGTGCGGTTGGAGTTGTGAAGAGCCGAAAATCGGTTTGATCATTGTGTAGTTATCGTCCACCGTCCTCGTGCGGGGATGTTCGAGAGCTTGGCGCGATCAGCCACATTTCGTTGAAGATATTCTTTGTTAACGTTCTTTGTGACTTAGGCGATGGTTCTCTAGATTTGAAATCCTTCTTTAGGTACACAAGTACCCTATCCTCAAAATATGAATCACCCATGCCTTCTCTAATCATATCATATCCTCTCCTCGTACTTCTTCCTCAAACTCTATTACTCAAGCTTTGACTCTCTCGGACCTTCACGTTCCGCCAATTTCCCACCTGTATAGCAAGACCATGAAGCACTAAAGAACGGAGCATACCAACCGTCTGCGCTATCTCCTCCTCTCCCGTCAAACGCTGGCATATCCAGCAGGTCAACCACCATATCACTATCCCTCCTCATCCGCCCACTTTGAAGATTTGCAGCAGGTGGAAACCGGGAAACAGCAAACTGGGAGCTGCTGCACAAATAAGCGCGGCATTCAGCTTTCACGTCTTAGAAGTCAAGTCGATAACAC
>JAZQPT010000081.1:0-2127 GCA_045628725.1 Saccharimonadales bacterium (SeqCode)
GCAGCATATGCGGGCTGGGAGCGCATGGGATTCAGATTCAGTGTCCGGAAGTCCATTTGCACCACAAGTGCAGACAGACGAACAGCAAAGTTATGACGACGAAAGGATACAAGACATAAATCTAAACGAATTACTGGTGAAATTAAGCATCGCCTCGATACCTCAACGTCATTACTGCCCTTTATAGCAACGCCACTTACTCGTCGACTCGACTACAACAACACTCAAGTGCTCTGATCTCCAAAAACCCTTCTATAGGCGCCGGGGAGATCATTTGCAGCGGGTAGCTGTACGATACGCACAGAGAACCCGTACCAAGTTGAAAGATGGTTTGAGCAGCGCCATCTTGGAACGTCGATTCTTTTTGAGGTAAAGCAATAATGCCATCACTCTATCTCTTTATATTATAAAAAGGATCACGTAATGGTGTAACTGCAACGTAACCCGGTCCACCGGCCTTCCACCCAAAGTCCAAAGCTCGATGTCACGTGTCGTTTTTGGGCGTTGTAATTTGACGCCGGGACTTGCCGGGCTCTTTGAATCGCCCCGCCTGGATGCCCCGCCCTGATCGCCCTGCCTTAGCGGTTCACAACTTTATTCTGACCACCATCCTATTAAGCCACCACAAGCACCACGCCATGATCTTCCTCTTCATTCATTTTCTTCTTCCTCATGCCGCTCGCGAGATTCCGTTTGCACTACACAGAGACATGAATAGATGAGGGCGACGAAGAGACCCCGATAACACGATATAAAATCGATGATTAATATACGGAAGTGGAGGAGTCTTTGGAGAGTTCGAGAATGCCTTCAAGCGGTTGCACGGCCTTCCAGATGCACATGCTCTTCTGTTCAACTCCGGCACCAATGCTCTTCAAGCAGTCTACTATGCTGCAGGATTTATGAAAGATGACGAGGTATGTTTGCTCGATCCCCACATAGTGAGACCACAGCTGATCATTTTACAGATCATATTCCCTGTGTATACGTTTCATGCCAACGGCTCCCCTGCTATGCACTTTGCAATTACCCCAGTCTTCTGTGACTGTGACAGCTCAGGAAATATTTCTCCCGATGAAATTTAAAAAAAACTTTCAGCACGGACGAAGGCTGTTGTTGTTACGCACATGTGGGGTATTCCGTGCGATATTGTTTCTATCAAAGCAATCATCGAAAGCTATAATAAGTCCTATAATAAGTCCATTGTACTTATCGAAGACTGCTCGCATGCTCATGGCGCCCAGATCAACGGAAGTCATGTTGGAACATTTGGCGACGCTGCTGCGTGGTCCCTCCAAGGGCAGAAGATTATCAGCGGAGGGGAAGGTGGCATTGTTTTAACTAAACATAAACAATGGTACGACAAAATGCTGCTATGGGGCCACTACAACAAGCGCTGCGGGGTGGCGCTGTGGGAGTTGAGGTTGAAGAAGATGCCAACGTTCGATCTGCAATTGTCACCGTTGACGGCGTTGAAGATACCGAGGAAGATCCAATTTTTGGCGATTCGTTACCCCTTCGCATGTGCCCCAATGCTATACCGACAACCATTAGCATGGCAAAATGCAAGATGAGGACTCTCATCCTGAAGGCTCGGCTTCGTTGCTTTGTTACCGATTGCAAAGGTATCTATATATTCCCTATAATTTTGAGCGGGAGTCGCCAGTGACCCGGGTGATACCGGTGAAACGCCTTGACCCTACTCCTGACATTAATCGTGCTTAAAAGAACGTATCGGCCTGCGAAGATCAAGGTTTGACATCTTAGTGGAAGGCGCCGGTTGAATCGTTCGCAGGAGCGTCGATGCGCTACCCAGAATGGGTAGCAAGGTGAAGGGTGTTTTCATCCACATCGTCACAGATCGACCTGTTCCAATGGCAAGTACTGCGATGACACCTGACTTGTGCCGTAACACATGCAGGGCCGCTGGCTTTATGTTCTCCGGCGTGGAGTTTGGCAGTCAGTGTTGGTGCGACGATAAGATTCACAGCGGCGTGGTGACGACTGGCTGCAACATGCCTTGCCCAGGCAATCAATCCTTGATGTGCGGTGGAGCATCCAAGCTCAACATTTGCAAGAATTAATCCTGCTTTCGGTTCGGTGTATGGTCAACAATGGCTTATATAT
>JAZQPT010000082.1:0-3260 GCA_045628725.1 Saccharimonadales bacterium (SeqCode)
GCAAAATGGCGATGAACTGGAATTTACCGCCGATAAAAAATTGGGCACGATTACCGTGCGCGTGGAAGGCGAGCACCAGAGTGCGCAGGAATACGTGCTGCCGTATGGCGCACGTGTCGGCGAATTGCTGCCGCGGATCCAATATTCCGAGCGTTCCGACCAGGACAATCTGCAACTGTTCCGGCTCAGCGTCAAGGAACGCCAGCGCACGATGCTGCAGACCTCGCTACGGAGCTTGGAAGTGGCCGCCCTGACGGCCCGTTCCGGCACCAGCGATGAAGCGCGTCTGCGTAAGGAAGAGGCGGAACTCCTGCTGCAATGGGTCGAGCGTGCCAAGAAGGTCGAACCGAGCGGCCAGGTGATCATCGCACGATCGGACAGTCGCAACGATCTGCTGCTGGAGAATGGCGATATCATCCGCATACCGTCCAAAGACGGACTGGTCCTGGTGAGTGGCGAAGTGCTGTTCCCGAATGCGGTTATATTTGACAGGGAGCTGGACGTGAACGATTACGTAGGTAAGGCAGGCGGCTACACCCAGAACGCCGAATCCTCGCGTATTGTCGTCGCTCACCGTGACGGTAGCTTCGTGGAAGCCGGTGCCGATAAAGGCATTTTCAGCTTTGGCAAGGAGCGTGCCGATGTCCGTGCGGGCGATGAAATAATGGTACTGCCAAAGATCGATGTAAAAAATCGCCAGATATGGAAGGACATGACGCAGATTATTTATCAGATTGCGGTGAGCGCGAAAGTAGTCTTGGGCTTATAAACGAGTGGAAAGGAACGTGGAAATGATAATGTACCAGCCATCCTATCCGAACACGACAGGAGATCTTTCGCCACTCGCCGCGTTATTCCTGCGCGGCATTGTTGTGCCCAGAATTGTTTTGCCTATTATTTTGCCAGTGAACGCGGCCGAACGTGGCGAGGACTGCGACCCTGCCGTACTGCAGCGTATCAAGGGATATACGGGACTACGGCCGAGTTGTACTTGCCGCCGGACGATACGTATCACTGACAGCAACACTACTCTTAATTGTCAGGGATCGCGCTTCGTCGGGCCTGTGCCGGAAAAAGTTGGTCTGACAATCGACTCACAAGGCAAGCCTTTGTCAAATGTCGTCGTCAAGAACTGCAAGTTCAACAATTTTTTATCGAGCGGTGTCCGGGTCACGTCGGGTGAGCAAGACGTCAAAAAAGGCACAAACCACACCGAAATCTACCGTCGCTCTCCTTTTAGGATCGTCCTCGACAATATGTCGGTACATAATAATAACGGCGGAGTAGGCATCTACCTGGATGACTATGTTTCAAACGTGACGGTGAAAAACTCAAGCATCACCCGATCAGGCGGCGCCGGCGTCTACTTTAAGCATAGTTCCCGCCACATTAAATTGATTGGCAATAAGATCACAAGCAATGGCTTTCGCGATGACATAAAGGCCAAGCGCAATGGCGTGGCGGTGGATTCAGCTGCGAACAACCTCATCGAGCGTAACGTATTCCAAGGGAACGCGGTGGGGGGGGCCTCTACAAGAGCTGCGGCGAACATTTCAATACAGGAAAGCATGTGATCCTTTGGCAGCACAGTGACCACAACGTTATCAGCGAAAACCATTTCATTGACGAGACCATTAGAATCTGGATCGCGTCTCGACAGCAGCGCGATTTGTCAAGTTGGGATTGTGGCGATGCCCCCCATAAACGATAAGAGGGAATTTTCGGATTTCGCCGGCTTTAACCGTCTTAATGATAATTTATTCTGCAGAACGGCGATCAATCTCATCGACATCGGCAGGCACAACGAAACCAGAGGATCAAAATCCCTTTGCCCGTCGCCACTGGTGACCAGAGTCAACTAGATTCGTATCAAAATAATTGAGATTAATATGACAAAAATAGCTAAATTTTTCAAAGATCCCGCATTATTTTTCAGGGACGCTTCGAACAATCGGCGTGCTTCCGCGCGTACCGGAACACCTACATATGTCGTTGGTTTTAGTACCTGGAAGCAGTATATGCGGAAGTATTTTCCTGACCGGAATTTAACGTTTTTGCCGCGAGAAATAAGCGAGCATGAGTTTACAGTTGTCTGGAGAAATAAAATTCTTTCTGATCGAAATTCCGAAATTTTTATTTGGGGCTTTAAAGCGCCAGATTATATTCTTAATTTCGTTAAGAAAAATGGCGTCAAGGTAGTATTTGTAGAAGACGGGTTTGTACGATCGGTTCAGCTAGGAGCCAGCAAAGCCCCGCCGATGTCCTTAAATCTGGACACGCGTACGCCATACTTTAATGCTCAGGCCCCATCTGATCTAGAAGTCTTACTGAATGAGTACGACTTTGCCGCCAATCCTGCCCTACTCGAGCGCGCTGACAGGGCGATTCAACTACTCTTGCGCTCTGGCGTTAGCAAATACAATAACGCCTCACCAGTCGATATTGAACGAATCTATGGTCCTAAAACCCGTAGGCGTATTCTCGTAGCAGGGCAGGTCGAGGATGACGCCTCCATTAAATTTGGTTGCGAAAATTTCATTAGTAATAATGATTTGGTACGAATGGCTGTGCAGGAAAATCCCGGCGCGCAGATTATTTACAAACCTCATCCAGACGTCGTAGCCGGACACCGCAAGCGGTATTCTGATCCAGCAGATGTGGCGAACATATGTCAGCTGTTGATGGAAGAAGTACCATTGGCTCAAGCATTCGAAACGATTGACCACGTCTATACGATTACTTCGCTTGCCGGATTTGAGGCAGTGCTTCGAGGTATTAAAGTAACGACTGTTGGAGCGCCATTTTATTCGGGATGGGGTGTGACAGATGATCGCCAAGTTATTAAGCGGCGTGCCCGTCAGCTTAAAATTAATGAAATTTTCGCTGCCGCATATTTATTATATCCGCTGTATTTCGATGCCGAAACCGGGGGCAGGCGAGAGCTGGAATATGTTATTGGAAAAATCAAGGATGAGTCTTCTGAACGGTATCAAAAAATAGTTCTTCCAATTGTTCATGCTCCAATGGAAACTCCGGAAGCAGTTCAAGTAACGACTATCTATTCGAAAATTATCCTAACCTATCTGGTCGGTGACGTCTCCTACAAGTCCTTGTTAGCAAGCTGGTTCAGTGAGCGTCGCTTCGTTCATATTCCAGCAAAGACAACGAATGACGAGTTCATTGCTAAGTTTAAGCCAGCATTAGACAAGGCAAAGGAGGCAGAATTCTTCATCGTGGAGGGCGGATGTCCATCGTTCTTA
>JAZQPT010000083.1:0-4948 GCA_045628725.1 Saccharimonadales bacterium (SeqCode)
CGAACAGGAGCGGGTGCTGGCCGCTTCGCCCCTGGCGCGCGCCGCCGGCGTCCAGATCGGCATGCGCCGCGGCGGCGTGCTGATGCTCAAGCCGGTGGCGCGCATCGTCGAGCGTTCGCTTGAACGCGAGGCCGAGGCCCTGCGCGCGGTGGCGATGGCGCTGCTGCAGTACACGCCGCAGGTGGCGCAGGCCGAGGAATCGACCTTATTGATCGACATCGGCGCTACATGCAAGTTATTGCAGAATTACAAAACATTGCAAGTTATAATTAATGGACAACGCCAATTAGATGAAGGAGCCATGATTGCGTGAATTACGTCGAAAGGTACTAGTTCCTGCGTTTACGCTAACTGAGGTCTGCGCCGAAGATGCTCCAGGTGCAGTTGAGAGGTCAATTTTGCGGTCAAGCGAATGTTATGCATTTACCTATCATTTGAAACCTGTAATTGATCTCGTAGAGAACACACATCGAAACTACAATCTTTTTCCGGTTGTGCTTGGCCGAGATTCAATTCCATGGCATTTAGGAACCTTATTTATCTTAGGGCGATTGGAAACTGAAAATAATCCGGATATGGTTACGTCCAAGTCGCTTGCTGATGATCTGGGTGTATTTAAGGAGTGGCTAGACTCATATGAAAACTCAGATGAATTACTAATTGATTTTCAAAAATTTAAATTAAGTCGTGTAACCTATCGTTATCGAGGTTATCTTAAGAAAAAAGTTGAGAATGGAGATGTCGCCGCTAGCACAGCAAAACGTCGGATGGGAACTGTAGTATCCTTTTATCGTTGGATGATTAAGGAGGAAATTTTCCAACCAGCTAATGAGCCTTGGGAAGAACGAACGTACAGTCTAACATTGACGAACTCCTATGGAGGCTCTTTCAAAAAAACCGTTGCATCCACTGATCTAAAGATTCAAGCATCAAAGGCTGAGGATCCACTCGATGATACGATTCAAGATGACGGTAAGTTGCGCCCTTTATCGCTAGAGGAGCAAAAGTGGATAATGGAAGCGGCAGACACGCTAGAAAATGGCGAAATGTTTCTAATTCTTTTATTTATGCTATTGACTGGAGCTCGAATTCAGACCGTTGGAACCTTGCGCGTAAAGCATTTTATCCAAGCTGATCCTGCTCTTTCGCAAGGTATCGGCGGGCAGGACCAAATATTTAAACTCAAAGCCGGTCCAGGAACGAATATTGACACTAAACGAAATAAGACAGGTGTGCTGCAAGTTCCTAAACTCTTATATGTTGCTTTGCATATTTATGCCACCTCTGATCGAGCTCGTCGTCGCAGAGAAATGGCGCCGGGAGGCGATTGTCTAGATCAGTACCTTTTTCTCACCCAGCAAGGTAGTCCATACTACACGGCCAAAGCCGAGGCGTTAAATTATGACCCAGATCTAGCGCGTCGACATTACAAAAATGGGGGGACCATTCGACAGTTTCTAAAAGAGCGTTTGATTCCTTATGTGCAAAATCGCTATAATCCAAATTTCAAATTTCGTCCGCACGACTTACGTGCGACCTTCGGAATGAATCAAAGTGACATACAGATGTCTCTAGTTCAAGCCGGCTTGATCAACTTAAATCAAGCGCGATCAAACCTGACAGCATTGATGTGGCACAGATCGTCGGCCACTACTGACAAATACCTAGGCTATCGTCAGCATATGAAAATGATTCGCGCTGCGATAGATGGGCATGGCGACCAGGTTCAAGAATGGATTGGTCGAGCAATGAAGGGAATTGAAAATCAGTAATCGCGACTCAACAGTTTTCACTCAGCGGGACGTCCTAATAATTGATTTTCCATTCGATCAAAAAATCAAGATAGCCCGACCTGAGCAAGTCATGTTTCGATTCGACCGTATGGTTGTTGATAGTGGTGCTTTTTGCTACCTGAAACGTTCTAACGCTCGTCGTATGCCTCAGCAACCCGTTAGTGTTGATGAATCCTCTTATTGCAGTGTGAGGGCTCAACAGGTCGGCAATATTATTGAAATAATCTCCACCATGCTCGAAGATGGAGGAGTGCGTCCGGTCACGGTTTTTGCATGGATAAAGCGGTTTAAAGTATTTATTGATTGGGCCGATGATAATTCTAATCACGACTGCCTCGACGGGGGGGAGGCTACGAAAATAGCCTTCCGTTCTTGGATGGAACATATATCTGAGAAGTTTAAGCACGGTAAAATAAAAGCTAATTCTGCATCTTATTTGCAAAATGATGTTTGTAAATTCCTTGAGCAGATTACGGATCATAACGACCTGCGCCGTGGAATTCAATTCATAAGCGTCCGCGGAGGGCGTGAAGGTGCTGAGCCAGCATCAGAGTATGACTTCGCACAAACGCTTGCATTAAACCAATCATTATTCGATGGGCTTTGTAATCTAGTTCTCGAAAACCAACCATTTCCTTTTAAGCTAAAAATGCCTAAGTTTCCTGATTGGAAGGAAAATCATTTATGGCTTTTCCCGGTTAATAGATGGAGTTTGCCACCTCATCTTCGTGAGAAAAGGGAGCAAGGTAAGTCTCATAATTATTGGGCATACGACTATGAAAATGGTCGTTTGGCTAATGTAGAAGAAATTGCTCATCATTATAATAAGAAAAACCCTCGTCGAGCTCGTGAGGCAGCAAAAAAAGCAATTAGCGAAGCATCAGCGAATTTAGATCGTGCTAACAATGACGTAAGGGACCGAATGCGTATCGAACTTGCAATGTTCGCGCAATCTACTTTTCTCTTTCTTTTCCAAGCTAACACCGGTTGCAACTTGGCCGTGTCCCGCGAAATTGAAACTGCTGGTTCTATCGATGTGTCGACTCTGAATCAGAGTTATCGCGTCATTAAGATGCGCGCTCAGGGGAGGGAGATCTCTGTCGTCTCGCCAGCCTCGTTTATGCCAAGCCTTCGGCGTTTCATGGAATTGCGAAAATATATACTGAACGGAAAAAACTACTTACACCTTTTTTTTGAACTAAAAAATAGATCCGAAAACTCTCCTCCCGAAAAAGTTCCCAGTATAGTACTGTACTCACATTATGAAAATCTACGACGGATCTATCCGACAATTCCGCGTTTATCCACTAGGATAGTCCGTGCTACGGTGAGCGATTATTATCGCCGAACACATGATGGTTATATTGAGTCGCGAGTTATGGGGCATTCTGAGGCTGTTGCAGACCGCGACTACTTAGCTGGGTCGCCTGTCGATCATCATACAGATTTTACATTATTTTTAAACGCAGTCTCTAATTCTGCGCGAAAGCAAAAAATAGTTTCTCCGAAAGCAGTGCCGCCAGACGCGAAAAGTTTAGAAGAGGGCGGTAGGTGCACTAGTCTGGGAAGGCCCGAACCTATAACAATAACTCTACCGATTCCTGACTGTAAACAAGGGTGTATTTTTTGTGCGAACCGTATTTTGGTTGCTGGGGAAGAGGACGCTCGCAAGGTTGCAAGTGCTGCATTCTTAATGGAGCAGCTTATTTCAGGGCCGTTATCCGAAGCCGAATTCCGTCCCAGGATTCTAAAATGTGATCAGGACTTGGAACAAATAGCAGGTTTCGAGGGTTGTGAGAACATGGTCTCGCAAATAAAGCGGGATGTATATGAAAGAGGGAATTTGACACCATATTTCGCTGATAAATTTCAACTCTTTTTAGAATTAGGAGTCCTGTGATGGGATTACTCGGCGCAAATATAAGTTTGCCTAGCGGGGCTATTCCGCCTGATCGATGGGATGAGGATTTCGCAAATAATCTGCCACTAAAATTCCCTATTAGCAGAGATAAGGGCGGGAGTGTAGTATCCACTGTTGACGATTTTGTTTGGGACTGGACGTCATATGACCCTCATGGACAGCTTTCTTTAATTTACTTTTATTATTGGAATAAAATCAGTGTGGGAGTGGATCAATCTGAAATTACTCCATCACGCATAGCGCGCATGCGTGAGTTACAATATTTTATGGCTAGGTTGATTTATCGAGAAGGCGGAAGGTCGTTAGGGGCACGTACCCTTAGACAAAATTTGAGTGTACTTTCTCATATTGCCCGTTTTGCCGAGTCTAGATCGCGCTCTATACAGGAAACCCTTACAAGTCGCGATGATCTCGATGCAATCATTTCTATCGTGCCAAAAAGCGCGGCACCAGGGTTATTTGCTTGGTTTAAATTCTTTTGGAGTCTTGAAAAAGACGGGAAACTTGACTACGTTGTTGCTGAGCCACGTCGGTGGCGCGAACTACAAAAGAAGGTCCAAGAGTATCAGCAATCTCTTAAACAGCACGCGGCTATTCCTTCCCGCATATATGCATCGATTATTAACACTTTGTCAATTGAGTTAGACGAAATTGAGGAGCATAAGGAGCGCCTTCTGTCTGCCTTACGTGCGTCAATAACGGAGCAAGAGTATCCCCGCAAATATGCGGATAAGGCGTTTGGACGTATGCTTATTAGACGATACGGACTCGAGGATTATTTTTCTCGGCGCGGCTTTAGCGATACTGTGCATAGCATCGGTGCTGCCGTTAGCGAAATTTTCCGTATATGCAAGTTACAAATCCATATTTTTACTGGTATGAGAGATTCTGAGGCCCGACACCTGCCTTTTCATTGCATGACTACTGAACGCAGGATGCATGGACGGAGCCATTCTTTAGTCGTTGGACTCACTACCAAACTTGAGGGCGGGCAGGCAAGGCGGGCTAATTGGGTTACAACAGAACAGGATGGGTTTCGTGCTATTCGGTTGGCTCAGCAATTTTCTTCAGTTATTTACGGCAGCATTGGCGTAACTCCAAGCGAAAGCGAAAAATCAAAGGATGAATATCCGTTATTTATCTCAGCGGATTATTTGCCGTCGAGTTCAGTAAAACCCGAGCGATCCTATGGAAAATTCGCTGTTTCATATGCTGTTCTAAGTCAGGCGTCACA
>JAZQPT010000084.1:0-1753 GCA_045628725.1 Saccharimonadales bacterium (SeqCode)
ATGGGCGATACAGCGAACAAAGGCCACATCACCTTGCCGTTTCCTGGGCAACTCGTTGAGCTGTTAGTCGATGTTGGTAATGAGGTTCTCAAGGGCGACCTGATATGCGTAGTCAGACAGATGAAGATGGAGCTGGAGGTGCTGGCACCTTTTGATTGCGCAGTCTCTTGGGTGTGTGATATTGGCGAAGGAGAGACGGTAAATGAAGGCACTTTGATTTGCGAAGTTAAACAACATTTCGAGGGCGAGAAAGCGACTGGAATGCCATCAAAACTCTAGATAAGGTATTCTTGAATCATATAGTCCCTACAAAATAGTAAGCTAGATCTTTCAGAGAATAAGTCGCCCTGGCATTAAGCAACCCGGCTGAGTGACAAAAGAACCTTCGCGGCACGGAGTGGTGGTCAGCGACCCGACGAACCATGAAAAGAGAGGTGGACTTAACACGAACCATTCGAAGGAACTCGAACTTTGCGGCTGTCATGTCGCTGCTTCCGAACTCTAGAAAAGGATCCTTTTCTGGATCTCATAAATCAGAACTGAGAAATGCTGAGACCGAGAACCATGGTTTTAACATCACAAAACCGTGGCTCCATTAATATTTCGCCAGTCATCGTCCAATAACCCTCCTTTAAGCTGTTTTCGCTCCCAATTTTTCGTTTCGCTCATTATTGGATGCCCCTTGTCTTAAGGACTGTCCTTGGCGCTTTCAATAGGACAACGATCCGATCTCTCCACACGGTCCCAGCCGGGATTTTAATAGCGTCTCTGCTTCCTTTTCTTCCGGCGAAACAGGAGCGATCTGCTGTTGGTTACAATGCTCGTGCAGTGACAGGAAGACGGTCTTCCTGGACATTGACGCTAGGCGATACAGATGGCAAGATATCGATTCGAAATGTTCCCCCTATTAAGGGTTCCTATTGTCACATGCGGTAAAGTGTCGATCTCAGTTGAAAGCGAAATACCTATATCGCTCGTCCGTCTATCCCGTCGATACCACACTTGAGTGACGTGCGGATGTAGCAGACTTAATGTTGTTGGGTGGACAAAAGTGAGGCCGACCTTAGCCTCCAGCCTACGCCAGCCAATCAGCGACTAAGAAATGAGGACAACGTGAGTCCATATTTGCGGGAGAAAACTACGTGGTGGTGTCGCAGAACAAGTAACGCATGGCCAAACGGCATCAACGGCGTAAGAATTTATTATTACTATTATTATTATTATGAGTGCGTCATCATCCTTACATGTCCGATACTGGGGACGAATTAACACAATGCAGGAATCTTGTATCAGGCGGCTGGATCGCAGAAGTCGAAACCAGCGTAGGCGCCTACTGCGACGACGGCACGATGTCCCCTGACTCCCTGGTTGCGAAATCCGGGCCAATGTTTCTCGAGACGGCAAAGAAAATGGGCAAACCACTCGGCGCGATCGATAAGTGCGCTTCCGTATTGAAGCCACAGGTTTTATAAATAAAAGTGTATAAGGCACCGCTTGGGGAGTGGGCGAATGTTACGCTGTACAAAGAGGCCGGTCGGCTCACCAAAAAGCCAGCTTTTGGAAGGGCTGGAAGGCGTAACTTGTTCCTTTGATCTGGAAAATATGCGATAGGATAATAATAATAATAATAATAATAAATTCTTACGCCGTTGATGCCGTTTGGCCATGCGGTACTTCTATGATACATGTGCAGGGTGAAGAAAAACCTCGTAGGTGACAAAAATCTCCCTCGTCTAGGACCTTCTTGGTTCCT
>JAZQPT010000085.1:0-4234 GCA_045628725.1 Saccharimonadales bacterium (SeqCode)
CGGGTTCTGCCTATGTTCGGCTTCTTCGTCCCTACCTGTCGCAGCATCTCATGCGGGACTGGAAGATGACTGTCCTAACTGACGAATCCTTGCCAGTGCCCGGAAGTGCGGAGATCGCAGTGCTGCAGCGGGATGTCAAGGGGGCATCGCTCAATAAGCTAAGCGATTGGCTCCAAGCGTGGCACGCGGCTGGTGGCAAGATGATTTGGGAAGTGGATGACGACTTATTTGATGCGGTCGCGTTGCGTCAGCGGCACGTTCGAGGAGATGTCGATGCCCTAGTGGAGACCGTAACTTGGCTCTGCAAGCACGCCGATTTCGTCACTGTGTCAACACAGTCGCTTGCGTCGAAAGTAAGAAGCTATAATCGCAATGTCACAGTTGTCCCAAACTATCTGGACGAATCTCTATGGCGCCTGTCTGATGAACGCGACCATACGAAGCAACCTTATGCACGTGAAGCGGGCGGTCCTGTCCGCATTGGATACATTGGTACGCCTTCGCATACGGAAGACATGGGGATACTGGCTCAGGTCATACGTGACCTTGCTATTGAATATGGCAACAAGATACAGGTCGAGATCATAGGAGTCTTCCAAAATACTCCGCCGACTTTCGGGCAGCGAGTGGCGTTGCCGAAAAAGTCTGATTATCCGAATTTCGTCTCCTGGTTGCACCAGCGGGTGCATTGGGACATTGGACTCATCCCACTGCTTGATGATGTATTTAATGAGTCAAAGAGCAACTTGAAGCTAATTGAGTATGGAGCGCTCGATTTGGCTGTCGTCTGTTCCAATGTACCAAGCTACCGGGATGTCGCCGTTGACGAGGTGAACTGCCTCTTGGTTGAAAACAGTTATGACGATTGGTATCAGGCGGTCAAGCGCCTAATTGAAGAGTCTGAAACGAGGAAGCGACTTGCAAGAAATCTACGCTCTCAGACCGCCTCGGAATTCACAGTGGAAAAGAATTCCGAGGTATATAAGCGGGTGCTGGCGCGAGCGCTGAGCTTTAATATTGGGGCGTAAATATTATTTTGCGCTGCTTCGAGGTTGAGTGGAATTCTGCTCTAATACATTAGAGGTATACTTTGGAAGAGAAAGGCGGTCTGCTATTTTTTACATATGCAGACCTAAAATACGATTTTTTTGCGGTGCCTTACGCGTATTTCGCGCTTAGGAATAATCCGAACGCACACGTGGAGATTTGCGTCGAAAATTTTGAATCTTTCAGATTGAGGCATCGAGCCGCTGTTGACGTGCTCGAGCGTATTTTCCCGGGTCGCGCACTATTCCGGCAGGCAGAATTTACCAGGAAAAATAAAGAAATTGTACCTAATACGGTCCGATTTGTTGAGGAGCCGGTTCTAAAATGTGAGTATCTATATATCGGCGACATTGACTTATTGGTGTTCGAGGATGTCTTGCGGATCCATCTGGACCTAATGGCAGAACACTCGTTGCCTTTCAGTAATATTCTACGCCGTGAACACATTAATTCGAGTGTTCCGCGTCTAAGTGGACTGCACTTCTGTAAGTACGATGACTATTATCCTCTACCTGACCTGCAAGATTTGGACCTTTCAGTCGTAAATGATGAAAACGTTCTATACGAGATTATGCGAAGAAAAGGTCTCATGGTCTCCCCGGATTTTCAGACGCGTCCCGAGTGTGGCATTCATATGTCGCTAAATAGAGACCCATTCGGGCGTTCGACTGGTCCGGCTACTCTTAACTATTCTATTAATAAAACTCATGGTTGGGGAGGTAGGCATTACTATGCCCGCCTTCTTGAACAAATTGCAGAAGGAAATTTCTGCATGTTGTCCCCGCGACTGGATTTTGAATTTCGTATTTTATTGCTGGCTGCTGAGGCATTGGCCACTGATCAAGTCCGGACGTTGCATCGTGCTGCATGCGCATATTTTATCGATAAGCGAATGCTCGTGACCGCTAGCGATATTTCGTTTAAAACGGTTATTGATGAGCGGTCGGGATTTATACGTGAGAAGGACTTTCGTAAGGCCGAGTCTTTGGGAGTGATGAGCGCGCTTCTGTGGCCCCGCAATGTCGAAGTTTGGTTCAAGCAAGCTTGGCTATGGTTTACTCTTGGACATGCAGAACGCGCAACTGAGGCGTTGATGCATATTACAGAGCTCCCCGGAGGTATAGATTATCTCCGTCAAGCTAGTTTGGTAGACGAGAAGCTGGAACAGATTCGACCGACACGTGTAGGGTCTATTTTACTGCGACGACTAAATAAATAGAAAAGATTTTCTTCTGAGCTTTTGGTGCGATATTTTAGACGTCGACCTATTGCTTTACGTCGGATCGGCTCTGATCGGAGAGCCGGATCATCGTAGAATGATGCATTTGAAATGCAGGTAAACATGAGATTGTTGCGCAAACAGGAGTTGAGGATTCGGCCGGGGAGATGGGATTATCGTTTGGCAAAATTTTTTGATTCTTTCAAGAATTATTTTACAGAGCCTGCACGGCTGGCTAGGCTAAACTTTGATGCAGTAATTATTTGCTCTGAAGAAAGCCCGTCTATCGATTATTTTGTTAAACCCTTCCTGGCTAATAAGGGAATGTCAGCGACGAGGCTCGGGATTAACGAAAATAGCGCCATTCATATTGACTGGCACGGTGTGAAATTAGCTGTCATCGTAAGATATTTGCCAGAAAATTGGGTACGTCCGCTGGAGGCATTTCGTCTTGCGGGTGGGCAGATTGCTTACTTCATGGACGATGATCTGATGGATGAGCGTTCGTTGGTAAATCTGCCGGCTGCGTATGCAAGAAAAATAAGACGCTTGGCAACGCATCAGTTGGATCTGATCGAGAAACTGGCGACGGAATTCTGGGTATCGACGCACTTTTTGGCTGCTAAATATGCGCGATGGTCACCGGCAATGATATCAGCGCGGCCGGGGCCGAGCTTGCTGGAATTTAAAAAGAGCATATGGGTCTTTTATCACGGAACGGCTTCGCATCAAGCAGAGTTACACTGGCTGATACCGATCATCAAAGCCGTTCAAGAACGGAGTTTCATCACGCAGTTCGAGGTATTCGGTGATTATAAAATTAACCGTCTCTATCGCAGTTTGCCTCGCGTTGCGGTGTTGCACCCGATGGGGTGGCCAACCTATTTTACCTACACCGGCACCATTCGCCGGCAAATCGGCTTGGCACCATTGATGCCAGAACCTTTCAATGAAGCACGTGCTCCAACAAAATTCTTTGATTTCGTGCGTATGGGGGCGGTCGGGCTGTACAGCGATGTGCCACCGTATAAAGATTTTATACGATCGGGAGTTGACGGTATTCTGCTACCCAACGACCCCGACGCATGGACGGCAGCGATTATAGACCTTGCCGCGGATGAAAAGCTGCGCAACCGCATGGCGCATGCTGCGTATGAGCGTGCGATCGGAACAGCGAAATTTTAGTCAGTGCATGAGTTCGGCGACTAAAATTATCGCTGTGGCTCCAGTGCGGTCGCGTCCTGATGCTACAGGGACCGATGGGAGCGTTGTTCAACGGCTTGCCGCTTGGCTGGAAGCGCAGGGCGTTGTCGTAAAAAAATTAAGCTCAACGTAGGAGACCGTTGTTCCATCACAAGCCGACACCGTGAACTATCGCGGTTCGCTGAACGACTTTCCGGATCTCCTACCCAAGCACGTTCGGCTTGTCGACGCTCTATCGCTACAAGGCACTGAAGCTGATGGGCCGCGCCCTGTATGACATGGCAGGGCTGACCTACCAAGGTGAACCAGCGCAGTTCTGGATCGCTGTGACGCCTTGCGACCGCGACCTGCCTGCCTGATCATCCAGACTCAGCTCAACGGCGCCTTCTACGGCGGCGATTTCCCCCGCTGGTTGCGCAGGATGCATTAAGCAGCACACTGCGTTGTCGGCACTGCTCTAGCTTATGCGCCCACCGGTGCTGCAAGCAATGGTGGAGCGCGATGCCGACGAATTGGCAGGTCGCTTCGCCTGAGCTGGCACTGAATGCCTATAGCGGTAGATGGGGGCGTTATCACCGATGGGCCAATCCAACATCACAGGATTTGAATTATGACAAAAATTAAAAAAGCAGTTTTCCCCGTCGCCGGCCTCGGCTCCCGCTTCCTGCCAGCCACCAAAGCCAGTCCCAAAGAAATGCTGCCGATCGTCGACAAGCCCCTGATCCAGTATGCGGTGGAGGAAGCCGTCGCGGCCGGAATCACGGA
>JAZQPT010000086.1:0-1557 GCA_045628725.1 Saccharimonadales bacterium (SeqCode)
GACACATCACTGACTTCGAAAACCAGCATGTAAAACCAGTCACCACGCACAAATTGAACCGTAACCCACACCTGAAGCATAGCAAAACTGAAGCATGAGTAAACCAGCCCTGTAGCTCGACCCCCTCTTCTTTCACCTTCACCTCGTCCCCACATGCACGCCAAGCCCCGCGCCCTCACTGTCGTCGAGCGCGTCGCCTCCACCAAAACACTCAAAGTAAACAACCCATCCTCCACCCTCCTATATGAATTAAGCACTGCAAGTATCTATCATATACGCAATCTCGAGCATCCATGGCTCAGCGGTCATGGTTAGGGCTCTTGAGGAGGGTCGAACTGAATTGGGCGCTTAGGCCTAGGTTCGATCCTTACCGTGGCCAAGTAAGTGAAATTATAGCAGGCAAGTACTTTTCAGGAAACCTGCGGACAAGTAGTTGAAAGGCCGCTGTGTATATTTCTTTTTGTAGAAACCCAATTTTTTTTGGATGGGTTACGCAGGGGGGGGAGTCAGAGTGGGGAGGCGAGGGTATGATGAGTAACATCCCTCAGCACGTAGTGAGAAGTACTCCGTAGCGAGAAAATTCATAGATACTTAGATTTTAAAGAAGAATAAATCCATCCACATCAAGACACCTATACTGCACTGTTTGCGGCAGATACTAGGAGTCTTCCTCTACCTACCTAGCACCCGTTTCTAGCAAAATTACTATTCTCGTTGTTGCCTTCACGGCCTTCAAAGTAGGGGCCTTGATTTACGGCGGAGCATGGCTCCTCCACCATGACTCCAACACCAGGTCTTCATGACACTTAAAGTTATAATAATGCTGTATTGGCACCTTGTAGCCTGGCTAGCACGCTGATAAGTCATCATCAGCCCTATGGCGGCTGGAAAAAGATAATTCATGCAACGTCGCCATGTCAATCGGTACTTTCCCATCCTAAGTGAGGTGACCCTGGTCATCTGTGAAGGTCATTGCACGTCTCACATAATATATTACACTGTAATTTATGCAGATTAATTATCACATGATATCTTTGGCCAGTAGCCTGTGTCAGCAGCCTGGAATAGATTGAATTATCCGAGGTTCTCCCGTGTGTGTCGTTAGAAAAGGCATTGAGCCTACATCCAATCTAACTCAACACTGGCTATGCCTCCAGTTAACTATCTCAACTTTCAAAAACACCTACAGAATCGCCACCTCACAACCCTATAGTGGCCTGCCGCTTAAGCATAATCCATGAGCCATCCGCAAAATAT
The DNA here is from genome assembly GCA_045628725.1 of Saccharimonadales bacterium (SeqCode). Lineage (GTDB taxonomy): Bacteria > Patescibacteriota > Saccharimonadia > Saccharimonadales > Saccharimonadaceae > JACQGD01. The sequence continues at coordinate 1,258 of JAZQPT010000086.1, forward strand.
TTCTACAAAACCTAACAGCCATATTATAAGGGTTCCATGACATAGCCGTATCTAGTTGCTACGTATCCGCAGCCGCACTGGGCGCTGGGGGCTGAATCCAGTTAGCGCCTGCGCCTGCACTGCCAAGTCGATCGTAGCCATGTCGTTCTGTGAGCCAAGGAGTTGATAATATGCCTTGTCTTCCTAAGACCGCTTGGCCTCCGACTTATTATAAGGGTTCCATGACATAGCCGTATCTAGTTGCTACGTATCCGCAGCCGCACTGGGCGCTGGGGGCTGAATCCAGTTAGCGCCTGCGCC
>JAZQPT010000087.1:0-10627 GCA_045628725.1 Saccharimonadales bacterium (SeqCode)
TGGCTGGGGCGGAGGGATTCGAACCCCCGAATGTCAGCACCAAAAACTGATGCCTTACCACTTGGCGACGCCCCAAAGCTCATTTATTATAGCATAAATACGAGACAATTTGTCAATATGTCATAGGACTAACGCTTGCGCGCTGCTGTGGCTTCAATTATTATTACATTTACTATGTCAACTGAAGACCCTACTCGAAATATTGATAGCTTGTGGATGCCTGGTCAATCTCTTAATCATGAATATCCCGCGGCAACGCCAGAGCAGCTTTCTGAAGCTTTTACTCGCCACTTAGGTTCCCGTATGACTGTGTTAAACGAGGTGCTGGGCGTTGTTCGTGAGACAACCGACAGTGATGAAGTGCAGGCGATCGCTTCGATCGACCTGTGCGAGGTTGTGCGATCAACTGCATATAGTATATCGACGACCCACGGCAAAGAATACCACGGTAATAATTATCGGCTAGCTTTATGGGAAGACGAGCTTTTTGCGCATAGCGAGGAAGAGCACGCGTTTTTATCGAACACAATACAGTCAATTGCGCAGGTAATGATGAATAGCGGACATGTGCAGCCCGTAGAAGGAATAGACGAAATCGCAGACATGACCGCGCGTTGGCGAAAGAAGTTAGGAGTATACTGCGTGGCAAACACCTCTACTCTAAGTGGGTGTGAGCTCGCTACCGTATCATTTATAAATACTCACCTACCAGAAAGCTTTGATGGGATTGTCTTTCCACGCAATCCATTAGGACGGCGAGATCAGATAACAAAGTCGAGAGCGTTGAAGATGGTTATAGATGTATTAGCCGAACGTGGTCACGAGTGCAGACTTGCCGTGCATGTAGATGACAGCGAGGGGCATCATCTCTCAATGATCGAGGATCCGCCTCACGCGCAGACGCATGTGTTTTTGCTGGAACATCCTGAGTTTATGCCTGTCGACCTGGGTCCCGCGACGAACGTTACTCGCTCCCCTTCTCCACTCGACTCTTTCCGGGCGATGGATGACTATCTTGTGAAGAGTCTATGAGCGAACGACAACCGATGACGATACGTAAATAGACACCAAATATTGACAACACGCTTATGTTGCTATATCATGGTAACTGTGTTTTTGGATACTTTGCGTACACACGCAAACAAAAGCACATAATGCCTATAACTATTAAATCAGATAATAAACGGATTGAATAGGAGGAAAATATGAAATTAAAGGTGATTTTTACCACTATCGCGCTAGTAGGCCTGATGACGTTGTTCGGCGGATCGTCGACATATGCTCAGTCTGCTCAGCAAAACATGGTAACAGTTAACCCAGGTGACAATTTGTCGCTGATTGCAGAAGCGCACGACACCACATATCAGCGTATCTTTAATGCAAACGAAAGTATCGCTGATCCCAATATTATCTACCCAGGGCAAGAGTTACGGATTCCTGCGGCAGACGAACAGCTTCCTGATCGCCCGCTTCCAGCTCCAGCTCCAACTCCAGCTCCAGCTCCAGTAGCAGTACAGGTGCCAGTTGTGCATCAACAGGCACAGCCGCGTCCTGTTAGTGGCAATACTGGTGCAGTCGCACCTGCTGTAGGAACGGGCGTATGGGATCAGCTTGCACAGTGTGAAGCCGGCGGTAACTGGTCAACCAGTACAGGTAATGGATACTTTGGTGGACTTCAGTTCGACCAAGGTACTTGGTTAAGTAGCGGTGGTGGCGCTTACGCCCCAACAGCCGCTCAAGCCAGTCGTGAACAGCAAATAGCTGTCGCTGAGAGTCTTCGTGCTCAACGCGGATTCAATCCATGGCCTGCTTGCGCAGATAAACTTGGACTGCGATAACAAATCCATATAAAAATAGCCGCATAACGCGGCTATTTTTATATCTTCTTTTTTTCGATGCTACGAACGACGATTTGTGGTACTGGTAATTCAATCCCCGCTTTAGCAAATGCCTTGAGTAGGCGTCGTCGGAAATCGCCAGCAACCGTCCACTGTTCGGCTGGTTGCACGGTGCCGAGGGCCTTCACGACGATGCCCGAGTCGATAAATTTCTCAACTCGAAGGAAGTGGATTGGGTCGCTGATCAGTTTTGCCATTAGTTCATCCTGCATCATGTCATTGCCAACGGCGTTCATCACCTTTTCCACTTGGTCGATGTCGCTGTCGTAGGCGACAGTTATATCTACCACGACGCTTGAATATTGGTAAGTGCGGTTGGTAATTATACTTGCTTCGCCATTTCGAACGATATTGAGCGTACCGTCTAGGTCACGGAGTTTTGTAATTCGAAGGGTGATGTCTTCGACGACGCCAGACGTGCCTAGCGCTCCTGTCGTTCCGCCACTTAATGTAACAATATCCCCTACTCTATACTGGTTCTCGCCAATTATATACATGCCGGCAACATAATCACGAATTGTTGTTTGCGCACCAAGTCCTATGATGATTCCAAGAAATCCAAGACTTGCGCCAATTGCAGCGAGGTTCAGGTTAAAGATTGAGCAGATGACACCGATACTTGCAATCCAGACTAGTGCCCCAGCCAAAGTGCCAAACACGCGACTGATGGTGTCTTCGCGTTTACTCTCCTCTAGTTGAGATGTATATTTGTGCGTTTTAATAACACGGCGAACGACACGGTTGATAATTATTGCACTAATTCGCTGGACGACTATCGCTATCAAAACAACGATAATTGTCTGCGTAAATGCATTTTCAAAAAATTGTACTAAGTTAGATTCCATATGTGTACTTTATCATGATATGTTCATAACAGATAGGCACTACCACCTTAATCTTTGTGGCGTTTAGATGGCCACCACGTACGCTTTCCGATGTCATAAACGAGCGCTGGAACAAGGAGCGAGCGAACGATTGTTGTGTCGATCAGAACACCGAACGCAACGATGAACGCTAATTGTGCCAAGAACAGTACAGGGATGACAGCAAGTGCTGCAAATGTTGCCGCTAGGACGATACCTGCCGACGTAATGACGCCACCTGTAACGATGAGGCCAAGCAGTACGCCCTTTCGGGTGCCGATCTTTAATGACTCTTCGCGGACGCGTGTCATCAAGAAGATATTATAATCGATACCGAGTGCAACAAGGAATACAAATCCGTATAGTACCACCGATGGATCAGACCCCGAGAAGTTCCAGACATTGTTAAACAGTAGCGCTGCGACACCGAGTGTCGCTGTAAACGATATGACGGTTGTCAAAAGTAGCAGCAGCGGTGCGACTACTGAACGAAGCAGTACCATTAGTATCAATGTAATCACCACAAGAACGACTGGAATAACGATCATCCTGTCATGCTGGGCGGCAACGTTCGTGTCTAGTTCTGTTGCAATAACGCCGCCAATAAGTGCACTAGAATCTATCTTTTTTGCCTCTTCGCGTAGGCGCAGTATAGTGTCCTGTGCGGCTTGTGATTCGGCATCGTCACTGAGCGTGACCTGCATCAGAACTTCGCCATCAACTACTTTTGGTGTCGCGTTTTTGAACGGATAGGCGCTTTCTGTGAGTGACTCTACGCTAGGTATATTTGCCGTTGCCTGGTTGTATGCCATATCGATAGCTTCTGCTGGCGCACCAGCCATTTGCGATTCAATACCACTACGTATCTTTGACGTTTGTTCGTCGGTGGTCTGTTTAATCTTTGTACTAATACTTTGTTTTAGATCTGCCTCTGATTTGCCAAGTGGCATTGTTCCGGACACTGAATTGTTGGCGGTAATAGATACCGACGACACGCCCTTGTCGCTGTCGAGTGCTGCTGTTAGTTGATCAACTTTGTCGCTACGTGCAACGAGTTGCGCCGGGGTTCCTGCACCTCCCGGGAAATGCTGATCGAGGATTTTTTGACCATCGCGGGCGTCAGACTGCCCTAGTACGATATCGCTTTGAGCGATTCCGTCGGCCTTTAATCCTATTGCTGCGGTAGCAAATACAATGAGCACTACTGATGTCGTAACCCATATACGACGTGGATGCCTGCTAACGAAAGCGGCGATGCTTTTCCATAGTCCGCTGTGATGCACCTTCACCCCTAGGCTACCTTGATATTTTGGTACCCGTGGCCAGAATACTTTGCGTCCAATCGCAAGAAGCATTGCAGGTAGCAGTGTGAGTGCGCTAAGGACCGCGAACATGATGCCAATTGAGCCAACTGGGCCAAGCGCTTTGTTCGAATTAAGATCTGATAAGAGTAGACACAGTAGTCCTACGATAACTGTTCCGCCGGCAGCGAGGATTGGCTCGAACGATCCTTTTAGTGCCGCTCTCAGGGCTTTCCAGGTTTCTTTGTGTCGCTCTAGTTCTTCACGGTAACGGGCTACGAATAACAGCGAATAATCTGTCGCAGCGCCGATAACGAGAATGAACAAGATACCCTGCACTTGGCCATTGATTTGAACGATGTCTGCGTCGGCAAGGTGCCAGACGATTAGTATGGCTGCAGCAAGTGCAGAGATCGCATTGAAAAGCACGACGAATGGTAGTATAGGTGAACGGTACACGATCAAAAGGATAACGAATACGACAGATAATGCGACGAGCAGCAAAATGCCGTCAATACCAGAAAACGCTTTAGATACGTCCCCTAGAAATCCAACTGGTCCAGTGATTTTATAATCGACGCCAACATTTTGTTCGTCTAGTTTTTCGCGAAGTTCCGGCAGGAATTCTTTGTACTCTGCCCCGCTATCGGTGTTAACGACAACAAATGCCGCTTTTTTGTCGTCTGATATTACAGGCGGTGATATTTCATCTTTAACGTCAGATAGCTGTTTAAGCGATTGTGTCGCCTCTTTGATAGCGGTTGTCTGCGAATCGGTTAGTACTTTGTCGTTATTAGAAAAGACGAAAATAGCAGGAATTGTATTGCTGCTTTGGAACTTCTCTAGTTGCTGGTTTACTTTTGTCGATTCGGCACTTGCAGGAAGAAAAGTAGATCGGTCGTTACTGGCGACTTCGCTAATTTTGCCGAAGTACGGACCACCGATACCAGCTGCAGCTACCCATGCTACGATGATAATTGAAGGTATGAGTACGCGGAGCCATTTTGGTACTGATCGACGTGATGAGAGAAGTTCTGATTTCATGTATTTAGTATACGCCATGCTTACTATATTCTCTATAGTGTATAGGTGCCGACCGACCGTACTATCGGTATAAATAAACAATGCCTATTACCGTGCGTGGATAAACGGTGCCTCGCGCAGATGTCGATCAGGATTAGTGGCGAGGTCTGCAACACTTTTGGCGACTGCCGCGCGGGCAATTAACGGATGCAGAGGATGATTTTGTTGCATCTGATATTCACTATTACTAGACGACGACATGATAGTGGGACGGACGACAGTCCAGTCTAGGTCGGAATCATATAATTGACGCAAGTGGTCTTCTGAGTCGCTAACAACCTTGCTGGGCGTGCCAAATAACACAAGCCGCGTTAAGCGTACGAATAATGACGGACGCTCATTGGGCAGTAAAGCGATGTCACCCGAAATACTAACGATACGTTTTATGCCCGCGTTGTTCATGGCAGGTATCACTGTTTTCATCGCAGTACTTAATACGTTGTGGTTCGGCGAACCCCAGCTGCTCATGGTGCAGATAACTGCATCTGCACCACTAAACAGAGATGTGAGCGAATTTATTTTTGTTATATCAAACGGCGTAATGACTGCGCCTGCGGGGACGGCGGAACTATTTTTATGCACTCCCGCTATCACTTCATGACCCTGCCCGATTAACAGTGTTGCTACCCTACTCCCTACTTTGCCGTTGGCGCCGAGAATGACAATCTTCATGGATATAGTATGTCATAGATATCAAAAACCCTGCACCAATAGGTACACGGTTTTTGATACGTATACAGGTGCAGGGTCATTCCCCTCTGGAGTAGGCAGAGATGATGCGCAGTACATTACCCAAGTCGTCACCGGCGTCAGGCAGTTGCGTCATCAGCGAGGACAAGTAATGATACGGCTGGTGAGCGAGCCACTGAGGCACGTTACGATAACTCCCCATTAGATCGGACATGATAGACATGAGTGCGTGATCTGTGCCTGATGCAAACGCTTGTTCGGCACGGTCGCAAAATTGAGCGAGTTGTCCGAACATGAGCGAATCGCGTTCTTGCCAGCGCTCGGCTGCCTCTATGTGGCTGCTGTCATATGCTTTGTTGGTGGCATGTAGGTCGTCCGGTGCTATGCCGCTCATTGCGACCATGGCACTCAGAATGTCCCGGCCGATTGCAATTTTCAGTTCGCGAACATCCTTGGGGATCGTGATTCCCATTGCTACTCCTAATTTGTTGAGGAACGGTCCTAGTCAGTATACCTGATTATATTGATATAAACAACTATTTATGATATAATATAGAGATACGCTGGTTGATTGCCGGCTAATCTTCTAGGGTTTCAGCGAATTTTGCTGCCATTGTCGGATTGCCTCGAACAAGTTTTTTGACCGAAAGTTCGTCAGCCTTGTTATTAGCAATGCGCAGGTTGTTCTCTGACGAAAGGAGCGCGTCTTTGGTTTTTTGTAGCTGGGTGATTGATTTGTCGATACTATCGATTGCCGATTGAAACTTATCCGTCGCAAGCCGGTAATTACGGCCAAATGAATCACGAAAGTCGTTTAGCTGATCTTCGAAGTTCGTAACGTCAATGTTCTGGGCTTTGACGAGTGCCAGTTCGGATTTGTACTGCATTGAGTTCATTGCAGCGTTACGAAGCAATGTAATCATCGGTATAAAGAACTGCGGGCGGATAACATACATTTTTGGATATTTGTGCGAAACATCGACGATGCCGCTATTATATAGGTCGCTCTCAGACTCGAGTAATGTCACGAGTACTGCATATTCGCAGCCTTTTTCGCGTCGATCTTTATCAAGTTCTTTTAGAAAGTCTTCGTTTTTGTGCTTTGTTGCTGTTTCATCGCCCTCGTTTTTCATTTCGAACATGACCGAAATAATTTCGGTTTCTGACGTGTCGGATTCGCGGTAGATATAGTCACCTTTGCTGCCTGATCGAGCATCGTTATCTTTCTCGAAATAAGCCCTGGGGAACGCCGTGGCTCGAAGTTTATTAAATTCAATCTCGCAGTGCTGTTCCAATGTCTCGCCGACCATCTTTGTCGAAAGTCGCGCCTTCATGTCTTTGTAATACGCTATCATTTCGTCTTTATTCTTTAGTTCAGTTGTATATTTATCTTTAAGATTCGATTCTAGCAACTGACTTTCTGTGTCCTTGGTCTTTAATTCGTGTCGCAATTCATCACGCTCTTTTTCGACTTTTGTAACGGCTTCATTCAAGGCAAGTTTTTTTTCGGTTTCGGCAGATTCAATTCGTGCCTGTAGTTTAGCGATTTCGGCTTCTTTTTGAGCCTTTATCTCGGCTGCTTCGCTTTCTTTTCGAGAGAGGTCTGACTGTAATTCGTTTTTGGCTTTTGCTTGGGCAAGTTCGACGGCGCTCTGTTTTTCCTTTTCTAGTAACGTTATACGTTCTAGTAGTTCTTGTTCTTTTAACTTCGCTTCAAGTGACTTTTCTCGCTCAATTGCTTGACGTACTTTTTGTACCTCGGCTTCGAACGCATCTTTTTTGATTGAGTTCACGACTCCTTGAATTGATGTCTTGTCGATGTCGGTTTCATGCAAGGATGTTAAATCGATGATATCGCCCTTTTCTGCGCTCTCCTGAAGCACCAGCGTCTGTTCGTCTTGGATTGAAACTTTTACTTTTTTCACAGTAGCCTCTCGAATTAGTATCTATCTCCCTCTAGTATAGTTCATAGCGTGTATACATGCAGTGAAATGTTGTTCACCTGCGTAGAAATATAATAATAATTTTTTAGCACGCTATTTATTTTTTAGCGATATTATGATATAATCGCAGTGTAAGTGGTATCTACAGTGCGTCGGTTCATGTCGAGAGAACGGGAATCAAATGTCGTCTCACAAGAAATCATCCGTGATGGAATGCAGGGTCACCTACCACGACGGCAGACAGGTTGATTGGGATATCCCCATCCACCAGTGGAACCTGGCAAAGAACGGGGATGTGAAGCAGCGCCAAAACCTCTGTCTTCGTTACAAGGCCGCAACAAATCACCGCGGGCAGCTCGATTGGTCGGATCTCGAACAGCGAATCTACCCGCATCCAGTGCCGCTGTAATTACCCGCCCCTCCCGTAGAGTTACAAAAAGTACTCCGGTTGGGGCACTTTTTGTTTCTAGGGTAATCGCAAGGCTGTGATGGATTGTTGACAACTTGTACGGTTATCGTATAATTTGCTTAGACCTTTTACAACAATCGACGAGAGGTAGTGATATGGCGAGAAATATTGCGGTACCGTTCCGTGGTGGTCATTTCATGATGACTTCCCTAGAGGCAAAGCAACTCGTCGCGAACATTACATCTGCGTTAGCCCGAGACGAGATGACGTTGATGGATGTGAGAGCGCCTAACATCTCCGAGGACGGCTATATGAACCGAGCAGATTTTTACGATTTCTTCTCTCAGTTCGAACAGACTGATGGCGTGCTTCGTGCCCATGCAGGTAATCTGTTTGGTCGGATTGTAACGTACGGCAAAGTCGGCACCATTCCGTTCACTGTTCGGTGTCTGGTGTGTAAACAGCCGCACGATGTGCAGCACCGCAAGACAAAGTGCGTGTCGTTCGGCTATAAACACTGTGAAGTTGGGGCCGTATCTATCAAAGAGTATGCGGACTGTCTTATGAACAGGAGGAACTCGGGGATTGGGCCATCGGTGGTTCGAAGCATGCAGTTGCTTGTCGCTCAGTTGCCGTAAGAATCTACAGGATTTGTTTGGTCTGCCCGTACTGCTGCGTTCCCTTGGGGCGCGGCAGTACGGGCTTTTGCTTTATTAGATCATTGCTGATGTCCTAGAATATGCCGAAATGCCCAGTCGGCCGCTCCGAATGCTTGCGCTAATTTACGACGCGCGTAGTTCAAATCCGGTTATTTCAGAAAACGGCACATATAGTTCTTTGCCAAATACAATATCTTTTGGATCAGGGTCGTAATATCGGGGAACGATAACCGCACATAGATCGTGACGCATCGTTTCGACATTAGCGTTGTCGAATGTCATTTGTTCAATAATTTGCTGGATACTAATGCTTCGCAGAATACCGCCAACATGAATGCCAGTGAGGCTATTAGAACTTCTCTCGTCGTCCTCTTGCTCTATGGACACCGCCGTATTTGCTTCGATTGTAATAAGCTGCTTTGCGTAATCGCGAAGTTCGGGCATGCAAACGCTAATTGCGTGTGCTGCTATTTGCTCGGATCGATCATGGTAATATGGAATACCTTCGGCGTTCAGTCGGTCTAATCCGTCCTGTACGACTGTTGAGCACGCGTGAAGTTTATCTGGATTACTTGGTATGAGCATTGCACTTGACCTCGCATAGATTAAATTTATCTTAGTATAGTTATTCCGTATTGAAACTGCAAGTATCTACTATTCTACTTTGCGTGTACGGATGTGATCTATTTTTTTCTCGTGCGCCACGTAAATATACCTGCGGCTACTACTCCGCTAGCGACAGCGACGGCAATTTTGCCGATGTCTCGAATGTAATTCTTTTGTTGGGGTTGGTGTGTGGCTGTTTCGATGTTGCTTTCTGTGGCGTTGATCGGCTGATTACTGTCAGCGAATCTGTCGTCGGTCGCTGTAGTAGCATCAAAACGACCTTCGGTCAGTACTCGGTCTCCGATGAGGTATCTATATCTATCTTGGATTTCTTCCTCAAATTCGTCCGTGACGATTAGTACTAACTCTTCGATGTCGTCAACAGTATCCAAGCCCTTTTGCAGATCGTTTACTAATGTAGTGTGATCTGCGGCGCTGATATCTGATGGAATATCGCCTTCAAAGTGTGACTGATGTGCGTTATGTCCGCTGATGATAAATCCAGCCACCATAGCTAACCGGGAATCTTCATCTTCCGATTCGACTATTTCTGTAAGGACGTCATGGAATGCGCCTACGTAATTATCTTCTGCTTGCGATACCAGCATACCGGTTGATGTATCAAGATTTTTTAGCATTTCGGTGACAGCGACGAGGTAGTTTTCTTGGGCTGTAGCGTACGCAATCATCATCTGTTCAAGATGAGGAGTTTCGATATGCATAATATCTTGAATTATGGCGTCGCACTCAGGTAATTTATTCGGTAGGTTTTCGGGTGATGGTGAACTCATGAGTAGACTCTATAGCATGATATTTATTTCGTCAAATAAACATGTGTCTTAAGTATTAAATAATCCAGTAAAGTTTATGTATAGCAGATAGGACTTTTGACAGTAGGAAACCCCCGACGTCTGCAGGATGTGTTGAGCCAGGCTGACCCTAGCTTTGTTCGCGAGTACCAAACTGGCCGAAACAGGATAACACGAGTGACGCGGGTTTTAGGACGCGCTAAGCTTGAGATCACTATCCTGGAACCATATGGCGGCAACTCGTACGGTCTAGTGACAACGTATGATGATGTTGACATAAAACAGGTGACGCAGCGGTACAAAAAGTGATATAACTCTAAGGAGAGAATCATGCAGAAAAATACCAATCCATTTGTAGAGTGGTGT
>JAZQPT010000088.1:0-2560 GCA_045628725.1 Saccharimonadales bacterium (SeqCode)
ATCTTTAAAGAATCTGTAAACTGTTTATTGAGAAGCTGCAGATGAGCAGTCTGATTATCAGTCAATCTATAAGTCGGAGGCCAAGCGGTCTTAGGAAGACAAGGCATATTATCAACTCCTTGGCTCACAGAACGACATGGCTACGATCCGACTTATCTTTAAAGAATCTGTAAACTGTTTATTGAGAAGCTGCAGATGAGCAGTCTGATTATCAGTCAATCTATGCACTTGATTTAATTATACAAACAACTTATTTAATGTTAAACAACAATATAATGACTTCGAATTCGAACTGTTTGGTTGATATAGTGCTATAGATTTATATTGAACAATAACAAATTCCGTCGATCGATTTGAACCAGTTTACAAATACGTAAAGAACGTACATGAATGTCCAAAGACATCTGAATGACACACTCAGGTATCAAACAAGCGACAAGCAACACAGTGCGATGGAAACAGGGGGGCAGACTTATAAAGCTGAAAGAAGTAGAAGTAGATTAATAATGGGAATTATTAATAAACAAACCACCGCCCCTGAGACTCCACAGAACCATGCTAACGAGCCACGAGCTTGATAAACGAGCGATGCCGAACCAATCACCACTGAGATAGACGAGGAATGCACAATACAACGAGCAAGATTACCTGACCAACCAACTATGCGACGAAGTGTGAGACTAACGACACTGAACTCGCAAGCGAGTAGACATTACCACAGACGTTTGCGTGGTGTTAGCATCGCTAGAAACGCGAGGGCAATGAGTGACGTCTCACACTTTTGGACGATCAGATAATCATGCGGAACATTCTCAATAACAGCATGGTGAATATCAGAGGAGCAAATAGAAGGGTAGCCATAGTTGTGACGAGGAAAAAACCGGCAAACAGCAAAGCCGGAAAAATAAAAATAAAAAATAAACAAGGATAAACGTTGACGAGTGGAAATCCATCATGGACACTGCCAAGCAGTAGTGTGAGACTCTTACTCACTAAAACCACCACGCCCACAAACCTACCGGGCCGGGATAAAATCTAAAGTAACATACAAACACAAAACAACAAACCAGTCAAGGCAAAAAATTAAACAACGCCTTTTCGGTATGATTATGAACTGCCAGCTTAGTAATCGTCTTCATCATCGCCGTCATCTTCATCTTCGTCTAGTCCATCGTCGGCATATCCCAGTTCATTGATCAGGTCATTGATTTCGTCGGTTGTTGCTACATCTCGATCTCGTCTTACAACACGCCTTATAATGTTCATTAAATATCGCGGGAATGAGAACTCATTGCTGTTCATGCAGTGGCAATGTGAAGGCAGATATCTCAGTTGATCAGAAGTTGCTGCCGTGGGATCAGATTGAGAGCGAGGCCTAATGCGTGGAGCATTTGGGTCAGGAAGATGCGCGACGTTGCTAGCAGAAATCTGCTCCAAATCGACAGGGACAGCTTCAGCGCGATCTGGCACATGGACAGTGAAGTGCACAGGTGACCAAGGATGGAATGATTCCATCCAAATCTCTTCACAGATTTGATGACGTGTGTGATCTTCGCATGAGAGCAGAAACGATGCAAGTCCGAAGGTCGCAAATTGAGAGGCCACTATACGACGCAGCTCCATATTACTACTCAAGATTGTTTCATCGAGTTTACGAAACAACACATCCCATTGGAGCACAGCTAAGTCATTGGCAGACAACTGTTGATGTAAAGCTTGTCTGCTGGCAAGTCGTTCACGAGCAACACGACTCATTCGAGGGATGGCTGATGGCTGTTTGTTGAGCTCGATGAGAAATTGTTGTAAGGAGACGGCGTGCTGGATAGTTTCAGCACGAAATTCCTTGTAGCCTGGGAAAGGTTCTTCCCGTGTTTCAAACATGGCTTGAATTGTCAAGTCAACGAATTGTGCGCCATACATGCTAGATAGCAGTACAGTAATTGATTGTTTTGCAGCCAAGTGGTCCGCGGGTGATTGATTGAGCGGTGCGGGTGGGATTGGATCGTGTAGGTGAGATCCTACACCCCTGGGCTGGTGCGCCACGTTGTGCCGATGTTTGCGGCTGTTGATGTGGTTCAACCACTGTTGTTCCCCAGTTGTGATGACATTGCAAAGACTGCAGCCTGTTTTTGCTGTTTCAGCTGATCTTTTGCCTAGGATTGAGGTGTTGTCACTGGACATTTTGAGTGAGCGTTTAAAGGTTGATCGATCGATTGATTGATTAATTGATTGATTGGTTGATTGGGGAAAAATCGAACAATCAATAGGTTTGATTGATCGATTGATTAATTGATTGATTGATTGATGAACAAATCGGTAACTATTTGATTAATTGAAATCAAATAGAAATCGAACAATCAATAGGTTTGATTGATCGATTGATTGATTAATCGATTGATTGATTGATTGTGGAAAAATCGAACAATCAATAGGTTTGATTGATCGATTGATTGATTGATTGATTGATTGATTGATTGGGGAAAGATCGAACAATCAATAGGTTTGATTGATCGATTGATTAATTGATTGATTGATTGATGAACAAATCGGTAACTATTTG
>JAZQPT010000089.1:0-19361 GCA_045628725.1 Saccharimonadales bacterium (SeqCode)
GCTTGAGATTACTGCAATTAACGAAGAATACCTTCGCCGTGGCAAACTAAAAGTCACTACCCTTGACGATGGGGACGTATGGCTCGACACCGGCACGATCGATAGCATGACTGACGCAGCAGACTATGTTAAAGTTCTGCAAAAACGTACCGGACAAATAATCGGCAGTCCCGAGCTAGTCGCACGCGAAGAGAGCTTTATTACAACAGAGCAGCTCAAGGAACTTGCTACGCCGCTCAAGAAATCTGGCTATGGCACCTATTTGGCGTCTGACACCTTATAAAATCACACCAGTTGCGGCTAAGTATACGTACTTATAGTAAAGAATTGCCGAAGTAACAAGATACCCGCCTATCACGATCATCGCAAGTGGTAGGCGATATTTTTTTGTGATTACTTCCCGTAGAATAATATAACCCCCAATAACCACGGCCAGCATCAATGGCACAAGCAGATAAATGACATACCTCCCCTGCGCCTGATAATCAATAGATAATGAATAGTACAGACTCAGAGCTACTGTCGTTAAGCATGCCCCTGTTACACACGCTATTAGCATAGCGCCGCCTTTTACATCATTGGCGACATGTGTAGTTCTGGCTCTATTCAATGTACGCCTCCTTAGCCACAATCCGCTCCCCAGCAGAATCCCGGCTAGTCCGATAAGAATTGTGTATTTGTATACATTCAAATACTTTTCCGCGGGCGCAACATGCATTTTCCCAAACCTTGCGATGAACGATTCAGTCTGGGTTTTTCGGTATGCCTCGTCCGTCACGAGTCCAGCCAGACCTTCACCCGTTTGATCCCTATAGCTCTGTTGCGCCTGTAACCCAGTCGCCCGCTCCCATTCCTGGGTTCGTTCTTTGAAATGTGCCATACCCAACATATCACCCTGGTACAGGATAGCGTTGCGCAGAAACAACGGCCCCGCAAGTATCACTACACCTAACGCCACAATACCAAAAACCTTTAGGAAGCGCTTGCCCATACCCAGCTGCCAATACAATGAAAACAGGAAGAATACGCCACCAAATAACACGAAACCATAAGAATTGCTGTAACTCAGTAGACAGATTGTAAACCCAACCGCCAGTATAAAAGCATTCTTACTGGTCCAATGATCTTTAAGTCCAGCAATACATGCATATATTATGACACTGACACCAGACAGCGCAATGATATCGTTATTGACATATCCAGATAGGAAAGCCACTTGTGGCCAGCTTGCAAACAGAAGCATCGCGCTAAAACCAGCAACTTTAGCATTCTTATTTGTCGAAAATAGCTTCTGCGCCGATTTCCCGACAAAGTATACAGCCAGCACCCCAAACAACACACTCGTTAATCTTGCAGCATATACAAGCACATCTGGCGAGCTATCAAAGAGAGACACGGCAGACATAAAAAAGGCGCTAAAAATTGGGCCAAGAAATTGCGGGTAGAAAGCATACGACCAGTTACCCATACTGTGGATCGTCGCCGCGTCGTAGCCTGTCGGCAGTGTTCCGTTTTCATAAATGAATTTTGGAATAAAATACCTTAGACCTTCATCGGGCCCCCCGAAGGAACTCGCGGGGTCAACCGATATGGATAACGCCCAGGCACTGAACCATATCGCAACTACCAGTAGAACAATAGGTGTGCTGTATTTATATGCCAATAGTCGCCTCAGGAATGTCATGGCACTCATTATACCATCGGCGAATCCTATCAAGGGGATAACTGTGGCGTATTTATTGCATCTTCCGTATAATATCAATTAGTATGAGCAAACAGGAAGATGTCAGAATCTGCGTAGTAATTCCAGCATATAACGAGGCTAGCGCAGTTGGCGGTGTTATCACGAGCATAAACGTGGCCTTTAAACGTGCCCGACTTATGGCCGATATCGTTGTAGTGAATGATAATTCTACGGACGACACTTCAAGGATTGCCGCAGATTCAGGGGCGACTGTAATAAATCACATCCTTAACTCTGGCGCTGGTGGCGCCACCGCAACTGGGTTGAGTTATGCCGATCAAAATCGTTATAATATTGCCGTCACGATGGATGCAGACGGGCAACATGATGCATCAGATGTGGTCAAAGGAGTGCAAACACTCATTGAGAGAAATGTTGATTTACTAATCGGAAGCCGGCTAATCAACAGTGAAGGAATGTCAAAAGTCAAAGTTTTAGGTAATAAAGGCCTCAGCTTTATTACCTACGTTCTATTTGGGATTAATTCCACCGACTCACAGTCAGGGCTACGCGTCTTTTCAAGAGATGCCCTCACGAACCTCCGGTGGAAGACAAGTGGTTATGAGTTTTGTAGTGAAATGCTTTGGCGAGCGAAACAGCAAAATTTAATCATTGATGAATATCCAATCAAGGCAATATATACAGACTACTCGATCAATAAGGGCCAGAATAACTGGAATGCGGTGAATATCATTAAATCCCTCTTGAGACGACGCATTGCGGAGATGTTTGAATGAGATACGCCCTCCTTGTTCTACTCAACCTGCCAATAATTCTTTTGGCTTTCGTCAATTATATAACTCAATACAAATTGAAAAAGATTGACAAAGCACGTTTCAGGCGTCAAATGGTCATTTGGTCGGTTATTTTAATCGTATTGTTGTGTTCATTCCCAGTCTACAATTACTCGATAGGACAACCCTTTTTAGCGTCAGACAAATTAGACCTTTTGGGCATCTTCCAGACGACTGCAATCATCTATATCGTATATGTCATTAACAACCAGCGCCGCAAAATAGAACAGAATGAACATCTCATTCGCGACCTTCATCAAGAGCTATCAATAAAATTGTCTAGGACCCCCAATGAACAAACCAAGCGTTGACATACTCCTACCGTATTGGGGTGAGTTTAAGTTATTAAAAGAAACGGTCGAATCTGTTATTACACAAACCAACTCTAACTGGTCGTTGCAAGTTTTTGACGACTGCTACCCATCAGACGAAGCTCAGCGATACTTCAGTGCCCTTACCGACAAGCGCATAAAGTATTACCGTCATGATACTAATATCGGGATAACAAATAATTTTAACTTTGCCCTTAATGCGGCAACGGCGCCCTACTGTGTTTTAATTGGCTGTGACGACATCATGTTGCCAACCTATATCGAAACCGCGCTTCAGCACGTTAAAGACGCAGACTTTTATCAACCAAGTGTAGAAATCATCGATGAAGACGGCCACCTATACCTGCCACTTGTCGACAGAGTAAAGCGCACCCTCCAACCACGCAAAACCGGGCTGTATTCAGGCGAAAAGCTTGCGACCTCTCTATGTCATGGTAACTGGCTCTACTTCCCCTCGATTATGTGGAAAACCGATACAATCAAGCGATACATGTTCGACAACCAGTATAAAATTGCCGAAGATCTCGTTCTAGAACTAAACATCATCAAAGATGGAGGAGTGTTGTCGTTTGATAGAACCACCACTTTCCAATACCGACGTTTTGCAAATTCGTTATCTAGTCGCGAAAAATCAAAAGGCGGCGTCAGATTTAATGAAGAAGAGAAGGTTCACGCACACTTCACCAAAGTGTTTAAAGATATGGGATGGTCAAAAGCCGCCAGGGCAGCTAATATCCATCTCACGTCTCGAATACACCAAATGCTTTCGTCTTAAGCTACCGACCAAACTTTCGTCGAACTGCAATAATATACAGTCTCATGAAAATAACTCGCGGCAAAATATCATAAAGCCTCCAATTAAGTGTCTTTTTTGCGATCGGACGGTCGACGTCTTTCCATGGAGTCATATTCAGGTATTTATTCCAAAGGTAGCGCTGTGGATGTTTACTGCCCACTTCCCAAGGTTTACCCTGAACGCCAAATAGAGAATGGATTATTTTGGGTGCATAATAATTAGCCATGAGATTCTCATAGCTATAAAAGTACTCAGGACGCAGGTCATTGATGCCCAAGAATGCCTTGAGGCCATATGCGTAATACGCGCTTGAGAAGTTGTAAGTTGAATCAAGAGTCTTAATTTGATCCTTGAATACAACATTACATAGGTCCTGGTCAGCAATCACATAATCGCTCTTTTCTTGCAGGTGCCGCTTCAAGTAATTGGTAATGTCGTCCTTTAGCCACTTCTTTTGATTTATGAGCATAATACCACAGTTGTAGTAACCGTCAGTCGGCTTTAGGCCAATTGTTTTCTTGTGATCGTTCACGAGTCCATCATAACCCAGCGCCATTACAGCCCCCTCAAAGTCTAAGCTAATTAGCTCATCAAGTGGCCCGTTGATAATTGTGTGGCCGTTAATAAACAGAACCCTATCCGTACTCAGCTTCAAATCGCCAAATGCTAGCATCTTCAGCCAAGTTACATATACACCATGCCAAGGCTTTACACCTAGCTCCATAAATATATTATGGTATGGTTTAGCATCGATAAAGTTGAGATTTGCATTTTTATACTGATCCGCAACCATCTTTAACCGATTGCGATTCATGTCAGTTATCTCATAATCGCAATAAAAGATATTAATTGTATCAAGGTGCTTGTTATTCTCCAGGAGCGACACGATTGAAATACCGCTCACCATCGCATAGTTATCGTCACTTTGATAGAGTACATTAAGAGTCTTATTCTTCATCTATGACCCTGCCAATCGCTTTAATTCGTTAATATATTCTTTCAATAATGGCTCGTAATCTTCGCTCAGAAAACCAGCGCGTTGAATTTTCGTTAAATCCATATCACTATACCTAGGTCGAGGTGCAAATGGATGCTTGCCTTCTTTATATTCATCAGTTGTTATTGGTGTTACCCGAGAAGCGTCATGACCAGATAGTTCAAATACGTCTGATGCTATCTCTGCCCAGCTCTTTACCTTGCCCGAATTAGAAAGATTATATGTGCCATATTCAACGTCATTCTTGATGATAAAATCTATTGCCCGTACTAGTTCAGAGGTAAACGTAAGTCTCCCGTGCTGATCATTTACAACCTTAGGATCAATCCTCATATCGGCAAGTCTTTTCATCGTTTTCACAAAGTTGTGCCCATCGCCAACTACCCACGAAGTGCGTAATATGTGATGCTTCTTCACCAAACTAACCGCAATATCCCCCGCTGCTTTTGCTTGCCCATAGACTGACATGGGAGTGAACGGTTCATCTTCTTGATGATTTTTGATTCTTCCATCAAAGACGTACTCTGATGAAATATGTATCAGATGAATATTGTGTTTAATCGCAATTGCAGACAAATTCCTAGGACCGAGGGCGTTTACGAGCCATGTCGTCTCGCGCCCCTCTTCGGTCTCCGAATGGTCTGCATTTACGTAGGCCGCAGCATTTACAACAATGCTAAATTTTGACCAGTCGTACTTTTCAACTTGATTACTGTCTGAAATATCTAGCTCGTCACGGCCCAGGGCGATTGCGCCTGGGTAGTAAGTTTTAAGCGCTTTACCAAGCTGGCCGTTACAGCCAGTAATCAATATTTTTTTACTCATTAGACCCTCTCTTACAGTATATTATAGCAAACACACGCGTAAGTCGGAGCTTATACACCACCATAAGTATGGCTATTCCAAGATGAGCGCTTACATGCTCACCCTTAGGCCGCAGCCAAATATATTTATTTCTATATAACTGTGGCATGTGCTTACCGAACCACGCAAACAAGTCTTCATATGTCTCATAAAAGCGCTGAATCGTTGCATAACGTCCATAAGAAAGTAAGTAGTAGCTGGCCGTTCTTATGATATTGTAGTCGAGAATTTCAGCCTGTTTTTTATCCGTACCAGTTATTTTCAGCAACTCTTCAAGGAGACCTATAATATTGACCGACTTGGATAAACCTTTATGTAGAGTATTGGTAACGTTTGTATCATTATCAAATGAGTTACAATATCCAGCATATGCAATTGTATGGTAGCTACCTGACTTCAAGATAACTTTAGTAGTGAAGACGCTATCTTCACCAATGTTATTATCAAAAAAAGTAATATCATTATCCCTTAAAAAATCCGTTCGGTATATCTTGCCCCATGCAGGTATTGCAAGAAACTTACCAAAATCAGTTTCAACGGGTAGCTGCTCCTTAACTACCATTCCAGTTCTATTTACTAACTTAAAGCCACCCTGAACAACATCACTTTTTATCGATGAGATTGCATCGTAAAAAGTCTGGCAGTAGTCTGGGTCAATGTAATCATCCTGATCGATTAACATAAGATACAGACCCGCCGCCAGTGCAATCCCTTTATTGCGAGTCTTAGCCGCACCTATATTTACCTGATTCACAACTCGTACAACCGAAGGGTAGCGCGTTTGATATTTGTTTGCAATTACCAATGACTCATCCTTTGAACCGTCGTTTAACAGTAGTACGTCGAGATTATCGCGGTAAAAGTTCTTTTGGTTCAAGACTGATTCGACACAACGTTCGATGTACTTTTCCCCATTATATATAGGAATGATTATGCTAATTTTTTTCTGCATTTTTCTCCAATCTACCTAGATAGAGTTTATAGCTTATCCAGAAAAGTGTCACCTGTAATATGTTTATTATTGTAAAGAGTGTAACTCCGCCCAGTAATCCGTACAACTCCACTACTGGGGCTGATATTACTGCAAGTAGTCCATTCGTGAAAAGCAAAATATAGAACTGCTCTTTAAACCGTCTCATAATGACAAATACATTGATAAAGATTGCAACAACAGCATTGGCAATTGCGCCAACGATGATTATCATCAAACCACCTTTATATTCATAAAAATCGACACCAAAAATAAAGTGTAGCAACTGAACGCCAATCAAGTAAGCTCCAATAAAAATAACGAGGCCGATTAGTAATGTAAAGTAGGATAGCTTAGTTACGATTTTCGCAAATGCCTGATACGCTGATGTATCCAGTAGGCGCGAAAGTTGGATAATATTTGGCTGTAGAATAAACGTCATTAGTAATACCACTAGGGTCACTGGCATCGCGAGAATGCCGAAATATCCTATCTGCTCTTGATGGTATATATCCAAAAAGTACCGTGGTATGTTTAATGAAAAAGCCCCCAAAAAGGCAACTATAAACACTGGCCAACATCTTTTGATGATTTCTAATGCACTCAACGAGTAACTTTTCAACTGATCGAGAGACATACCCACACTTTCCAGCCTACGTGTAACTGGAATATCGTAACACGCAACTACAATCATATTGCTTAGTACAATAGCCATGGAGCTTAAAAAAATATCGTTAGTCGCTACATCAACTAGAACAAAAGCGACAAATCCGGCAAGACTTTTGTATAGGAGCGATTTACCTGCGATATATAGTCTATCGTGAACCTGCATAACCCCATACAACGCATCAGCGACTGACTCTATAATCTTAAAGAGAACGAGTGCTAAGATGACGCCTGTCTTAGTTGCATCGTATTGGTTCAAAATACAAAATAGTACTGCTGCCAGAAATACTACTCCTCCTAACAATAACCTCACCATAAGGTAACTTTTGTTAGAAAATTCCTTCTTGACGTCGGAAACTTGATATGTCCGACCGCCCCACATGCTGATCGTCCAAAATATAATCGCAACAGAAAAAGAGAATGAAAAAACTCCAGAATCCTCAATACCGTTGAATCGTGTGACGATGACAAGTAACAAAGGGGAGATGGCATTTTGTGCCAAAACGCCAATCGTGTTCCATAGATAGTCTTTTTTCATTGTAGCCTGCATTATGGGGTAAAGAGATAATACCTTTGGAAGGTTATAAATAGCGCCAGCAAAACCAATACCACAAGCGTCCATACCGTCCATGTAGTCGCTCGTGGAATATCAGTTTTCATTACCCTCACGCCTCCAGTAAAAATAATGGCGGCCGCAATAATTAGTATAGGCAAGAAGTATCGCCCTTGTACGCCGTAAACAATATCAAAATTAACTGGTGTGTACCCAAGGTAAATAGCTAAGTTGACGGCGGTGAAATATCCTATACACAGGATACAAGCAAATAGCTTCCAGCCTTTATGGATTTTCACTTGCTTTCTTAAGTCTATGTTTACGACATACAAAAAACCTAGCACCGACGCATACGCCACAAACATCCAAAGCGGATATATTGTGTCGGCTGCGCCGAAAATACCTAGTACACCTCTCACCTCGTCGTCCCCATGATTCGTCATATACGAATTCCATGCGACGCGGGCGGCTCGCTTTGGGTCGGAAAGAATAATACCAAGCTGCTCTTGGCTACTCACGTCCTGAGGCATGCCAGATATCGCCATACCTTCACTCTTGACGCTACTAACCGCAAGCCAAGCAAATAGCAACGCTACACACACTACTCCCGTGCCAGCAATCCAGCGTAATGCCATCGGTTTTTTAACTAAAATAAACACTAATGGCAGAAAAAGATATAGTAGCGGCTTAGCCAGTATAATGGAAGCGCAAAGCAGGGCAAGTAAGACCCATTGTCGTGTAGTAATGGTCTTTTTTTCGTACAGATACAACACAAAAGAGATGAAAAGCGCCAGTAGCGCATATGATACACTGTCTGCGGTTATTACAGATTGCTGGAACAGAAGCATCGGTATAAGGCCAACTGCAGCCATAAGATATTTTTTATGCGGTATCAGCCTGATTGCCAAGAAGATGAGCAATACAGATGCTATCCCGAGAGATAATCGTGCGATATACATAGACAATAATGGGCTTAGATTGAACGTCTGGGCGATCGCCACACCTGGTACTGCCGGTAAATATGTCAGTGGGCTGTAGTTAACCATCGGCGGCTTATACTTCTCGCCGTCGTTCAATGGCATATTCAAAGCTTCTTTTGTGCGATAAAGCTCGTATTTATTCGTTGAGTTCCCTCGCAAATCGTCATTATAAAATGTCATCTGAAGAGTATCAGCAATAGATGAGGGCAACGACGCCGAGGATTCCGCCACATTCACTGGAATAAAATAGCCCTGAGCTATATATTGCGTGCGAATGTAGTGAGCTTCTTCATCAGGTCCTTGGAATGGTGGCGTAATAAATACGAAAGCCACCACACTTAGCAATGCTGTGACTAGGTATACATACTCAGGGGACTTGACCCAGCGAGCAAGAAGCTGATTTACTTCTCGCCTAAAGCGAATTATCTTATTCATAGACTAGCTTTAGTATATACCATCCAGCAACGCGTCGATAGACTATCTAATTAACGCGCCCTTTGGAAAGATTTGTGCCGTCATGTGAGTTATGCTTGCCATGGCGCCGCCTTCAGAACTTAATCTAAGATATGTAGCCATACTACCAATTGGGGACAGCACACCCTGTTTAAGCTCGAAAATTGTACCGTCCGGAGTTCGAACAAATCGTGGCAAGTCATCACTCTTTTCAAACACGTTGCATGTTTGTTCTTGAAGCGTACGCGCTACTCTATTCTCCAATTTTATACCGTACAGCCTACCACCAAGGCCGATGTTCGTCTTAGAATCGCATACTACATACGAAGGCAGGACGGTTTGGTCTACTGTATATTTCGCCAAGATAGAATCACTGATAGTTCGGATAGCCATATTGACCCCTAGATCCTTAGCAGGATCAAAGCTACTCATTGGTACCAACCTATCATACCCATCGGTCATATAAACTGTAGCGCTAGAAGGAGTCTTGACTAATCGACCCGCACCCACAATAACGTTGCCGGTTGGGATAGCATCTAACACTTCATCATTTACCCACCCCAAATAAGGCTCATTCTCTCCCGTTATTGACTTCAGATCATCCATTGCCACTAATGGTCGCTTTTGGCCATTAACAATCACAAATACCGTTGCGTCATTGAAGTATTTTAGTAGTGGCGGACTAGACACGCTACCACTGCCGTTCAACCTATCTACAGTTGATGCAGACAGTGGGACAGGAGACAGATGCAAGCTCTGGACGCTTGGCACACGTTTTTTGCCATCATTAGTTAACAAATACGTCATGCCGTTACTACTAGATACACTATCCTTAATCGTATAGGACGGCGCGGGCAACTTCTGGATACTTTGTTCATCAAGCTCTTTGGCACCTAGCCCCGAAAAGGCCCTATCGCTTACTGTGGAGCGTTTTATGCTCAAAATCATGCTATTGTCTTTCAAGACCTGATTGTTTGCCTCCTGGCGACTCTGGATGACTATACCGCTCCTCACATATGGCACACCATAAGGAAGGTAATTAAATGCAGCATCACTCAGCAGATTATATCCTGTTGTCACCCCTGCTTCCAACAAGGATTGATCATCAAGAACTTCTCTACGCTCCCCGCCGTCTATGTAATACGTACGCCCCGAAGTTGTTTTCATACCTCTTGTCACAATAGGGCCTGAGGACAGTTTATCTATTTGCGCTTGCGAAAGAATTGCCGCACCCCCGCACCCACCACCATAGTCCGCAACCATCTCACACGATGTAAATGGCAGCTTTATCCCAGAATCGAAGAAGTAGATTGTCCCGTCCGGAGATTGTATTGTTCGCCCGAGTAGGTGGCCGGTAGGTATTCCGTCAAGGTAGGTTTGCGACACAAAACCGACACTGCCGAGATTCGCCGCTGCGATCAGGGAAGGATCTGCCACTGGGTACTTGGACTTATCACCAATCAAGTATACTGTCGCATTATCTACAGTACGGACAAAATTACCATTTGTTAGCGTTGAGCCAAACCATTCTTGCCAGAAATACCAAAAGTTTCGATTTCCATACGCACCACAATGTGCAGTACCTGGATACGCACGAAGAGCTGCATCATTTGGAACGTACGGCGTGTAAATATATAGACTTGCGGTTGCATAATTCTGGATATATACATTTTTCGTACCACAATTTGGATCGGGGCTGTATTGGATTGTATTCCAACGCCCTGGCGCAAAGTTATACGACCCCATTTTGTTGTAATATTCACGCAACTGCCATGCAGCTAGCCTTACCTGTTTTAGGAACCCAGCCTTGGAGGAGTCACAATTGGCCGAGTACCCAGGACCACTGTCAGGACAAGCGTATCCCATGGCGTATTTATACTGTGATTTTAGTGGCCATGAATCGCTAAATAAGTTCAGAGACTCTTTTCGCAACAAAACCAGCAGTACTTTTGGATTAATTCGATAATCTTGCGCTGCATTATATATGATCTGTGCCGCACTTTGACCACCAGCAAATGCTCCACCACCTTTTTCAAACGAGGTTTCACCTGTCGTAGGGTTTTCATGATAATTATCAAGACATACGTATGGCGGTCCGGGCCATCTCTGAATTTGCTGAGCATACTGGGCATTAGTTAGATTCCCATACCCCGACGCTCGTGTCCCCCAAGTGTCACAAGCTGGCACATGTGCGTCGAGAAAACGTTGAATATCACTTACACCACCCATCCCACCTGGATCATAGAAAACAGCATCATCGATGATACGTCCAGGGTCAAACGCGGACGGATTCGGAGCCGCTATAGCTGCAGAATTTGTAACAAGCACACCCCCCCCGGCGATTGAAGCTATTAGAGCAAGAGTGAGGAGCGATTTTCGCATTACTTATTAAACTCCCTGACCTCGGATACACCCGTCGCCGTATCCGATTCATATGTCAACTTCACACTCCAGCCGTCCCCAGCAAGTTCGGCAGCCGGGAAGCGAACGGTCGCACATGCCGTCGACGTCGGTGTTGTCAGAGGAGACGAAATCTTTGTAATAGTCTGCGCACCATTCGTAAAGATGTACCTACAGTCGCCGCCTTCCTGCACTAAATTAGTGACCATCCCGCTAGCGCTCAGCGTTCCATTTGCAACACTAACGTTCGTTATAAGTACATTAACTTTTGCTTTCCCATCAGGTTCAGACTCGGGACTCTTTGGCCTATCTGTTTGCGGATTCTGAGTTTTCTGTTCAGGGTTATCCCTGATAACCTCTTCGGCCTTTTTTTCGGTCTCCGTACGATCGTAGTTAACTGTTTGTTCGCCAATCTCATACGTCTTTTGTTCAGACGCAAAGGGGGGTAGCTTGTAAAAAGCGGCTGCACCAAAATATACCCCTGTCACAGCCACTACAGCTAAGACAAGAAGGAGAATGATTTTTTTCTTATTGTTAGTTTGTTTGTTTAATTTCATCGCTATACATTTAGTATATACTGCTTATACTTCCATGTACACTATTATATAACAATCTACTAGGTACTCTTTTTTTCGGCCTGTTGCTGCTCGAGTGAGTATCTTTTAAGTGCCTTTTCGTCCGATAAATCGACTGAAGCCGCCAGCCTAACTCCGCGCCATTTTTCAATATGATAAAACGGATTAATCACCAACCAGTACAGCTTACGCTTCCACGAATAGTCAGTGTCTGCCAACGTCCGCACCCAGTCTTTTGCCACACCCTTAACAATCATCTTTATAACAAGTTTCCTACCAGGTTTACTAACCGGAATACCCACCCTACGAAGCCCTAGTGTCTCATCAAACATGCGTGCCTTATAATCACGTAGACTAACGTCATTTGTATGCAGCACATTACCGCGAGAAGCATATGCCTTTATGTACCCTGCGTCTATTAGGTCGCGACCAAATAGCTGATCCTCGGCATAGGCAACTGGCTTATACGGAATTTCACCAGTTAAAAGTGACTTACGAGCAGCAGAGTTAACGTCCGAGTAAAACGAGATAAAATCATACTGTCCCTGATCACAGACAAAGTCATCCTTATAGAAGAGGGTCGTACCCGCATCGGGTCCAAAGTTACCGAAAACGGCGCGCACTTCGTACTTCAAAAGCGGAAACGCATTTGGGCGCGGGTCTTGCTTGCCCATCACGCCCATCACTTTGTCGTTTAACTCAAATGGTTTAACCATTTCGTACAACCATCGGTCATGAGCCGGGGTGGCGTCTTGGGACAAGTAGACGACTATTTCACCTTTAGCGTCATATGCAGCATCGCGACGCGTCTTGCCGTGACCGTACTCCGCTTTAGTGATCGTCTTGTAGCGCATGTTCGCATGCTTTTGGGCGTACTTTTTAATAATCTCTGGCGTTTGATCCGTAGAGCTTGTATCGTAAACAAGTACTTCGTACTCGAAGTCTACTTTTTGTGAAAATACTCTTTCGAATAGCTCATCCAGATACTGTTCGCCGAAATACGTCGGCACGAACACAGTCACATACGGTGCTGTCATCGCCCTGTTACTTCCCGCCGGATAATTTGTTCGACCTTCTCGTACGAACCGTCCCATGATAACGAACTGACACTTTCGACAGCCGCCTGAGCATAATCATTAATATTATCACGCTCAACGGCACGACAAAGCGCCTCGGCAAGCTCAATTGGATTCGTCTCCGCATAGTCAACGTACTGATCCATGCCATGCAACACCATCCTATTGTTTTCACCTTCATTCATTACCGGTATACAACCAGCCGCAATAAGCTCGAGTGGCAGTAGCGATACGTTTGTTAATGACATCACCAAACAAGCTACTGACTCATGATACAGTTCGGCGAGTTCCGAATGTGTAATAATGCCACGATTTTCAAACTTGAATGGGATCTTGAAATTTGACACATCCCAGCCCATAAATTCTATTTCATATTCAGGATGCTTTTTCTTGAAGATATCTAGCGCCATCACGCCAATCTCAAAAGCACGACGCTCCGTCACAGGGCGGGCGTAGAAGCAAATTTTCTTCTTTTTCTTGATTGGTGCTGTGGGTTTATAGATATCGAGATCGGCACCAAAATCAAAGTAATCGGCTCGCATGCCATACTCACCAACCTTCTTCATTAGCCATGGGCCAGCGGTTATGCCGTAAAAGTTCATCTTGTACGTATTTTCAGCAAGTACCGATCGTGAACCCATGCCGTAAAAGTATGGCTCAAAATCTTGTACGAAATAAAACTTATGAGCATCCGTTTTGACATTAAAAGTCGGGTAGACTGTTTCCCAGCCCGTCGCAATAAGCGCATCGGACTCGACGTAATCTTTGATTTTCTTTACTTCAACATCAAGCTTGAAACTTTTCCTGAGGATCTCCCTCGCTTCAGATAATGACTGAGCGTGAGCACCTTCATAGATATAAAATGTCACGTCATGACCAGCATTTTTTAGGTATCGAGCGAATCTTGCAATCGTATTCTGCCCCCCGGCGCCATGACTAAGGGGCGAAAGCACCCATCCGATCTTCAGGTGCTGCACATTCTTTTTCTTTGGGGTAACATATGGCGCATGTATATAATCTGCCTTAATAACATCGTCAATAGCAACCATTACGTCGATCGGCTGCTTCACCATCGTGGCATGCTTCACGATATATTTCGCTACTCGCTTAGATGTTTTTGCAACGCCTTCTTTCTTGGTATATGTATATAATTTGTAAATTTTCTTCATACTACCCCTTATTTTTTGATACTGACTTTCTGTTATTCTTTTTTGCCTGAATCGTGTAGTCGCTTAATTCAACTTGAGGAAAAATAATACCACCGGTCGGCGTCTCTCTTGAAATACGAAAACTCCCCGCCTCCGCTACTTGATCAAATGTCTTATGGAAGGAAGAGCTCGTGCAGCCAGCACTAATTCTATATTTGCCATTAATAAACAGGTTGGGCACTTTCCATTGGAGTCGTACCTTTGACCCTTTTGCTATATCGCCAGTACGCTTACTAACCTGGTATGTGTTGGCATCGATCAGCCCCGCCCCAGCGGGTGAATAAATAGAGATACCGAATACTGGATTCTGTACATCTTGAATTGCTTCGTACTCCGTCGTGATGAGCACATAGTCATCTTTTACGCTTGTCGACACGTCTGTAGTCCGGATTTCACCCGTTCCCCATCGTTCACCTTGAATGTTGTCTTTTCGAGTCTGCTCTTCGACGTCTTTGATAAACAGCTTCTGATAAGCCGCCGCTACTACTTCTGGCGTTCCTTCGGTTGCAATGACGCCCTTTTCAATCATGATGGCACGATCACAATATTGTCGTACAGCACCCATGTCGTGCGTCACCAAGATTACTGTTTTTTTCCGTTGCTTCAAATCCATAAAGTAGTCAAAGCACTTCTGCTGGAAGGCCGCGTCACCAACTGCGAGTACCTCGTCAAGCACCAAGATATCCGTGCTAACCTTAATCGCAATTGAAAAGGCTAGGCGCACTTGCATTCCGCTAGAATAATTTTTTAGCTTCTGGTCCATGAAATCGTCCAGTTCAGCAAAAGCAACAATCTCATCATACATAGCCTCTACCTCAGGGCGAGTGAATCCAAGCAGCGCACCGTTTAGATATACATTATCACGACCAGAAAGCTCTGGGCTAAACCCGACACCCAGCTCAATAAATGGTACAAGCTTACCATCAATATCGATTGACCCTGATGTTGGTGAATAAATACCTGATATCAGTTTTAGTAGCGTACTTTTTCCACTTCCATTCCGGCCGACAATACCGAAAAACTCACCCTTTTTCACCTCAAACGAGATATCTTTTAGCGCTTCCTGCACATCATAGCCACGCTTATTGAAATTAATCAGCTTCCCCTTTATGGAATTCTGCGATTCGTGAGGTAGCCGAAACGACTTGTTAATGTGGGAAACCTTAATTGCAGTGTCATTTATCTGTGTCATTATATATTCTCCGCGAAGTCCTTTGATTGACTCTTAAAGTAGAGGAGACCAGTCACTAAAACGGCTACTGTTAGCGCCGACGGTATAAGCACGAGCCAAGTCCCACCCCACGCATTAAATGTCGTTAGAGTCTGATGGGTAATTAAATCATATCGCGCACCCTGGATTGCCTGCGCCATTGGATTCAAGAGCAAGAGCTTTTCCACGAAGTCATTTCCTACCATCTGGAGAGGATAAATTATTGGAGTAGCGTAAAATCCCGCCTGCAGAATCACGTCCCATATATAGCTAATATCACGAAACTTCACGTATGCTGCCGCCAGAAAAAGTGAGCAGCCAAGTGCAAAAACGTATATCATCACAAGGTATACAGGCAGCATTAGAATGGATAGTGAAAACGGCACTTGATTTATGACCATAAAGACACCCACGATAATCAGACTAAGAAGTACGTTAATCGTAGCAGATATACTGCTAGAAAAGACAATCATCCACCTAGGTATCCTTATTTTACGAATCAAATCGCCGCGCCCTACGATCGAACCGAGGCTTTGGATTGTCATTTCAGTAAAATAATTCCAAAGAACAATCCCCAGCAGAAGGTATACGGGGAAGTGCTCGATATCTCTACCTATCTTGAGAAAGTATACAAACACAATATACAAAATTACAAAGAGCAGAAGTGGTTTAAGAAGTGACCATGCATACCCCAGCAATGAACCCTGGTATCGTAGCTTAAAGTCTGTTCTCACAAGTTCGGCAAGTAGTGCGCGATTCGATCTAGAGGCAAATTGTTTCATCTTTTACTGTATTATAGGGAAATATGAAACATAAGTCGATAGAAAAGGTAGCCGTTGTTATCCCAAACCTCAATGGCGAGACGATTCTCCCTCTTGCAGTCGACTCACTACTTGAACAGACAATCCAGGCAACTATAATCGTCGTAGAAAACGCGTCAACAGATAATTCACTCGAGGTCTTAGAGTCGTATGGCCAGAAGATAACCGTTCTCATCAACGACACGAATCTTGGATTCGCAGGCGGCGTTAATACCGGGATCCGCTACGCTCTTGAGCGCGGGTTCGACGCGGTTGCTCTATTTAATAACGACGCCATTGCTCGGTCTAACTGGCTAGAGAATCTCGTCGCCACAATGAATAGTTATAGTGAGGCTGGTATTGTGACCGGACAAATCCAGCTCGGTGACGGCAAAAGTCTCGATAGCACTGGCGAGTTTTATACCACCTGGGGATTGCCGTACCCACGTGGTCGCGAACGGCCCGTCGATAGTTATCCCGAGGAAGAATACGTATTTGGGGCTAGCGGTGGCGCGAGCCTTTATCGTACCTCGATGCTAAAGGAGATCGGGCTTTTTGACGAGCATTTCTTTGCTTATTACGAAGATACAGACATTAGTTTTCGAGCGCAACTATATGGGTGGAAAATACGCTATACACCTGATGCGGTCGTGTCGCATCGCCAGGGTGAAACGAGCAAAAAAATGGTCAAAGGCTTCACTGTCTACCAAACGTTTAAGAACCTTCCTGTGCTTTTTGTAAAGAATGTACCAGCAAAATTATCACTCCCTATCGGGATCCGGCTCTGCCTAGCCTACCTTTTAATACTCGCCAAGGCCGTCGCCAACGGCAAAGCGATACCCGCCCTAAAGGGAGCTGGCAAGGCTATTGCCCTCATACCCCACTCGCTCAGGGAGCGAAAGCGCATTCAAAGCGACGCCAAAGTTCCATCTGCATACATTAACTCAATCATTATTCACGATTTGCCACCTGACCAAACTGGTATTCGAAAACTGAGAAATATCTTTACGCACAAATAGCACCGCAGCTCTTTGTTATAATCATTAGAGTGTTTTTAAATGGGGTAAAACAAAAGCGGGACCGGATTCTTGCGTTAGACTTGCTACGCGGGGCTTTTTTAATCACCATTTTTATCAATCACATCGCATGGTCGCCGACGCTTTATGATTTCATCACCGGGCAAAGCCACCTTTTTGCCTCTGCCGCGGAGGGTTTCTTTGCCATCTCCGGTATCTTGGTGGGATACATCTATGGACCACGTGTACTGCACAAGACAAAAGAGACGTTTATAAAGCTATGGAAACGAGCAGGCTGGCTCTATCTGCTTTCTATTAGTTTCACTGCTCTTTATAGTTTTATCACCTTATTCCTCCCGCCCGATACCGTCCGCAGTCAGTTTTTACACCCAAGCTTTACGGAATTTATTATTCAGACACTCACTTTGCAGTTCAATTACGGCTGGGCTGACTTCTTGTCGCGCTACGCACTGTTAATGGCATTCGCTCCTTTTGCCCTGTGGTTAATCGCCAAAGGAAAAGCTTGGCTGCTCGCACTTGTTAGCATTGCCACCTGGGCCTTCCTGGGTGCGACGCCCTTTAATAGTTTCACTGCTTGGCAAATCATATTTTACCTGGCTGTCATTATCGGCTACTACTTACCGACTATCGAAAAAGCCGCCACATCCCTTCCTCGTATAACTCAACGTCGAGCGACACTCGCGCTATTTATATTCTCGGGCATAACCTTTGTGGTCAGCGTCATACTGACCGTCCTGCTGCCAATGATTGCCGGAGAATTTGGACATCGATTACCGGCTGGCGTTTATTCGTTCGTTACGACACTCATCGATATACGTACCTATTTGGATGTCACCGTATTTGATCGAGACACCATGGGTATTGGCCGTCTGGCTATTGGGGCGATCTGGTTTACAGCACTCTATATGCTTTTCAGGCGATACGAGATTAGTATCGACGAGAAAACAAAAGGCTCTCTGCTTCTCCTGGGTACAAACTCCCTTTATGTGTATGGGCTACAATCATTCATTCTGTTTATGATGGATATCTTTGTCGACCCGCCAGAGAATGCTAATATCATATTAAAGACCTTGGTAGTAACCGTCGCAGTGGCACTCGTTTACTTCCTTACCTATCAACGGTCACATTTTAAACGAATACGTCAGCGCGCATTCACCCTTTGGAAAAAATCATGAAACTAATTGAATACGAAGCCAAACAAATCCTCGATAAAAGCGGCATAGCTATCCCCCTTTCTTTTATCGCTGGCTCGCAACCGGAGTTCCTACCGGCCGTCATTAAATCCCAGGTGCCCGTTGGTGGGCGAGGGAAGGCGGGTGGTGTAAAGGTTGTTCGTACCCCCGAAGAATACACCGACGCAGTCGATATCATCAGCAAACTTGAAATCAAAGGCTTCACTCCCCGCGCCCTCCTCGCCGAAGAGTTACTCGACATTGACCGAGAACTATACCTTTCCCTCCTCATTGATAAAACTGAGCGTTCGATCGTCCTAATGGCGCACACTGACGGTGGTATCGAAGTCGAATCCAATAACGCCGAGGACTTCTTGCGACTTCCCCTCACTGGCCGAGATGCCGACGAGGCCGGGCAGCACCTAGCCGATTACTACGACCTGCCTGAAAAAACATTCGTCCTGCAGGATTTAGTTGAAAACCTATACACGTGCTTCGTATCAAATGACGCCACCCTCCTCGAGGTTAATCCGCTTATTTACACCAAAGACGGTCAAGTGTTCGCAGGGGACTGCAAGATGGAACTCGATGACGCCGCTACCTTTCGACATCCTGAATGGCAGTTCGAGCAGCAAGTCGCAGAGTCGAACTTTGTCACATTAGACGAACAGGGCAGTGTTGCTACAATCGCCAACGGTGCAGGCCTGGCTATGGCGACTGTTGACGCTGTGGCC
>JAZQPT010000090.1:0-5190 GCA_045628725.1 Saccharimonadales bacterium (SeqCode)
GGTTCGATTCATAGCTTTCGAATCAGTGTAATCCTCGTTTGGTGTTGTCATATAAGTGCCGCTGCCTTTCTTAGTTATATAGTTCATTTATCACTTTAACATGCGGAATGAAAAACGACACCGCAAGGTTTCTTACTTCCATTCACAAACCAGCTTTCGCTGAAATGCTTATACTGTGTCGTTTTTTGCACGATGAACCGCAAAAATATGCTCTTCTGGCTCATGTTGGAGATAAAAAGGATATATTACTGGCAATTGGTCAGAACCCAGTAATGGCAGACGGAAAGCTTGAGATCACCCCTAATGAATGGCTAATTCCTGTTGCGCAATCGGCAAAAGGTAT
This sequence comes from Saccharimonadales bacterium (SeqCode), assembly GCA_045628725.1. Taxonomy (GTDB): domain Bacteria; phylum Patescibacteriota; class Saccharimonadia; order Saccharimonadales; family Saccharimonadaceae; genus JACQGD01. Next base: position 344 of record JAZQPT010000090.1, read on the forward strand.
TCGAGAGGCACTTGAAAGGGTTAGAACCGAACCTCAACAGATACAAAAAGCCTCCGAAGAGGCGTTAAGTCTAAATTGGTGCGGGCGGAGAGAATCGAACTCTCATCGTTTGCTTGGAAGGCAGACATATTAGCCATTATACGACGCCCGCATAGGCTACCACTGGATATTATAGCAGTAAATCTGCTAGAATAAAAAGCATAAGGAATATTTTATGGCATCTTTGAACGATTTTCTTGACCCAGACCTCAATACGGCGGACATTTTGCATAGCAGCGGCTATGTTTCTGCTAGTGGTCTAGGCGGTGGCGGCGGCGGACTATCTATGGAACGCCGTAAAGAACTCCTAGATAGGCCTCGCGTCGTCGGAACCTATGGACGATCGCATTTGGGTCGACGTTACAGTGCCGCCAATGTGCGGACTGCTGATAGAAAAACTCGCGCTCACAGTGCCAGTAGCGATGATTCTAATGGTACCGCTAGTCACAATAATCGAAAAAAGACTGGGTTTAAAGGACCATCTAAAATCGACACTTCAATAGCTAAACGTCAACATTTTATCGAACCACCACGCCGCTCGTACGATCCATACGCATAAACCTAGATTTCATCTGTTAGATATGCTATGATAGTCTACGTTTGGAGTATGCATTCTTCAAACGCATCCATGGCGGATGTAGCTCATTTGGTTAGAGCGCCGGGTTGTGGTTCCGGAGGTGGTGGGTTCAATCCCCATCATTCGCCCCAAATAAAAAAGACGGTTTTGTGACCGTCTCTTTTATTTATCAAAATATATTAAATCTCTCGGATTGTTTCGATTTCAGCCCCAAGGCTATTAAGGCGATTTGCGAAATCTTCGTAACCACGGTTAATCGAATACACATCACGCAGGATTGAATGGCCTGGAGCGGCAAGCATGGCGAGTAGCACGACGACAGATGGACGCAGTGCTGGCGGCGCGACGACGTCGGCGACCTTCCACCGTGTTGGACCGGTAATATACACGCGGTGCGGATCAAGCAATTCGATTTGTGCGTTCAGTTTGCTTAGTTCGGTAAAGTAGATTGCGCGGTTTTCATATGACCAGTCATGTATAAGTGTGCGGCCTTTAGCAGCCGTTGCAATCAAGCCCATAAATGGCAGATTGTCCATGTTGATACCTGGGAACGGAAGGGCGTGTAATTTGTCTTTAGCAGCGGTTAGCTCTGAATGGAGTAGCTGAATGTCGACCAGGCGGGTATTGCCATTGCGGGCGGCGTATTCATCGCTGAGGGTGTATTGCAAGCCCATTTCGGTTAAAGTTGCTAGTTCGATCTCGACAAACTCGATTGGTACACGTTTAATCGTGATTTCTGAATCTGTTACGACACCAGCGGCAATAAAGCTCATGGCTTCAATCGGGTCTTCGCTAGGGAAGTATTCGACATCTTTACTGATGAGTGGTAGTCCATGAATAACAAGTGTTGTTGTGCCGATGCCGTCAATCTTTACTCCTAATTTTTGCAAAAAGAAACATAAATCTTGCACCATATAGTTTGGACTGGCATTACGAATAGTTATTTCGCCGTCGTATAGTGCCGCGGCCATAATGACATTTTCGGTTACTGTATCGCCGCGCTCTGTTAGCAGAATTGATTTGCCGATGACTTTTGCGTTAGTGACGGCATGGTAGTATTCTGTCGTTGCTTCTACATCAAGACCAAATGGGCGAAGTCCCGTCATGTGCGGTTCGACAGTTCGCTTACCTAGATTACAACCGCCTGCGAATGGCAGTTTGAAATCATTGTATTGATGTAGCAGTGGACCAAGGAACATGATGACAGTACGTGTTCGTTTGGCTGCTTCGATATCCATGTTTTGCAGTTGTAGTTTTGCTGGCGGTACGATTTCTAGGTCGTTATTTTCGTTCAACCATCGTACTTTTACGCCGATGCTTTGCAGTACTTCGATGATGCGGTTTACTTCTTCGATACGTGCAACGCGGCGAAGAGTGGTTTTGCCTTTATTCAGTAGTGCCGCGCATAGGAGTGCGACAGCTGCGTTCTTGCTTGTTTTTACTTCGATTTCGCCGCTAAGTTTGCGGCCGCCGTGGACTCTGAAATTGATTTTACCGCTGTGATTAATTGTCATAATGTTACTAGAGAGGACGTCACTGATGCGTGCGATCATCTCGACGCTGATATTTTGACCACCTTTTTCAATGCGGTTGATAGCACTTTGGCTGGTGCCGAGTGCTTCAGCGAGCTGGGCTTGTGTAAAGCCACGGTGCTGACGACTCTCCTGAATTAAATTACCAATTTTTACTTTGTAATTTTCTGTGTCCATATCCTCCATTTTATATCATTTATGATATAAAGTGAATACTAACCTTGTGTCGGAGCGCTATCTGTAAGTGATTCTGACGTGGTTTTATTTATTAGCGCTCATGAGCGTAATCATCGTGGTTGGGTTGGCCTCGAGGCGATAGGAGAGCGTGTAGCGTATGCATTGGTCGTCGATATTGATACTGCCGGTACAGTTGGTCTCGGCACTGCCAACTGGTGGATATGCGACGTAGCAGTATCTACTCGGATCGGGAGACCAGCAGTAACTGATGGGGCTGCCGCCTTGACCCGGTGCGCGGGTTGTTTTGTCGTCGAGTTCAAGATTGGTGAGGCGCCAGCTCGCATTAATGAAGCGACTACTGTTGGGGTAGTAGCCGTTTACGGCGTAGAACGCTTCCAGTTTTTTATGGATGGCGTTGATGTCCATCACTCGTTCTGAGTCTCTTGCACGAGTCTGCACTCAATCGAACGCGACGAGCGTAATGGAAGCTAAGATGCCAATAACGACAATGACTATGAGTAATTCTACTATAGTAAAGCCGTTTATGCTTTTCTTTATAGGCGTAGTATAGCAGAGTGTGGAATGGATGGGAATGCGCTATAATGAGTGAGATACTGATCAGGGAGAAGAGCGCTATGAAAGACATTATTATTGCTAATTTAATTAAAGCGGAAGAAGTACGCCAGCGCACTGGTCTTGAACTCATACCAAGTGAGAACTATGTTTCTCGCGATGTACTAACCGCGCTTGGTAGTGTGTTTACGAACAAATATTCCGAAGGATATCCAGGACGTCGCTATTATGGCGGTCAAGAATTTACTGATCAGGTAGAGCAGCTAGCTATCGACCGCGCAAAGCAACTATTTGGTGCTGATCACGCAAATGTCCAGCCGCATTCTGGTGCGCCAGCGAACGAAGCGGTATATCACGCGTGGCTAGAGCCAGGTGATACTGTACTTGCCATGGATCTCTCGCACGGTGGGCACTTAACGCACGGTGCGCCAGTTACGCGCAGCGCACAGTTATATAATTTTGTTCGCTACAAAATGAAGGATATCAGTACTGGCGAGATTGACTATGACGAACTCCGCGCACTTGCGCTAGAGCATAAGCCAAAGATTATCCTCGCTGGGTTTAGCGCTTATCCGCGCGAACTCGATTACGAGAAGTTTGCGGCTATAGGCAACGAAGTGGGCGCACTGTTAATGGCAGACATGGCGCATATCGCAGGACTTATTGCGGGCGGTGTTGCTAAAAACCCATTCGATTATGGATTTCATGTTATTACGACGACGACACACAAGACGCTTCGTGGTCCACGTGGTGGATTGATTCTGTCAAAAGGTATTGTCGGTAACCCGCTCAAAAAACCAGAGAAGACACTCGAGAACATCCCAACACTTATCGATCGTGCGATCTTTCCTGGTACACAGGGCGGTCCGCACATGCATGTGATTGCCGCCAAAGCCGTGGCATTTCGTGAAGCCTTGCAGCCAGAGTTCAAAGATTACGCTGCACAAATTATTAAAAATGCAGCTGTTTTGTCGGACGAATTACAAAAACGTGGATTTCAATTGGTAACGGGTGGTACGAGTAACCACCTTATTTTGGCTGATGTCTACAAAAGCTTTGGCATTGACGGCAAGGTTGCCGAGATTGCACTCGATAAAATCGGCATCACTCTCAATGCCAACAGTGTTGCTGATGATCCACTTCCGCCATTCCGCCCGAGCGGTATACGCATGGGCACGCCAGCACTCACGACGCGCGGGCTAAAAGAGGAGCACATGGAACAGCTTGCCGAGTGGATGAAACAAGCTATCGATGCTCGTGATGACGATGGTGCGCTAGCTGAACTCCACGACAAAGTGATTGCATTCGCTGTCGATTTCCCGCTACCAAGCGATATGTAGATTACGAAGAATTCTGTTGTCAGTAGCTCCTACCTATAGGCATTGACTGAATGTGAACCTGTGATGCGGACTATTGACCTCACGGTACGAATTAATTATTGTTTTCGTTTTGGACTGTATAAGTAGGCAGACGGAAGTATTGTTTACGAAATAAAATACACACAGGTATCTGTGTGTATTTTATTTAACTATTTAGTCTAGGTTATGCGCTCATTGCGGCACATGTCCCTGTGCCGACTTTAGACCAGGCACTTGGTGCAGGTGTTGAAGCTGTATACTCAAAATATCGTACCTGTGCACCAGTGGCAACTTGGTTTGGCGATGTTCCTGTGACACCGCAGGCCTGAATTTCAACACTTGTTTTGCCATTCTCGGGACTAAGCGCTGTTGTTGTTAGTATTCCACTATCGGAAACTTTCGATTCATTGACTGAGTTCATCTGCGTTACAGATGCAGGGTATGTACCCTTGACTGCATTGTAAGCTTCAAACTTCTTTGTCATATTATTCGCATTTGATTTAGCGCTTGACTCATTTGCGCGTGATTGCACACCGTTGAACGCTACGATGACAATCGCTGCCAAGATACCGATGACCACGATGACAATCA
>JAZQPT010000091.1:0-1527 GCA_045628725.1 Saccharimonadales bacterium (SeqCode)
AGCATCGACTACATTCGACCTTCTACACTTCCATAACACCCGCTTGCCGTATTGGGCAACCTGGCGTGTGCTGCAGTATCGGGTTGCAAATTATTGGCTATCATCACACTGCGGAGATGATTGCGCACCGTCTGCAGTCTCATACACTTCGCTGCCAGTATCGCTCCCACCATCAGAGTTTCTTTCCACGGTTTCCTTCGGCTCGACTGGCGATAAGCTTTGGGTCCGCGCTGCTTCCTCATTATCCCATTTGCACCACCTGATATCTTCACAAACTTTGCAACATGGGGCTTGTCCTTCCTCGTGCTTTGCAGTGAATTTTTTGTATCCATAGCCTTTGCCCAGGCCATTATCAAGCCAACGCCATCGTTCGAGATACTCCCTAATGTTATCCTTGTCATCATTTAGCCCTGTCTTAAACCGACCCAAAACTGTTTCTCTCTCGTATTGCCGGCTTTTCTGGCAGCGCCGACCTTGCCCAGTACCCATCTGTGAACTTCTTGGACGAGCCGCGATTCTAGATGAATGGTATCGTAGAAATCGATGCAGGTGCATCACTCCTCCAATGGCATCATCTGGTTTTCTAAGTATCCCTTCTTCCACTTTGTGTGCCAATCAATGATGTCTCTGTAATTGATATCCGGTGGCTCAGCCACAGACGTCCAAAATCGCTGCTCATCGTCCACCAGCGCTTCCCGTTTTTGGCGCTTACAACACGGCAGACCATCGTTATCGTTCAGAATATGTTTTAGATCCATTTCGCTCTGAAATGTCTGGAGTCGACGCCTTTCGTACTAAGGTGTTCATCATCAGTCCTTCGTCCAGCTACACAACGCTATCTCGCACTACTCACCTTAGGCTCTAGTGCAGCACAATTATCGTCGGTTCTCCTAAATTGCCGGTCCGCGACAAAAGATCTTTTAATGTCGCTATTCAAAGGCTATTATGAATTGTGTGTCAAAAGCTCTCCTACCATTGCTCAGCAGCCTGCCTTACACCTACACAAGGTTACTTTGATATTGCTTACCTATTAGGGCCCAACTTTAGCGTAGGGCAGCTCTTTTCGGTTTTGGAGGGGGCAGTACGAGTTTGCGACGAAGGACCTCAATTATCGCTATTCAAAAAGGGCAGATGGATTTCTCGCGGTTGATAATGATGAGAAGGAGTGAGCCTGATGTGTTGGCGGTTGCACATGCGAGGTTGCGGCTGAAGCTCAATCAATTCATATTGGTCGCGAGCTAAAAAAAAGGAGGGTACAATAGTAGGTGTTCGGTAAGCCTCAAAAGTACAAAGGCAATGGAAAGGGGCCCACTGTATAGGAGTGTACTGTATGCTGTTTATTCTGTTGTGTCTGTCAGGGTATCTTAAGCATATCCATATCCTGTACGCCGGCATATTGCCCAGATATCCTTCCTCCTTGAATCCCATCCTGCGAGCTCTGCAAAACGCCGGTGCAATGCTTAATCTATCTCCGATCTTCACACCTTCAAAAAGCTGTGCTTTACCTGCCACCACTACCATTACCAC
>JAZQPT010000092.1:0-5564 GCA_045628725.1 Saccharimonadales bacterium (SeqCode)
AAATACATAGCAGATAGAAGATAGGCAACATAGCCTATCGTAGAAGTCTGCGTGAACACTGCGTGAGTAGCGGCGAGGACGAATGTCCGGAAGAGAGCTAATCCGCAGTGAGATGACGTCATCAGAGAGGTGACGTCATCACACTCACCCACCCTGAATTGCAGCCCAATCTGGCTGAAATTCACTGTCATCAGATCTCATGTAATCAACAATCAACAACATACGATTGAATGATAAATGAATGCTGAATAACATAACGATACAGCCACGGTCATGTTAGTGTTAATGTTAATGCTTAACAAATGCACCGTGATCAACTGGTTTCCTGTTTCGAGTTGGTCGACTTGTTGTTGATGTGGAAGTTGACGTGTCGTTGACCGCTTCAGTCTCTTCATCAGAATCGCCCTCATCATCATCTTGCGTATCCGATGGTGTATCATCGATTTCTGGGAAACGATCCAAATCCCTCTCATGAAACGGTCGAAGTTGACTAACGTGAAACTTCGGGTGTCGCCCATCACCAGCATCAAGCTTTAACGTTACATTATTTTCACCATGCAACTCAATCACTTCATAAGGACCTTCATTTCGTGAACCAAGCTTTGGAACACCTCCTATGCTACCTTGTAATGTACCACGATCACGTCTAATCCATGCCTTATCACCAACTTCATAACCCTCAACACGTCTGCTTCGATCAGCAGCAACTTTCTGTCTTATCTGTGCGATTCGGATGTTCTTGTGAGCTAATGCCCAAGTTTCTTCCCAATTCGACATGAAGTTGTCCAGTGAAGTAATGCTCTTGGTGCCCACATCGCTCGAGATATCCAATGGTAAACGAGGTTTCATTCCCACATCCAATTCAAATGGTGAAAAACCAGTTGTTTGGTTGATCGAAGAATTGTATGCCAGCTCTAAAGCAGGCAATTTGACATCCCAGTCCGATCTTCTCTCATTCACGAACGATCTCAGCATATCCTGCAGCACACGGTTATTCGTTTCTGTACCGCCATTTGCCTCAGCTCTGAAAGCAACTGTCATTGCTAACCTGGTGCCACATTCTTTCCACAAAGCGCGCCATAACTTGGCCTTGAATCTTACATCTCGATCCGATATGATGACGTTGGGCAACCCTTGATGCGTGACCACCCTATCAAAGATGATCTTAGCCGTCTGTTTTGCATTGATTGTTGTCTTGGTTGCGTGATACCACACACGTTTGGTGTATCGATCGGTAATTACTAGTGCCATATTTTTCTTTCGAGCTGTTGTTGGCAATTCACCAACGAAATCGATCGAAATTTCCATACCTTTGTTGAAGGGTGGTGCAATTGGTTGTAACAGTCCAGCTGCTTTCATTGCTCTGGATTTGTTTTCTTGGCAACTGGAGCACGAACGAACATATTCACTCACATCATCGATCAAACCAACCCAATCATAATTCTTTCGTACTCTGGAAGCAGTCTTGAGCGTGCCCAGGTGTCCGCTTGTGATCGTATCGTGACATTCGTGTAAAATAGTTGCTCGAACTGCTGGTGAAGCGGGCACAATGATTTGATCGTGATCGTTGACTATCAATCCTTGCTTAAGCTGAACATGGTAGCGTTTAGGATCTTGTAACATTCTGGTACACTGCTTATCAGAAGAATATGCATTGACGATGGACTGTAACAACGGGCTAAGTGTTGGTTCCGATTTCTTGGCTTCAAGCATCGCGATTTTGGGTTCAAGACCAAGCTGTCGTGCTGCTTCATTTGCTTGCGCCGTACGTATCGCCTGTACCTCATCACGACCGCCGTTCAAATCTGGTCGTCTTGACAGTGCATCTGCTTGCACGTTATTGGTTCCTTCGATTCGCTGTGGATGTAGTTTGAATCTGGTCAACACGTTAATCCATCGTGCTTGCCGTGAACTGATCGAATCTTTCTGTTTCTCGATTAAGTCTGATTCTTTCTTCAATAAGTGCAAAAGCGCGATATTATCGGTAAACACATTGATAGGATATTTCGACTGTGCGAAATACATTTGCCAGTTCTCCAGCGCTCGAATCAATGCAAACATTTCTTTATCGTACGTCGTCCAGTTCAATTCTGCACCTGATAGCTTCGAGCTGAAGTATGCACATGTTTGCATCTGTTGATGCTGCTCGTTGAATTGACAAAGAGTGGCTCCAATACCAAAATCGCTGGCATCAGTGAACAAGGTAAATGGCTTGTTCTCATCTGGGACTGCTAGTGCTGGTGCTGAGATAAGTGCTCGTTTCAATGAGTCAAACGCATGCTGCTCGCGATCGCTCCAAGCTATCTTAGCGTTCTTGCTCGTATAATTTCCAGATGTCGCGTCTGTTAGTGGCTTGGCAATAGTCGAATAGTTGGGTATGAATGATCGAGAAAAATTTGCGGTACCAAGAAATGAACGAAGTTGTGAGATAGTTGAAGGTACCGGCCAGTCAGCGATTGCTTTCACTTTCATGTCTTGAATTGACACTTTGACCGCTTCATCGCCAGCTTTGAGATGAATGCCTAAGAAATCAACTTCGTCAACCATGAAAGTGCACTTTTCTGGATTGATGAACAGCTGATGGTCGGCCAATCGTTCGAGCACCGCTTGCACATCGTTCAAATGCTCATCTGTTGACTCTGAGAATACTAAGATATCATCTACGAAGACGATAATGAAATCATGCACTATATCCACCAACACTGACTGAGTGAGCAATTGAACAAAGCTCGCAGGTGCATTTTTGTCGCCAAACGGCATGACGATCCACTCATAGTGACCGAACGGCGTAGTGAATGCTGTTTTAGCGATATCCTCGTCCTTCACTCTCAACTGATGGAAACCTGACTTGAGATCAAGCTTAGAAAATACTTTCGCCTTTCCCACACGAGCAATCAATTCATCAGCATGTGGTAAGCTCGTAGCATTAGTAATCGTTTGTTCGTTCAGCTTTGTGAAGTTGATCACCATTCGTTGTTTACCGCCCTGTTCGACCATGAATGCTGGTGCACCATAAGGTGACGTGCTTTTCCGAATCAAACCTTCGTTGAGTAGCTTGTCGATCGTTTGCTTCATTGCTCTTGCTAATGCTGGTCGTTGTCGAATCGGTGGAAGTTTGACAGGCTTCGACGCGGGATCCTTCAGTGGTATTGCATGGTCGAATTCAGCACGTTTTGGCGGCAGTTTAGCGGCATTTTCGCTCATCTTTCGTTCGTATTCGCTCACGATTGCATCCAACTGATTGCGTTGCTTGACTGAGCCGACACTATGATCTGTTGCACGTGGGCCTGTTGTGGCAGCTGTTGTTGATTCTTCGATAGGCTTTTCGAGTTTCGCTGTTTTGCAATGAACTTGAGTGGGTTGTGCCTCGATTTGCACTGAATTTTCTCGTTTTCCCGTCTCATATCCATCGACAACTTGCTGTTGTTGCTTCCACTCAATGCGATCAGTCTCGTGATCAACTACGGAACGAGAGTACTTAAGGAACGTTCTACCAAGCACCACGTCGCTGCCACGTAAGCCAGGTAGCACCATGAACTGGTGTTTACCGCGATACTGATCGCCAGCAATCTCAACACGAGCATCATCAATGACACAAGCACATGACAAAACAGTTTCATCAACAAGCCTAATTTTGAACGCTTGCTTGAGCTCACGAGTTATTAGTCGATGTCGTATAACAAACTCAGCACTAACAAAATTCGCAGAGGCACCGCCGTCAACTAACATCTTGTTCTTGCAATTCTTCCCGTTGATAGAACCTGACAGATAAATCAATGGTGTTGTGTGTGGCCATTCAAATCCACGATGCTGCCTGATTGTACCCAATCGAGGCTCATCCAGCAAAATGGGATTGATCTTTGTTTCAGCTTGATGGCTACCAATAGAAATGTCATTCAAACTAGTGACTGGACATAATTTTTCACTTACAATGTTACTGTCTATTAAACAAGTTACATGTTCGCTACTCAATGATGATGACACACCAGTCACTACTTCACGTTTTTTGAACGTGGTTTTGGTGCTGCTTCTTCCTCATCACTCGTATCGTCACTCAGATCAGAATCACTGAAATTATCGCCTCGCATAACATTCAAGCTTGCCTTATTCATTTTGCAGTCGAAATGACGATGACCAGTACGATGGCACACGAAGCATTTGCCAGCTTGAATGTGCTCCTTCATCTCATCTTTGGACAAGTTGAATCGCTTGGTTGTTGAATTGGATTCATTTCGTTTGTTTGAATTGCTCACCTTAGACCAACTATTCGATCGATTCTCATTTACCTGAGGTTTCACATGGTGATTGTTTGTGTTTGATGATGATGATGGATTGCCTGATCGCTTGTTTAGTAGCCAATGTTTGCCTCGTGATTTCAAGTAACATTCCTCTGCCGATGCAATATTCATACATTTTAACAACGCAGCATGGGCCTCATTGTACGCGAATTCATTCAAAACACCGTCAGCTTTCCGACGATAATCAACCTTATCACCTAATACATCAGCCAAACCATTAGAAAACCATTTAACAGCGACTTCTTTGCTAACTTCCTCGCTTAACACCAGCTCATCGAACAGAATGATAAAACGCTCGTAGTATGAAGAAACGGTTTCATCAACTTGTTGCTTGAGGCTAAAAATTTCGTCGTACAATTCTCCAATATCACGACGTAACCACAAACTATCAAGCACCTCAAGCAACTTGCTGAAATTGGCTTTCCCATATTTCAGCTGCATCAAACGCTGAGTCTCAGCTAAAGTTACTGCTTTGCCACCCAAACACTGCACCAACTTCTCACACTTTCTCTTCTCGCTTAGTAACTCACCTGATCGTATTGAATCCTTGAAGTATAATGCCAGCTGTATTTTGAATGTGCGCCAATTGGATGCACGATCTGGACCTTCGCCATTGAATACCACCGGCTTAGTTGGGTTTGTCTTGTTCATTCGTGACAAATTTGACTTCATTACTGGTTCATCATCTTCACTATCTGATGCTTCTCGATCACTATCAACAAACGATTCTTCATCGCTACTATTTTGATGGTCAACACTATCTTGATCTTCATCAATCTTGTTCTTCTTCTTGCTCACTTCGATCTTGCTCTTAGCTTTCTTTGCTAGGAAACTTGCCATCTTGGCTTCAACTTCTTCTTCACCAGCCTCGAACGCTATCAACAATTCATTCTTCATCTCTTTCATTTCTTCTTCAGTATATCTTGACATTCTCAAATATCGGCAATCAAATAATAATAAAACTTAGGCAATCAAATCAATCAATCGATCGAGACCAATCGGTCAGTAGTAAGTTGGCGAAATCAACTCAGCTTTCGATACCAAATGTGACAGTCAGCGACTGTCGATAGTCAAATAGACAATCTATCAGAATCTAAGAGTAAAAGTGACAGTCAAACGACTACAAAATACATAGCAGATAGAAGATAGGCAACATAGCCTATCGTAGAAGTCTGCGTGAACACTGCGTGAGTAGCGGCGAGGACGAATGTCCGGAAGAGAGCTAATCCGCAGTGAGATGACGTCATCAGAGAGGTGACGTCATCA
>JAZQPT010000093.1:0-1879 GCA_045628725.1 Saccharimonadales bacterium (SeqCode)
AGTCCCCAGGACTCAAGGTTGACCCAGTCGTGGTTCTTGTCCTCTCCATCGTCTTCATCTTCAGTGTCGTCGCCTTACACGGTAAGACATACCGCGCTCTTCAATTATGAGACTTTACTAATGGTCCACAGTCATTGCTAAGATCACCCGCCGCTTTTCCAGCTAAGGGTGCAGATGGAACAGCACATTTCTTTTTCTAGTCTTTGCATCCGGGTTTCATTTGATGCGCGGCATTGGGGTTTAGGGGCAGGGTTGTACTCGTACGGATACTACAAGAAGATGAGCGCGCACTGAGGCAGCTCATCTGCGTGAGGGACATTAAGCAATAGACATTTTGTCAATCACAAGTTTTTAGGTAAACCGCAGGTGTACTCGTATTAGATTTTAAGTGGCTATATAAGAGCTAGAATTACCCGTGGAGGGCCATGCCAGCCGCATAGCCATATTCGCGTGATCTGCAACCCTGGATTCGTCTTGGTAGGCGTACTCAATACCGGTTAAAGGAGCTAGCCTAAGAAGAACAGAATTGCGCACTGAGCAGTTTGGATATCTATCAGAATCGTTTGTCGGCCATGGTGTGCGTGGAACGTGAACAGTAACCATGAATGAGGTCTTCAGGAGCACAGCAAGAGACGAAGGACAAGCACAGCTTGCTCCTCCTCCATTTGCTCTCAACTTTCATTTTTCGGACCTTCCTTTACATCAATATGTGCATTGAGCACGCAAACCTAGGAACAAAGCATTGCACAAGGACGGGGACGATAAGTAACACTGGCCAAAACGATTTCGTGCTCACCACAACTCCTATCACCCCTTCAGAGGGTTTGAGCAGGCCTCAACATGCCATTAAAGCTGAAGGGTCTTATAATAACTCGTAGCACACCCTCAAGTAGTTATAGTAGCTTTTAATATCAAATATAGAGCTTAAATAGGTGAATGTAGCGAGCTCCAAAAAAAGTGACAAAGCGGAAGTACTGAAGTACCCTCGTACCTTGCCAAGCCTTAGCGGCCCCAAGGTGTCCCCACCAAAACTGGAGGGCAACCAAGGTGAGCTTAATGATGGCTCCTAATCTTTGAAAAGGCATTATATTATGGCGATAGTTAAAGAGGAAGTATAGGCGCTATAATGAAATTTTGAACAGCAAATTTTCACCTCTTGTGATTGAGTTACGATGAAAATATCACTTTGCAGGCGACGCCAGCCTGGCAAACCTTACCCCGCACGAGGCTACATCAAAGCAGGGTTATTAGCCCTAAGCTGCATCGCTCCTACAAGAACCTCATATAGAGGTGATTTAGGCACTTCTACTTAGTCTTTATACGTCTGCTATATAGCACGTATTATAAGCAAACTATTTTATTGCAAGTACAGCCTGTTTTTGGGAGGTATTTGAGGATTCTAGTGTTGCGTTTTCCGCACGCCAAAATTTATTTAACCACAGTGTTATAGTCGGTCTCTGCACACAAGTCACCAACCAAGCTCAGGTGTGCATCATGTCCGCATCGACTTGATCCAAACCAGTCAGCAAATTCACACGCTACCTGGTCGACGTCTTCCAGTCATACAGTAGGTTTTTAAAGACAATGGTCCATCAAATAAAGCCTCATTGAAAACTTAGGCAAGCAAGAGAGCTTTGTGCTGGAAGGTGAGAGCGGCACCGAGGATTCAAGGCACGCGAGCAGGCAAGTATGTTTGAGTAGCAACGGAGGCCATGGAAGCCAACTGGGAAACGGATAGTGAGATAATAGACAACTAAAATTGGCTGCTAATAACGTTGTTTTTCTTGAAGAGTGGGTTTGGTCAATTCCTTAGCAGCGCCAACCCATTCGTTCGTACTATGCCCATTTTGTATTCTACATTTAAAATACTATTATTTAC
>JAZQPT010000094.1:0-3087 GCA_045628725.1 Saccharimonadales bacterium (SeqCode)
AGAATCGAATGCAACCATTCCTTCCCCTCCTCAATCTGAATTTGCTGCTCCACCACCATTGCTCACAGCCACAGAGATTAAGAAGTTGGTTAACTCTATGGACAATGGTGCAGCGGCTGGTCCATCTGGCTGGACGATTCAATTGATCAAATACACAGTGATCGACGAAGTCTGCTTGGATGGCTTCACCTGTTTGATTAACGACATCCTTCATGGTAATCTCCCCGATCAATCAAAAGAATTCATCCTTGCATGCACTTTGATCGCCTCTCCCAAACAAAATGGAGGTTTACGTCCGATCGCGATATCAGAAGTCTTCTATCGTCTCGCATCAAAGGCAGCGGTGAACTCCGTGGCCAATCATACTCACACCATATGGAATGGGATTCAAATGGGAATCAATGTACCAGGTGGAGTTGAAACAACCCTTCATACCTTGAACATGAATTTGCGCTATGAAGACCCTCAACTTGGCAAACATCGCGCAGTGCTCGCTTGCGATTTCGAGAACGCCTACAATGAAGTTGAAAGGGCTGAAGTGATGAAGGCGACATATTCGAAACCAATATTATCCCCCATATGGCCAATCGTTCATTACTCATATTCTCAGCCTTCACCATTACTCACTCGTAGTGCGGATGGCACAGTGAAGAAAACTATCATGTCCAAACAAGGCGTCAAACAAGGTGATCCAATCGCCACAATCTTGTTTGCTGTAGCAGTGCAACCAATGTACGACAAAATCGCGCAACAGCCGAGCACTGAACCAATTGCTGTTCAAGACGATTTGTCAGTCTCAGGTGATCCGGAATCTCTCATTGATATTGTTCCATTGGTAAAATCAGAGGCTGCCAAAATCAATCTCAAGCTCAAACCATCAAAGTCCCAATTTATCTATTTCAATAATGATTGTGCGCCTTTATCTCAATCAACAATCGATAAACTGACTGAACAGAATATCCCTCTCCATACCGAAAGAGCGTCAATTTTAGGCTGCCCGCTGGCCAAAAACGATCATTTTCTACAGCAATCAATCAAACAATCAATCGATTCTGTCACCAACATGATCCAAACATGCATGCGAGACGATACTGTGTCCAATCAATCGGCGATATTGATGTTACGTACATGCTTTTCGAGAAAAATCGATTATCTGATGAGATGCCTTGGTAAACATCCCTTCAATTGTCTTGAAGAAAGGTTTCACAATGATTTGCTCAACCTTGTGTTGACAAAATCAGGCATTGATACCACTCACACTAATCTCGATCTTGGCAAGGCGAAAATGCAGATGTCCTTGCCTGTCAAGGTCGGCGGTCTTGGTATCAGCCCACATCAAAAACGCATTGATTACTGCTACGTCGCATCACTCATAGCAGCTGCCTGTACTCCCACTCTCATGCGAGGAGTCCAACAAATCATCGGTGAGAATCATCCACATCTCACTCAAACGCTGGAAGGAGCGTTAAATACCTGTCACATCTTAGCTCAAAACAGAATTGGTAATTCATTGCCAAAATCAGCTTCGAGATTTGCTCAGATATTTCAACCAATCCATCCAAATCGTCGGATTCCTGTTGCACAAATCACACAACATCTACTCTATCGATTCTATCAAAAGCTTGTGATCAAAGATTTTGAAGCGTTTTCACTCACTGATGAGGAAAAGATTCATTGGTCTTGTGTTTCAGGTAAAGGTGCTACTAACTGGCTCAAAGCGAAACCCAACACTTTTGCAAAGCGATTTTCGAACTCTCAGTTTGCAGTCGCATTATTGAAACACTTTGACATTCCTGTCAAATATCATACTGATCTGGCATTGAATCCATTTACTGATGATTATTGTCCACTTTGCAAATCCAATGAAGCATTCTCACACAACAAATCTCACTGGTTATCATGCAATGCTATGAAAGTCTCTCGTACACGCAAACACACAGAGTTGAATAACTGTGTCAACCAGCACTATCAACGCATCAATATGAATCACTCGAAAGAGCCAGTCAATCGATATAATCATCCCGATCACTCTGCAAAACAGAAGGGGATGCGCCCTGATATGGAAGCCATCTTTGCGTCGCACAAGTACCACTATGACTTCTCAACGACTGATTCTCACGCTGCTTCATATCGGTCAGAAGCACTGAAACGCAGAGCAGGTGCTATCATTCTGCGCGAAAATCAAAAATCACTCAAATACAAGCCCGCTACGGATTTATTGGATCGCACTGAATTTGTTCCGGCTGTATTTGATTCTTATGGTGGCATGGGTCCCAAATTCGATGCGCACTTGAAGATTGTTGCTCGATACACACGGGATAACTGTTTGATCGATTACCCACATGAGTGGATGCGCTCGCTCTTAGACACATGTTCATGCATTATCGTGAAAGCGAATGCTGATATGTGCTATGAATACAACTTGAAAGTGTCGAATGCGATCACCAACAAGTCAGGCGCTGCGCAACCTTCTCCGTCCAAATCAAAGGGTAATCGAAAGGGCAAAACTCCTGTGAAGAGTAAAACTGTGCTCAATCGTACTCAATCCACCATTGTTACTCCAGTTTCCAAACAAAAGACTGCGGGTAGACCGGCTCCAGCTTCAGCTCAAAGCGCTGTGAGCCGCTCAGTGTCAACTTCTTACACAAGCTCAGTGAAGAAGCTGACATTCCAGTGAAATGATCACTGGTTGTCTGATTGCATTGATAATTATAATCAATGTATTTTAGTTGAACCTCGTTAATACTTTAACATGTATAGTTCATATTTTTGCAATGAAATGTCACAGATTTATTGATTTTTTGATGGACGAAACATGTAACAAGTTATAGAAGATCTTGGTGATTTCATTGCATTTCGGTTTTGATATCATCATATGTACCAGCAACCACCTTTAGTAATTCAGATTCATCCTTGCCAACAGGTAAGAATTTCTGTATCGAAATTCAGTCGCAGCTTGCAAAAAATCTGATTTTTGCTTTGCGATATTGTTGTCGATCTGCAGCTGTTCAGTCATCAAATCATAACAAGCCTTGATCGATGCAATCAGTTTTCTACTTTTCTTGTGCTTTTTGCTCTTTGAATTCT
>JAZQPT010000095.1:0-3767 GCA_045628725.1 Saccharimonadales bacterium (SeqCode)
GGTCATTACTGTGGACGGGCTTATCGTCGCCGGGTGTCTGCATGGCCATCGCCCCGGCATGCCAGGTCGACGGCCATGCTCCAGCGTATTGGCCCTGCACAGCGGTAGCCGACATGGTAGCCGAAGTCAACTTCCACTCAAAACGACATTGGGCCCAAAAGCCGGATATAAAACTGCAGCCTATCCTGTTTAACAGCACACAGAAATACCTGGCAAACGGGAGGCGTCCATATAAACTATTCTGACACCGGGGGCGCCATCGCCGGAAATGCACCGCGCGTGAACTTCTGCTTAACCTCAAAAATAACCACCTCGAACGACTTACTCGACAATTCTTTGGGAACGCTATCCGAAGCAACGATGTCAGAGGGCAGCTTGGCCACGACGAGTCCAGCAGCGAGATTGACAAGCATGCCTGACAGCGGTTTCCGGTGTATTACTCTCATGAGACAGCGCCTCTTTCCGCCTGGTCAGTCTCAATGCTGAGCGCAGCGGGCAAGCTTTACTATCAAAGACAGGCTGCCAAGTTTATTCTGTAATCCGACGTGCATAGGCCTACCTGTCTTCCGCCGGCCGCATCATTATCGCGCGATAATAGATACTGGATTCCTGCCCGATGTTCTCCACGCGAAGACTGACTAAGTGATATCGAAGCTTATTTTCAATAGCAAGACTGAACAGGTCACGATCCCGCCAGAGTTCGGCCAGTTGGAAGAAATTGCGGGTTATCCATAATCGCCCATTTTCATGTAACTTCAGAAAAGATTCCGTCAGACAATAAGTCCTATATTTCGGATAACGCTATCTTTTCTCTGACGTTTGAATCCATAAACAACCGTGGTCGTAGACTCGACAAAGAATGGTTGCGATTTATTCTGTTGCTCTCGTGCCCAATGTTCTCCAAAATGTTGGATGAACATATGCCGTAGAGCTGGGCTTTATGGCTCCGGAGCTAGGTCCCTCTGCGTTATGAAATGACCAATAGGTTCCGCTCGTCGAATCTGGTTTGATTCCGATCAAACCAACCAAGTAAAATATTTCGAATAACACTTGCGTAGCGGAATGCGCGGTGCCTTTTGCATTGACCACTAAATCGGAAATCGCCCGAACCACTGGATCGGAGCTTTCTAGGTCATCCTCGAACTCGGAAAACAGCAAATCTTGTAAGACTTCTTTTGAGACCAAGCTAAACTTAAATGACGCCGGTTTCCTCAGAAGTAGGTGCGTGTATCTTGTCAGATTCGGAAACGTCGCCCCCCATTCCTCCTGAAGAGAAACGAGCCGTTTGCTAGAATACTCGCCCTCTGCATTCGAGACGCACTGTGCTGTCACGGAATTTCTACCCTCAGCGTGCTCCAAGCAAGCATTTACAAACAAGATTGCATCGCGAGGCCGATAAAATGTTCTTTCAGTAAGGTAATCTAGGAAATTTATTTTTCCGACTTTGGCTGGGAATAGGTCAAGCAATTTTACTGCCCGCGACGTGTAACGTTCACGGACTAACTTCGCGATTCGACGATCAAGCAAATCTTCAATCTGATTTTTTGACCACTTTAATTTAAGGTACAGAGACTCGTATTTTTCTTCTTGGAACCCAGAGTCTCTAGTGGCAGTTATGACTCGATTCAATAAGTCAACTCTTAAGGATATAACGATTTTTACATATCTTATTTTTTGAAACGAGCGCACCGTTTCGATTAATGCCCGAATAAGCTTATAACGAAGTGAGTCTTCAACCCAGTGTTCATCCAAACCATCAATGGTAATAAAATACCGCTGTTGTGGATCATTAAAAATATCTTCAGATAAGACCCGTATTACGTCTGAAAGCGCTTTGATTTGAATCTGGTTTACAACTTTTCTCCCGTGCTGGACAACTTCTTGCTTTTGTTCTTCCGAAAGTTTCCTGCCAGCAGAAAAATCTAATTTAACATTACCCATCGAGGGACCGAGTGATGCCTTAAGGTCGGCTTCTACCTTGGTGGTTAGTTCTTTTACCCGATATTCAGTTTCTTCCCAAAATTTCTCACCCCATTCTCTTAAGTAATTAATCGCCTGCTCTTTCGATCGGTCTTTGTTTATGCTGGAGAAAAGATTTGATAGAAAACTTCTTTTTTGGTCTTCGCTTTTGATTTTATATTTATTTTTTAAAAGTTCAACTGTCAGAACGTGCTTCCATAAAAGCTGATAGAACAAATCTAAATTAACACCCGCCGCTTCGAAAAATTTTAGGATATCCGAGTTGGCTATATATGCTAGCGACAAATTTTGTGGCGGTAGCTCTATAACATTCTCCTCGACCTCCCTTAATTTTCTTACTAGAGCGCTTTTTCCGGACCCCGTTCGCCCAACAATAATTCTTTTTGGGCTGGAGAAATCCAGTAATGCGTCAAGATCACCAGTCTCGACAAAGCAATCGGAGATATATCTGTCATCCGACTCTGCATCAGCACTGCCGACACTATCATTGCGACGAAATCGAAATGTTACCCCATTAATATTATTCAATTTAACCCTGAAAGTTAATTATTAAGAGATTGGTCGCAAAGATGCCATTAATCCCAGTACCTGATAGTACTTGAGGATGTGTAATATTGCTTGTTTTTTGATGGCGTCGCAAGACATGTTGCTAAATTTCGGCCGTGCAGTGACGTGAAGCGCAAGCTCATTAGAGCCATAACCTGAAGCTCGCCTAGCAAAGTATGAACTGCTACAGAATAAGAGCCGAACTGGCTTAACTGTGGACTATGAAAAAAGCATGAACTGAGGGCAGTAGGTTGACGAATCGAAGCTGGATGTACTCACGAGATGTAACAGCATTCATACATGCCGAGCAAGGCAGCAGCATCCGACGGAGCAAAGTATGGATGCGGAACGGGATTATTTCGATCTGTGGTAGGTTGGTCGAACATGGCCCGGGTAGATCATTGACGCGACAAGCTTCTACACGCCTTCTTTCTTGAGTCGGAAGTTGTCGTACACTGAACGGTCGAGTTCGGCCAAAAGCCGTCATCCGCGAGCGTATCCATGCAAACCCCCACATCGTGACATTTGGTGAATATTCTCCGCTGACCTATGACGCAAAATGGATGTCGGCGGCCCCGCGGTCGCCAAGATCTGTCACCCCAACGATTCTTGAAGGAGACGTCAGCATGCGCCACACCTTGTACATCCATCGCGCGACCGCACGGCAAGTCCTTGAATTTCTCACGCAGTCCCAGTCCATTATCTTCAACTGCAATTGGCCGATGCATTCACCTTTCGAAGAACCGGCAACACATAACGTTTACTGCGAGCTGGCGGGAGTGGACCTGGCGACCGCGCGGGAATTACTTGAACAGGCCGCGGTCCGCGCCGGGTCTTCATTTGAGTGGGAAATCATGCCTGACCGGATCTGATCGAAACAGGGCGGGCCGGGGCCGGCAGTCACTTTGATCGGCGTTGTCTTGTCCGGCCTGCCTCACCGGCATTCGCGGTTAGAATGCCGGTTTAGCTAATAAGAAGGTAGCACTGTCATGAAAAAAACGGACCTGGCAAAAAGCGACGCCAAGAAAATCATGAACGCGATGGGAACGAAGAACGCATCCTTCGGCGCCGCCGGCGCGCCCGCACCCGACCGCCGCGAACAGCGCGAGCGCGAGCGCGCGCTGGGGCTGGTGCCGTTCGCGTGCAAGCTGAACGGGGATCTGGTGCAGCAGCTCCAGGGTCTCGCCAAGGAGCGTGGGGTGGAGATGAACCAGCTGGTGGCGGAGTTGCTGCAAAAAGGC
>JAZQPT010000096.1:0-12000 GCA_045628725.1 Saccharimonadales bacterium (SeqCode)
TGCCGATGACCACGATGACGATCAAGAGCTCGACGATAGTGAAACCTGAGTTAGCTTTTTTATTTAGTTGCATGCTAGTTATAGTCCTTGTTAAGTTGTTAGTTTGTTAGGTGTATCTTACGCGCCGAGTGCTGAGGTGCAGCTTACGCCTGTGCCCGAGGTTGTTCCGACATTAATCCAGTCGCTTGCAGCCGCGCCACCGGTTTTCGCAAAGTCCCAGTAGCGAACTTGTGCGCCAACACCAGCCAGTGTGGTTGTTCCTGTCGTACAGCGGTTCACTTCTACATGCGTCTTTCCATTTGTTACAGACACAGCGGCAATTGAAATACCACTGTTTGTAACTTCAGATTCCTTTATGGAATTCATTTCTGTTTGTGTGGTTGGGTATGCTGACTTGACGGCATTGTATGCCTCTAGTTTCTTGACGATTGTATTGGCGTTAGATTCAGCCGCCGTCTTGTTTGCTCGTGCCTGAACGCCGTTGAACGCTACGATGACAATCGCTGCCAAGATACCGATGACCACGATGACAATCAAGAGCTCGACGATAGTAAAGCCTTTCTCTTGTTTCATTGTTTTTATTTGTTGAAGACTCATAATTATGTGATGCCCCTTAATTATTTTTACTTGTGAATGTAATATACTACAGTTAAAGCACAAGCGCAATACTTTTACCTGTGCACGAACAGTGGTCAGATCTCTAAAGGTTCTTGTTCGATGATTACCTGAAATTTATCACGAACGGTATTGATAATGTGCTCACGCGCTGTCGCGAGGTCTGCATATCCCGTTGCTGATTCATTAATTAACACCAGTGCATTTCCTGTGTGTACCCTGAATCCATTAATTAGCATGCCTTTGAGTTCAGCCGTCTCGATAAGCCATCCAGTCGGGATTTTGTAGTGACCGCCGTCCATCTCATATGCAGGCATCTCTGGGTAGGTGCGACGTAGATTGTCGGCTTGCCATTTTTCGACGATAGCGTTTTTAAAGAATGACCCGCTATTTGGCAGCTGGGCAGGATCGGGTAGTTTGTTAGTACGAATATCGATAACTGCAGCACGAATCACGGCAGGGGTGAAGTCAGTGATGCCGCGTGCATCTAAATAATCTTGGACAGCTGCGTAGAATGGTTGAACCGGCGTGGTTTTATATAACTTTAGTGTAATAGCGACGATAGCGTAGCGATTTTGCTCGGAACCACGAAAAATACTGTGTCGGTATGAAAATTCGCAGTCTTCCCAGCTAAGCCGCACTACAGAATCAGTATGTGTATCGTAGGCTTCGACGCTCGTTAATGTGTCGGCAACTTCTTGGCCATATGCGCCAATATTTTGTACCGGTGCCGCGCCAGCTGTCCCTGGAATGGCTGATAATGCCTCGATACCTGTTAACCCCATATCGACTGTTTTTGCAACGATAGAATCCCACAGCTCACCGCTACCTATTCGGATGACTGTAAAATCAGCGTTGTCTTCGACGACATCGAATCCGGGTATTTGATTATGAACTACTAATCCGTCAAACCCGGCGTCGCGTACAATTAAGTTGCTACCCCCGCCGATAATAAACACTTTTTGATCAAGTCTTTTGGCATTGCGGTATAGTGCTACTAATTCATCGGTAGTTGTTGCTGCCGCAAAAAATCTTGCCGGTCCGCCAATTCGCATCGTTGTTAATTCAGAAAAAGAGACGTTTGTTTTGATATTCATTAGAGGTATTATATCAGGTTTTATTGTATATATGCCTGGCTATGTACCCATTTCGTAGCGTACCATTGCCAGTAGTTGCTTGGGCGAGATGTCGGCTTTTAGGACGCTCTGGGATGCACCGAGTTTTAATGCTGTTTCTAATTCAGTACTAGATGACAGATTACTCATTATAATGACGCGTGTGTGGACGGGTGCAGTTGGAATAAATTTCTGCAAAAATTCGATACCATTCATAACGGGCATCATAATATCAAGCAGTATCAAATCATAGGTGACGCCGCTACATTTATCAAGCGCGATTTGTCCGTTTGCGGCGCTATCGACTTGATAGGGGAGCGTTCCCAATATTAGTTCGTAGGTTTCGCGCAAAATATCTTCGTCTTCAACCACGAGTACCCTACGCATCAGAACCGCCTACGGGTATATGAACGGCAAACTTTGTCCCTTTGCCAAGGGCCGACTCGACGCGGATTGCACCACCATGCATACTGATTATTTCTTTTACCCAGTACAGTCCCAGTCCGCTGCCAGATACTTTTTGCGATAAGTCGTTTGGTATACGATTAAACTTTTCGAATAGCCTGCCAAAATCTTTTTTATCGATTCCTACTCCGTTATCTTTAATGGTAATCACAATCGTATCGTCGCGTGACGTCACCGATACGATTATTTCGCCGTTACGATGCGTATATTTAGATGCATTATCGATAAGGTTTTCAATAGCCATGCGAAAGTATTTTGTATCAATATTGGTAGAGGTCGACAGCATGCTGTTTTGGTAGATAATCGTCTGGTTGCGTTTTGCAATTGTGTCGGACTGTTCGTCAATGATATCACGGATGAGTTTATCTATAACGGTAGGGACTTTTTGCAGGGTGGTCTTGCCGGCATCTAGCTGTGCTACTTTTAGTAAACTGTTGACCAGTGATATCTGGCGCTCGTTACTTTCGTAGGCTTTTTGGATGATCGTTAATTGATCTGTTGGTAGGTCGCCGTGCAAACCTTCGATCAATAGACCCAACAGTTGTTTAACGGCAGTTGCCGGTGTGCGTAGTTGGTGGGACGCAAGCGAAATAAATTCGTCTTTTGACGCGTTAAGTTGCTGTAGTTCTTCCTGCTTTTTTTTGAGCAGTATATTAGTATCGCGCAGACTATCTTCTTGTTGCTTGCGTTCTGTCAAATCTCGAGTGACTTTTGCAAATCCAATCAGTTCTCCATCTGAACTACGCAGTGCGGTAATAATAACGTTAGCCCAAAACTGCGTTCCGTCTTTTCGTACGCGCCAATCTTCGTCTTCGATTCGCCCGATTTTCTCGGCAATTTCTAGTTCTCGTTCTGGTTTTTTGTTGTCTATGTCGTGCTGCAAATAAAAGCTAGAGAAGTGTTTTCCGATAATTTCGGTGTCTTTATAGCCTTTATTTAGTTCAGCGCCCTTGTTCCAGGTCATGATATATCCCTGGGGATCCATCAGGAATATCGCGTAATCTTCGACGCTCTCTACTAATAACTTGTAGTATTCCAATTCGACAAGTGTTTTGTTGTGTGTGGTTTGCAATACGGACATGTGTCTGTTGTGAGAGGCTGCGGTAGACATAGCGATTCCCTGTGATAGATTAGATTACTTATTCTATTATACAAGATTTAGGAATTCGTGTATATTCTCCCCCAAACAAAAAACGTCGACCGGTAGCGAAAATGTCGACGTTCTTTGCATGGAGGGCCATCTGAGACTTGAACTCAGGACACCCTGCTTAAGAGGCAGGTGCTCTAACCAGCTGAGCTAATGGCCCATACGAATTAATACTATACACGAACGACCCTGTTATGGCAAGACTGCGAAGAGGCGGAATTGCTTTACTTGATATACCATTTATCAGTTGATGGGGTATAATAAGCATATTCATTATGTATCAAAAAAATAGCGATGAAACAGGGTTCACTGTCGTAGAGGTTGTGGTGACATTAGTTATTACTTCGTTGTTTCTGGCGTTTTTTTTCCAGCTATATCTAGTCGGCGAATCCCAAAGAGTGAAAGTGAGTCAGCAGACAACGGCAAGCAATATATCGTATGCGAATTTGAACAAAGTGGTTAGCCGAAGCTTTGTCGAGACAAATTCGTCAGCGCCTGTTGCCTGTGACACTACCGCGGGCAGTGTTAATCGAAACAACCTCTCCATTAACCCGTCAGCGTCGGGGTCGAATCTTACTGCTGCGATTACACTCGAAAGTGCAACGGGATATGGCCAGACGGTTACTGCATTTTTCCCCAGAGGCTGTGGTCTGAATATGCCTGTCAAAATAGAGTCGGCCGTAACCTACGGTAGTCCCGAGGAGACTGTTATTCATGCAACGTATGTCAATTAAATCACGAGTTGCAGCTGGCTTTACCATTGTTGAGATAATGGTTGTACTGAGTATATTAGGGGTACTAATTGCTATTGTTTTTGGAACTTTGGCCGATTTTTACGAATCGAATAACAAGACGATTGTATCAACAGTGCAAAACGGTGACGCTCAGACGGCACTGCGCTTGATAGAGAAAGACGTCTCTACTGCAGCAGGATTTTTGACGGCCAACGCAGTCGCCGATCCTACCAGGCCTGCCGGTTGGTCGCATCGAGGTGTTGATACTGCGAATCCAAATAATCGCATCTTGATACTCAGTAGCTATGCGACAACAAACAACTCTAATACAAGGGCGCTCTTGTTTGCTACTGGATCATGCAGCCAGCCACTGACAAACAACCTGGTGTATTTCGTCGATGCGGGTGTATTGTATCGTCGAACGATAAAAAACACAGCGACTCCGTGTGGCGGTTTAACGAGTGGTCAAAAGCAAAGCTGTGCCGCTACGGTAACGAATGTTAGTTGTCAGGCTGTCGATGCAAAACTGATGGTGAACGTCACGGAATTTTCGATTGATTATTACGTGACACCCACAGATTCAACCCCGTATAGTGATGCATACGGCACTAATCCGACATCTACAATCGAGAGTTCGACGACGAAAACTGTTAATATTAGTATAACGAGTAGCCAGCGCACAGGCGGTAGTCCAACGACGGCAACAAATTCGTTTAGGGTAACTCGACAGAATTAAAATTATGAAGTTTTTTACTAAATATAAACAACAATATGAACAAAAAGGCTTTTTACTGCCATCGGTAATCGTACTAAGCGTCGCGATTTCTATTATTGGCATTACTATGTTGCAGATTACTGCCTCGACAAGCTCTAATCTAAACGCGCAGTACTATAACCAGATCGGCAATGAAGCAGCTCGTGCTGGACTCTCATATGCTGTTGGCTGTATTAAGAACGGCAAGACTTGGTCAAATCTCACTCCGTTAACTGACTGTGAAGGTGCGGCAACTGGCGGTGGTTCGCCGAACGTAGCTGCCCGCGATAACTGGACGAGTACGTTCACTGTCAGTGCTCCGGTACCAAACGGAATGACAACAGTCATTACTGCCACGGGAACAGTAACACTTACTGGATCGAGCGGTCCGCCGTATCAAGTCGTTCTGAAAAAATCACTTGCAGCAGGTCAGTCCATCCCCATTTCAACAGGTCAGTCCGTAACGGCTATTGCAAGTGGCGGATCAAACTGTAGCATTGCTAATGGCGTGCTTTATTGTTGGGGTGCGAATGACTATGGACAACTTGGAACTGGCGATATATCCCCGAGGACAACCCCAACACCGGTTGCGCGAGGTGCCGGTCAAGTATTCCAGAACCTACGAGTCACTCAAGTCTCTACAGGGACGAGCCATATTTGTGCGGTTGCAAGTGGCGATCTTTATTGTTGGGGGAGAAATGCAGACGGCGAGCTAGGAGTTGGATATGCTAGTGCATATGAGACGGCACCGAAATTAGTCGGCGGCGCACTGCTTGGGCGTGAAGTAACGAAAGTATCTACTTCTGCTGGCACAAGTATCAATCATTATACCTGCGCAATTGCCGACGGTAGGGTTTTTTGCTGGGGCGAGAATGCAAATCAGCAGCTTGGACAGGTAACGTATTACCAATTACTTGGCTGCCGCACGAACGGGCTTGTCCCTAACAAGGGTGCGAGTTATTTGCCTATACCTATATTTGGATATAACACAGGAAGTAACCAGTGTGACGGCGGCGCTGAATTGGTAGGTAAAAAAGCTACCGATATCGCAACGGGATTTGCGGGTGCCTGTGCAATTGCAGATGGTGGAATGTACTGCTGGGGAGATTTGACACAGATCATACTTCCTGAACCTCCCAAACGCATAGCATCCGGTTCGCTCAATACAGGGATGCTGGTAAGTGGCCCATTGCGTGCGACTGGAAATACAACTTGTGTCTATGCAGTTGGTTCACTGCACTGTAATGGCTTTAATATGAATAAGTGTGGCCTGCTGGGGTGCGGGGATACTTCGTCAAATGTTTTCTCTGGAAGTGTTATCAATTCCGGCACCAGTAATGACATATCTCTATTATCCTGTTTGGTTTCCAACGGTACTCCTATGTGCGCTGGACTGTATGCAAATTCAACAGGCCACGGTGGCACTGGACATACCTACAATGCAATTACCCCTACGTCTGCAATTCTCGGAAAAGTAGCCACCGATATCGGGGTGTATTCTATTGATATGCCTTCGGGCGCCTGTGCTGTAGTGAATGGATCCGTTGCATGCTGGGGGTTAAATAGATCTGGAGAGTTCGGTAATGGCACGAGTGGAAACACTTCTGCTACTGCGGTTGCTACCGGAGGTATCGGCACGGCAGTCGGCACTGCAGCAGCCAATGAAGTAAGTGTTGGCACTTCGCATTCTTGTGGTATTGCCAACGGGCAAACATATTGCTGGGGTGACAACGCCTATGGCCAGCTTGGTACTGGCGATATGACTGCGCGTAAAGTACCAACTTCGCCGTCTACACTGACTGATCAGGTTGCCACCAAGGTTGCTGCGGGTGACCGCCATACGTGCCAGTTAACCAACGGTAAAGTTTTTTGCTGGGGTGATAATACCTATGGCCAGCTTGGTACTGGCTCAACCGGTGGTACGCAGGTGAACCCAAGTCCAACGGCCGTCGCTGGCCCGTTATCTGGAAAGATCGTGACGGATATTACTGCCGGGGGTACCTCTACCTGTGCGATCGCTGATAGTCAGGCGTATTGCTGGGGTAATAATGCAACAAAGCAGATTGGTAACGGCGCTACCGGAGGTGTGTATAATATGCCGCAGCTCGTCTCTGCACTTGCAGGTCGTCATGTTCGAAGTATTAGCGCGGGCACAGCACATACGTGTGCGGCAGCAAACGGTGACGCATATTGCTGGGGTGCGAATGCAAACGGTGCAACGGGACGAAGTGGCGTTACTACTGGTAATTCCGATCCAACACGTGTCGTATTTAACTCGTCTACTTGGCCGAATGTCGGTAACTTGAACGGTCCGATGATTACGCAGGTTGCTGCGGGCAACGCGTTTACTTGTGCGATAGCTAACGGATCATCTGCATGCTGGGGTGCTGGTGGTAGTGGTCAGCTGGGTAATGGTACAAATACGGCAAGTCAGACGACACCGGTCACCGTCAATGGACCAGATTTAGTAACGGGTAGCTTGGTTGATACTATTACCACAGGTGCAACGCACGCCTGTGCGGGCGGCAGAGGCGAGGCGTATTGCTGGGGTGCTGGTGGTAGTGGTCAAATTGGCAATAACAACCTAGCAAACAGGAATACCCCTGCAAGACTTTCACTAGGTGGACTATCTGACGCGGCTGTGACGCAGGTGTCTGCTGGCGGCAGTACGAGCTGTGCGGTTGCAAATGGTATCATTTCTTGCTGGGGTGCCGGCACAAGTGGCCAAATTGGCGACAACAATAACGCTTCTGTTCGAATACCTACGACGACAAGTGATTATGTTCTACTGGCTCCTACAGGGGTAGGATTAACGTATTAAACGTTATAACTCGTCTTTTTTGCTACTAATAAATTTGCCCCATTGCTGAATCAAACGAATGACCGTTTTCAATGGAAGTTCAATCGCCATATCAAGAATAAGTGTAATGACATTTACTTTTGCGTAATTTTCGCTGATCCACCGTCCAACAACGACAAATGGTAGGTACAGGAAGTCTCGTAGTAGCATGATGCCGTTTTGTTCAGCATCAACCGTTTCAATTTCGCGAATGAGGCGTGACAAACGGAATCCAAGGAAGCTTGCAGTCGACAAGAATATAAAGAAGATTGCCAAGTGTACAAACGAGAATCCGAGCAGCCATAGTCCCCAGCCCACACTGCCAAATACAAGGGCAAATAGGAAGGCGTAAAGGACATTAAAGACTTTCGAGTAAGGATTTGACGCGGCAATCGCGCTAGATAGCGAAAGTGTCGTGCGGCTATCTGAATATAAAATCGTTTCCATTCGATCAATAAGTGCAAGTGTGTTGACTCTGCCTGGTAGTACTAGCGTCAAACGGAGCAAGATCATATAGATTGGCGGGAAGAAAAGGTTGACGATCAGGGCAGGCCATACGATATGACCGTGCATGACGTAGTCGTAGGGGACTTCGATTGCGATACCGATAGCAAACTTTGTGATTATCAGGAACATGACACTTTTTACGATACCGCGATTGATCTTTTCGTTCATCTGCTGATATTCAGTCATGATCTGCGCTTCGTACGCCGCAAGGAACTTATCGCGAGTTTCGATTAACGTCGCTAGGTCTGGTGTGTCATTGACCATTCGCCATAGTACTCGCAGCGGAGCTCCCTGGCGGTTTACGATCCGACTTACCTTATCAGATGTATCAGCGGCCAGTAGTGTATCAAGCTGTTTGTTAAGCGAGACAAACTGTTCCATGTTGTCAGGCGACGTCTGGTAGCGTTCAAGTAGTGCATGACGAATTGTTGCGTTGTCGGACTTTAGGAGCATTCGATGCACGGTGATAAAGACGGTCGTATCGTAATTGTCCGGCTTCTTTCCTCTGAATAACACTTCGGTATCAATTGTTTCGATAAAGTAGCGGTAGGCGAATTGTGCAAATACTGTACGCTTTGTATAGTCCGTTAGAATGCCTTCGGTTTGTACGGCGAGCGTTCCAATCGCCCATTCCTCGGCATTTGATGATCCTGATTTTTCGGCGGCATATTGATACACGGCAAAATATTTTGCTGCTTGTTCGCCAATCTGCTCGACAGTCGCAACCGGTAATGAATCGTTAGGAATATACCCAGCGAGTGTCAGTTCGATTGACAATTCCTCGCCACATTTAGCAATACGGTCTTGGTCGCGTGTCAAAAAAAGGCGTCGATAAAATCGGCGGATTGCGCGCTGCAGCAGTAGGTGTTCTTCGGTATATTCAGCGGCGTTTCGCAGCTGTTCATAGGCGGCGGTAAGTGTGCGACCAGCGCCAATAATATGTACTTTTTCGGCAGATTTTATGTATTTTTGACGCTCCTTTGAATGCGCATCAGCGCGCTGAAGCATATCAATAAATTGCTGTCCGATTGGTGTAATATTACTCATAAAGAATGATGTATCTTTACAAAATATACCATATTATTGCCTAAAATGGCAGGGGTATTTGTATTTACATCTATAAATTGCCTAAAAAGGTGATATAATTGAAAAACAGTGTGTAATAGCACTTTAAACTATAGTACGCACCCGTAGCTCAGTGGATTAGAGCACTGGTCTTCGGAACCAGGTGTCGCTAGTTCGAATCTAGCCGGGTGTACCAAGAAAAAACGCTTGTCGAAAGACAGGCGTTTTTTCTTGGTCGCTACTACTGTAGTCGCCGGTCAGCGCTCCATAGAGATTGACTCTATGTAGTTATTATGGTATTGTTACTGCGTTCAGTGATCATGTCACAGAATGCATAGTTTGAAAACTACCACACCTCGAACGAAGGGATACTTCCATGAGCGACGTCATCGTTGTCTTTGGCAGTGTCACGTCCGATCAGTACCCCCACCTTTACAAGGCCATGTCCGACCAGGGCCTACAGCCAGCCATTGTTCGTTTCGACCCATCCGAGGAGTGCAAGGATAACTTCACGTACGTCACGTTGGTGCATCCATTTCACAGCTCGAACGACCCGACTCTGAGTGATGAGCAGAACCTCGACCAGGCGCACGCCGACATCGAAAGGGAAATGCAAGAGTACGCTCAGTCGGTACTGGGTGAATTTCGCCTCGATGACATCAAGACAATCGTCTTTCCTCACACGAGTGACGCTGACGACTGGCTCTGGTTTGTCGGTCAGCTTTCGGATGATGTCGCCACATACACCGTTCAGGTCAGCGAGACCAACCCGGAGTTATGCTGGCTTGTTGGCGACGGCTTTGGGTCGTCTTTGCCGGCGCTCGACGCCGAGGCTGAGGAGATTGCCAATTTCCTCGACCGTTTGGCAAATGACGAGTAGTTTTTCAAAACGCACCCGCTCAAGAGCGTCTAATCTTGAGCAATAACCAATACTATTTATAGACGTATCAATAGTATTGGTTATGTAACAATAGCGAGAGATGACCCCCCAGGTATTTAAAAAGACTAGCTTATCACTAGTCTTTTTATTGTTTGCTGCAGTCTTTTATTTGACCGCTGGTGCAGCACCGCCTTTTTCGTTCCAAACAGAACCGTCAAATGCTAGCCACGCTAGCCATACGATAGTCAGGAAGATTGCCAATACGACAAACCAGCCTTCTTTTTGTAGTTTTAACCCAACATTATACATTGCAATGTATAAGAATATTGCAGAGACGATATTCAGGACAGGAAAGACGGAGAGGACAGACCAAAATCCCTGTTGTCCACCTAATTCAAGCAGCTTCCAATTATTGTAAAACGGTACCCAAGCGATCCACTGTTCGACACCTGCTTTTTTAAAGATGCGACCCAGCAGGAACGCATAAAGGACATACGATACTACGACGACGAATAAGACAAATACGGCGAAAAATGCAACAAAACTCGCTGTTACAGCGGCTTCGGTATTATTTAGTGTGCTCGGATCACTGTAAGAACTTGATGCCTGTGCTAACTGTGTAAAAATCCCCATATTACCCTCCTCGGCAATTATAATCTGACCTCATTGTAGCACATGTCTTTTTTTGCTAAACTATAGGGATGAGATCACTAAACGGCAGCGAACTTGCCGACTATATAAAAGAACGCCAAGCCAAACAAGTGCGTGCACTTCGTCAAGCGCACCACGTCTTTCCTAAACTAGCAATCATCCAGACAATCGATAGTCCGGTGATTGATTCGTACGTTTCGCTAAAAAAGCAGTACGGCGGGGACATCTTAATTGACGTAGAAGTCTACAAGATTGATCAAGCCGATGTTCAGGGTGTCGTGCAGCGACTAAACGACGATCCATCTACGCATGGAATTATTATTCAACTTCCGCTTGCCGACGAATCAGCAACTGATATCGCGGTAAATGCCGTTGTACCTGCTAAAGATGTTGATGGGCTAGGGCAGTCAGCAACGCTCGATCCAGCAACGCCGCTGGCGATCGACTGGATGATTGCCGGATATAACGTCAATCTAGTTGGTAAAACGATTGCCATGGTGGGCAACGGTCGTCTTGTCGGCGCGCCGCTATCACGACTTTGGACAGCGCGTGGATTAAATATAACTGTGTTTGACGAACATAGCAGCGACATGAAACAGCGTTTACCTGATTTTGATGTAATCGTTACGGCTGCGGGTGTTCCTGGGCTTATTACATCTGCCGATGTAAAGATTGGTGCTGTCGTTATCGATGCCGGAACAGCATCTGAACACGGCAAGATCGTTGGAGATGTAGCGCCAGATGTGCGACTACGCGATGATTTGACGATTACTCCTGCCAAAGGCGGAGTTGGTCCATTAACTGTCGCCGCGCTATTTGATAACGTTATCCAATCAGCGCTTGCAACAGTAAAAACTAATTAAGGTGTAATGCGTCTTTGACGCGGGCGACGACTTGACTAGGTGTCAAATCAGCCTTGACGATATAGCTATGGATGTTTAGCTGCTTTAATTCCTTTGGTGACTCTTCGGCACCAAGGTTTGTCAGAATGATAACAGGAATATCCTTGCCCCAATCCTGCGAGCGCATATGAGCAAGTGCCATATCACCGTTCATTTCGGGCATTTGAAGATCTAGCAAAATGATATCTGGATGAAATTTCCGGACTAGTTCGATACCCGTTTTGCCATTATCGGCAACCTGTACATCAAACCCATCAGCTTCGAACTTCATTCGGTACATTTGGTTAATTACAGAATCGTCTTCAATTATTGCAATCTTTGTCATA
>JAZQPT010000097.1:0-5003 GCA_045628725.1 Saccharimonadales bacterium (SeqCode)
ACCGTCAGAGATGCCATGGATATACTTGGGATTTCTGTGTCGAATCCAACCAAGTGATATAATAAATCATAATGATACGTCGCAGACTCAACGAGATCATACGGTGGGCTCGTCTAGAATGGCGACGACTACTTGTGTGGACATTAGGTATAGTTGCAGGATTATTCCTGATAGTTCAGTTAGCGTATCCAGGCGACCGACTGTTGCCATTTACGTCTATCGACCAGCAGTCGTTTAGTATGCAGCCACGAAGTGACGCCGCGGCAGCTCTCGATAAAAAATATCAAGACAATAAAATCCAGCTGTATTTTGGCAGTAGTTCTTCGCCATACAAAACACCCACGCCGCGCGATATTGGTCTGACAATTGACAATACACCCCGGGTTGAATCACTTGGATATCCGATATGGTTACGTCTTGTGCCGACTTCAATCTTTTGGGCGCATGCAGTGCAATCAGTGGGCGATCCAACGTACCGCCATAACGATGATGCGCTACAGGGATATATGACCAAAGAACTCGGTCAGTCATGTGATGTGGCGCCAAAAGACGCAACGTTAGGTGTAAAAGATGCAACTATTATTGTCATAAATTCTGAAAAAGGCGGCACATGCCGGCTTGATGACGTCAGGCACCGACTAGCACAGGCAGCGCCTCGCATAACAGAACCAGCAAAGGTAACAGTACCGATGACAGAACGCTCCCCGCAGGTAACTGATGAAACCGCTAAAAAAATACAATCACAAATAACCGAACGTATAAAGGACGGCGTGACGATAAATGCTAACGGAACGAATACGGTTATCCCGCGTACAGATATTATCGGATGGCTAGACTTTGCACCAAAAGACGCTGGAATTATTGCAACGATTAATCCCGATCGTTCAGCTGATTATAGCGCAAAACAGCTTGCTCCAAAGGTTGCTCGTGCGCCTGGAGTGAGTAAAGTAGCGACGCAGGATTTTGCCGAGATATCACGCGTTGACGGTGCGCCGGGACAGGCTATAGATACGCCGGCAACGCTAACGGCGATTGGTAATTATATTACGAGCGGTGGTGACGTGCCGCAAGTTGCCGTCAAATCTGTGAGCCCAAAAGTCGAATACACTCGGTCGTATAGTCCGACAGATACGGGGCTTTCGGCTCTGTTAAAGCAATATGCCGAAGCACGTCCAGGCGTATTCGGCATCTCTCTTGTCGAGTTATCTGGCCAGCGTCGCCGCGCAGTATTCCAGGACACAAAGCAGTTCCATACCGCAAGTACCTATAAACTATACGTTGCATACGGCACGCTAAAGCGAGTTGAAGCCGGTACGTGGCGATGGACTGACCAGATATCTGGCGGGCGAAATCTAGAGAAATGTTTTGACGATATGATTGTTAAATCCGACAACCCATGCGGCGAGGCGCTGCTTGCCAAAATCGGTTACCGTGCGATGACCGACGAGCTGAAAAAAGTTGGTCTAACAGGTACGTCCTTTTTAGGCGATAGCCCTCAGACGACGGCGGGTGATTTGTCGACATTTAATGCAAGCCTAGAGTCGGGGCAGTTAGTATCGGCAGCGAGCAAAGATCGCTTACTTGGTGCGATGAAGCGAAACGTCTACCGCCAAGGGATTCCGGCGGGGGCGAACGGAACAGTTGCCGACAAAGTAGGCTTCCTTGATGGAAACTTTCATGATGCGGCCATCATCTATGGACCGAACGGCCCTGCGGTACTAAGTATCATGACAACCGGTAGCAGCTGGGCAACGATTGCAGACTTGACGCGCCAAATAGAAGCACTACGAAGCCGCTAATAAGAGTGACAAAAGCATAAGCGAAGTGTAAAATGAAGACAACCTATGTATCCAAACAACCCCAACCAGCCTCAGTCGCCGCAGCCGACTCCTCCGCCGCAACCTAACCAAGGCTGGGGACAACAACAACCTCCGGTAAACCCGCAGTATATGCAGCAGCCTCAGTCGCAGTTCCAGTATCAACAACAGCAACCGCAGCCTCAATACCAGGCATCTCAGCAGATAGCGCCGACGATTCCTTCGCAGAATCCACTGCCGCCACTGAATAATCAGACACTGCCGCCCCTTAGTCCGAAAAAGTTACCTGGTAGCAAAGGCCCTGCGGCACTGTTATTTAATGATTGGATGAAAAATCACTGGAAAGCCGTCCTATTGAGTGTTATCGGGTTAATCGTCGTGGGGATCACCATTTTTCAAATAGTATATCCAAACACCCGTTTACTGCCAGGCGCGCAGGTAGACGGTGCGGCCGTTGGTGGAATGCGCAAAGACGAGGCAGCGACTAAACTCAACAATCTGTATGCCGATGTAGAGCTAAATATTTTCTTTGGTAATAACGATGCTGCGTTCGAAACGCCAAAGCTAAAAGAAGTTGGCATTAATGTCGTCAACGAAGAGCGAATAAATAAAATGGAATATCCGTTCTATCTAAAACTCATTCCTGGGTCAATATTTTGGGCAAACAACGTCATTAAACCAGGTGGGTTAGAGTATGCTTATGACAAAGATCGGATTCAATCGTATACCGAAAGCAAAGTAGGGAATACCTGTACTGTTCCTGCAAAAGACGCCACGTTAAAGCTAATTGATAGCCAATTGCAGATCGTTCCGTCCGTACCTGGCGGTACCTGCGACATTACTGAATTCCAAAAACTTTTATCCGATTCAAAACCCGTTTCGTCATCGGCCGACAACAAGTTGCGGATTGCTAGCACCGAGACACCTGCTGCTGTTGACGACGACAAGGCGCGAGCGCTCGCGGATGTGTTAAATAAGCGTATGAAAGACCCTATGCCTGTGTCGCTTGGCACGAGTAGCGAATCAGTCCCGGGGCGAACTGTCCTTAGTTGGTTAGATTTTAAAAGCGACGTGCCACAGGCGAATATTGATGATGCTAACCAATCAGCGAAACTGCTATTTACTGTCAACAGTGAACGCTTAGAAACGTACCTTAATAGCGGGATTGCGGCAAAAGTGGTTAAAAAGCCAGGTGTCAGCAAGGTGTCGACGCAGGACTTTACTGAAACATCACGCCTCGATGGCGCCGGCGGCCTTGTGCTTGACCAACCAAAGATCGTAGCGTCGGTAACTGACTACATTAACAGCAAGACCAATCAAGCG
The DNA here is from genome assembly GCA_045628725.1 of Saccharimonadales bacterium (SeqCode). Classification (GTDB taxonomy): domain Bacteria; phylum Patescibacteriota; class Saccharimonadia; order Saccharimonadales; family Saccharimonadaceae; genus JACQGD01. Next base: position 3,141 of record JAZQPT010000097.1, read on the forward strand.
GTTGCCGTGACGCATGCCGTTGGACCAACAGTCATATATACACGTAGTTACACGCCAACAAGCGTGGGCTATAGCGCATTACTGGCGCAGTTTGCCCAGGACAATCCAGGAACGTATGGTATGGCAATTACAGAGTTATCTGGCCTGACGAATCTGCGTAGTGCTACCTATAACGCCGACGCCAAGTTTCCGTCTGCAGGCATCGAAAGTCTCTACCTTGGTTATGGGGTGGTGATCGATAAATATGCGGGATTACTGCGACCAGCAGAAAAAATCTCTGGTGAACGTAACGTCGATGCTTGCTTTAAAGACATGTACTTAAAATCGGACGAAGGATGTCGCATTGGTTTCTATAATCGATTTGGATTTGAGCACATAACCAAACGAGGCCAAGAATTAGGTTTAAAGAACACTACATTTGCCAACAAGGGCGGCGTTACGTCTGCCAACGATCTACAGAACGTATTAATTGGACTACATAAAAACCAAGTTGCCCGCGTAGAGGGTGGCCAACAGCTAATATCGGTGTCTCGTTCAATCCGTTCCAACGACGGAATCCCTAAGGGATTGTCATCTGGCGAAGTATCGCATTTTGTGGGTGAGAGTGAAGTTGTGCATAACGACGCGGCGCTTGTTTATTCAAACAAGGGACTCTACGCCCTAAGTATTGTTTCTGACGGATCAAGCTGGGAAAAGATTGCCGATCTAACTAAAAAGATTCAAGCGTTCAAACAAGTTAAAGTGCCAAAAGACGCTCGCTAGTCACCTCTTGACGAAAAGGGGTAATATCCGATATACTTACTCTCGTACTCCGGCATAGCTCAGTGGTAGAGCGGATCGCTGTTAACGATTAGGTCGCTGGTTCGAGCCCAGCTGCCGGAGCCAAGTGCCATTATTATTACAAAAAGCCATCGTATCGAATGGCTTTTTTGTTTGCCACCTCAGTTGATCACCGTCAAGTTCTAAGTTCGAAAGTACTAAATTGACTAGTGAACGACGTTGTTCGTTATTAGCCTCCATAAACAACTTAGGTGCATCACGAGATAGTCTTAACAGATGAGAGACTGTTCCGTAGTACTCATCCTCTACTTGTTCGATGTTTTGTCGTTTATTTTGTAAAGATTTCTGAGATTTCCTATATTCTTCAAATTTTCGTTGATAAAGCTGTTCTGGAATCTTTTCGTCTAAATAGTCTTCATAAATCCTTTCTATCCTTGTCTGGTATTTTTCAATCTCTGTTTCGATAGTTAAGAGTGTTTGATCTCTCACCCTCTTCTTATCTTCATGTGACATGCGTAGCGCCCGGCTGACCTCTTCAAAGGCATCATTAGGTATCTGTATTGATCTGAAAACTCTAGTAAGCTGAGAGAGCAGATTATCTTCAGAGATATACTTTGCGTTATGTTTGAATTTCGACTGAGTACAGTGACCGTAAATATATTTACCTTTTTTCTTTTCGAATGTAATTTTACAACCACATTCTGCGCATTTTATGAGCCCTCTTAGCGAATAGGGAAGGCCTCCCCAGCGATGAGGTTTTACTTTATAGCCCTTCATGACAGAATCAACTTGTTCGAATAAATCACGGCTAATAATCGTATCGTACTTATGTGGGTATAGTTTACCTTTTACTTTCATTTCACCATAGTAAAAAGGATTTTTTAGAATGAGATCCATCTGGCTCGATCCTACCTTGATACCATATTCAATCTGCCATTTCTTACATAATTCTCTGTACGACGTGTTGCCACTGGCGTATAGCGTATACGTTTCTCGTATAATCTCAGCCTGTAAGGGGCTAGTTTCAATCCATTTCTTACCGTTTTGTAAAACACTATTCTTATATCCTATTGGAGCTTTTCC
>JAZQPT010000098.1:0-21604 GCA_045628725.1 Saccharimonadales bacterium (SeqCode)
GGGATGTGTTCGCACTCGTCCCGTGCGTGATCATGCGGCAGTCATTGCTCTCTGAGTTTGTGAGCAAGCTTCTGCTGATGCTTGCGCATCGCTTCGTGCTTGTTCTCGAACTGGAGCCCCCCCAGTTTGATGAGGTGTCCGTAAAGGTTCATCAACGTACTGAGCGGCAGCAGACTGATATCGACAAGCTCATAAAACACTTGATTGTTCAGTGTCCGCTTCGCGCCCAGTACGGCCGGCTTACTCGGATCGGCGGGCTTGATGATGTACAGAACGTACTCATCGTAGCTGATACCGGGTATCTGGATGAACGCCACGCGGTGCTGGAGGTTGAGTGCCATGTACTTGTCCGGGTCGCCACCGTTGGCACGAGGAATTTCAAACGGTTCCGGTGTAATACCTGGATTCGCTTCGAACAGAACGTCTCCGAGATACTCTCGGAACATCAATCTGTACGCCTGTGTCTTTTCGGTGTCGTCGAGACTACTTGCATGAAAGTAAATCGTCTTCAGATCGTCGATCTTGTTCATCGATTTTCCTATCCTGATTGTCGCGAGAATACAAAGTTTATTGTATTCTTACAATCTATAATACAATAAACTTATGTATAAATCAAGAATAGTTTATAGTTCGTCTGTTGGAAGGATGGTGACTGTCGCACCAGACTCATCATGTACGTCACCGGTAAGTGCCTGTACCATATTGTTCAACTGTTCTCGTGCATTCTTCTTGACGCTTCCCTTGAGGTTAGAGTTAGTCAATGCATCGTATGCCGCTTGCTTAATAGATTGAACTTTCTGATTATATTTTTGGGTTTCTTCAGTATTAAAATGTGCCGGTGCTGGCTGACTTGCCACATGCAGTATACGCTTCAAGCCAACAAAATCGTTGCCTGCAAGATCTGCCGGTGAGATCTTACCCTTCATAATAGTAGAGCGCACGGCATTATTAAGCGATTCTTCACCATTGATACTACCCTGGCTGATGTCATTTAGCGTTTGGCCACCCATATAGATAAGTTGCTGTCCAATCTTTCCGTCGACTGCCGCCTGAACAATAGTCGTACGGAACGGCTGCAGGTCGCCGCCAGAGCGAAGAATAATTTCTTCTTTCTCTTGCGCTGTTCCCTGGGTCATCTGCGTTTCAATTGCAGCCTCACGAGTATAGGTACTGTCTTTACGGAAGATCTTCAAGTTACCATTGTCATCCATCACGCTAATTTCTCTACCGAGCGCATGATCTTGTTTTTCTGTTCCAGAAAGGTTGTAGTGTTTTAGTACTGCATTACCTTCCGCAACGCGTTCGTTGTAGTTCTTGCGATATTCATTCGTCGCCGCTGCGAGAGCACGCTCTGCTCCACCTATTCCACCTATGGCTGTCTGCAAGCCCTCGTTGCCAATGATGATCTTTGCACGTTCGTCGCTTAGTTCAGACTGTGCAAACTTTAGTCGCCCCTCGGCAATCATCTGCTGCTCAAATACCGCTTTTGATTCGGTAGAAAAGTTTGCGAAACGGTTATTAGTACCCATTTTGCTCGTCCTTGCTTCTTCCCATGCAGCCGATTCGGTGTCTTGAAGGTTCTTGATCACTTCACTATTTAGACGTTCACGTGCAACGTAATTTTGTAAGTTCTTGTCAGTCGAACGACGCTGCTCGAAATGACGATTTGCTTCGCTCTCGCCAGATTTTTTGCGTAGTTCTGCAGCACCCATACTGTCATGGTGGCTGTTATATCGTGAATCATTATGCCATGCTGCATCGACGTGTGATTCACCACGCTTTTTCCACGATTCGCGGTCCATGCGATTTTTCTCACGCCTAAACGCCTGTCGCTGGAACCGATTTCCGCCACGTCCACCAGGTGCAGATGCTGCTTCCAGGCCTTTCGCTTTTGCAACCTCTGCCCTATCCGTTGCCCATCCACGAGCTCGGTCAACAGCGCCACGTTTAGGATCATTAATCATTCCAGCCAAGCGTCCAAGCAATGATCCACTAAACTTCACAAGAAACGGCGTCATTACGAGTGGTGCTACCTGGATAAACATAGCAAATATAACGACACTAATCTGATTGGTGTTTTCGATGACAATATATGATGCCAACTGCGAACCACCAAACAGCAACGAGAACAGTGGAAAGACAAGCAACATAGTCATAAACAGATCACGCCACTTTTCAAACCACTTTTCGGTGTTTGGCAATAGATACGCTACGAACGCCAGCGGTGCAACGACGATCAAAACAGTAATAATAGCTTGTCGGGCGGCAAGTATAATCAGTGCAACAAGAACAGCTAACGCGCCCGATACGAGAACAGGAACAAGCAGGAATGGTAGTCCGGCAAAGCTACCAGCCGCCGCGCTTCCGACAAAACCTGCATTCACAGCAAAGGCACCGGCAGCAATCGTACCGCTACTTAGGACGAATGTCGTTAGGTTGCTCCAATTTAATTGCGATACCGGATCCGGTAATGTTTTACGAACATCGATAAGAGCTTCCTGGATACTGTGCCCAAGAATATTAGACACATCAACGGCAATTGAACAGATATAGAATGATATATTTACTAATATTGCAGCGACGATAAGCTTTGGTATCATCTTTTTGATATTGTAATTATTCAGCCCTATCGAGGTTATCTGCGAATAAACAATGATCAAGAATGCAAGAATGAACATCAGGTTGGCGATACCTAGCGAAACCGACCACGCCTTGTAAAGGCCGCTGTTCGTATCGGTCGACACTGGCTTTACCTCAAGATACCCAGATATAAGTGAGAATATTTTGTCCATTCCCTCTGCGATAAATCGAGAAACAACACAAACTATCCAGCCAATTCCGGCTACATCACATTGTGTTTTGTTTTTAGACCCTGGTTTAGCACTCAGCGATATCTCTGCTGGGTTAGGTGGTCTCGGATTTGTATATTCACCAGTCGTCGTGACAGTATAATCGGCTACCTTTGCCTTCATTTCTTTGGTAGTATCGGTGTTCGGTTCGATAAACAAGATACTCGAAGTCGGCTCTCCATTTTGCCTTGACTCAAATACAAGCGCACCAGCTGGAGCGGTGATTCCTTGAGGCGGTGGTGAAACAGGCTGGTATGTCTTATCCCCGTACGAAATGCTTCCGTCATCTTTCCACGTAGCATCAGCCGCCTGCGCGGCCGTACTATTTATGACTGTCAGCAAAAGAGCCGAGAAGATGACGGCCAAGAATGCGCTGGCAATTTTGTTAAAAGAAAAATTGCCGCGAAGTGGCAGCTGAAAGGTATCCCACATAACATCCGTTATTATACGATTTTATGGTTGATAAATCAAGTATATTGTAAACTAGTTAAACATAAGTTCTATAGAAAATAATTGAGAGGATGGAAACGCCATGCTCGTCGCCAGAAAAACAATCCTGGCGACGAGCTGCACGCTACTCATGATGGTCGACTTGTCGCTTGGTTTCGTCGAATACACCCTCGGTTACAGAGGTGTTCTGCACGTCTCCGTTTTTATCAACGAAAGTCTCTTTCCACCGCAGATTGTCCGACGAGCGTTTTGAGAGCACTGTATCGCCAATGAACAGTTGGATCAAGATCCAGATTGTTGAAGCGATCAGACCTGCTGCGACACCGACCAACACAGCGACCGAAAAAAGCTCGGCGCCGAATCCGTAATCATCCTGGATAATCCCCATCGCACCAGCGACGGCAACGCCCACCAGCACGAATAATAAAGTACCTACCATTAGGTCCATCCTCTCAGGTTGCATACAGACAGAGTTGTCTATATCATTCTCTATTTAATAGATATTTCTTTTTTTGTCAAATATAGTATTAAAAGATAGTGCGCTTTTTTGCGTCGTTAAACTGCTGCAATAGCTCTTTTTGCTTTTTAGAAAGCTTGGTCGGTATGTCGACAATAATGCTCACAATATGTGGACCCCGTGCGTCACTTCGCATATGAGGAATACCGTGCTTAGATAGCTTAAAGTCAGTTCCACCTTGCGTACCAGCAGGGATTTTCATTCGCACTTTTCCGTCTACCGTATCAACATCAATCTCGGTACCAAGAGCGGCATCGATCATACTAATATGCTCTTCCGACAGGATAATATCGCCTTCACGTGTAAATTTGTGATGTGCTTTAACCCGGATATGAATATATAAATCGCCACGTACACCTTCACCGATTGCTTCGCCTCGTTCTTTTAAGCGAATCGTCGAACCGTCGTCGATACCTGCAGGGATTTTGACCGTCATCTCCTGCTTACGACGCTCGGTGCCTTTGCCATGACATACAGTACAGATTTTCTCTGGTACTTTACCTCGACCTTTACAGGTTTCACAGGTGACTGCTTGCTGCATTTGACCAAAAATCGTATTCATTACACGGGTCTGCTGGCCAGCACCTTTACATGTCGGACATGTTTTCATACCATACCCAGGTTCAACAGTCGTACCTTTACAGTGACTACATTCGTCGTCCATAGTTAGTTCGATTTTGCGATCAGTTCCGAACACGGCGTCTTCGAATGACAAAGTAAGACTTACCTCAACATCGCGACCACGTCGCGGACCACGCTGAGATTGCTGTCCCCCACCAAAGAATTGTCCGAATATATCGCCCAGTCCGCCGTCGCCAAAATCAAAATGCATGCTCTGCCCGTTAAATCCGTCGAATGGATTGCCACCTCCGCTACCACCCGATGATCCGCCTACGCCTGCATGGCCAAATTGATCATATCGCTGACGTTTTTGCTGGTCTTTTAGAACTTCGTAGGCTTCGTTGACTTCTTTAAACTTCGTCTCATCACCGCTCTCTTTATCAGGGTGATGTTTAACTGCAGCCTTGCGAAAGGCCTTTTTAATCTCGTCGGCGCTTGCGTCTTTTGACACCCCGAGTACTTCATAATAATCACGCTTACTCATTACTATAATTGTAACGGACTAGCACTCTGATGTAAAGAGTGCTAGTCCGTTTTTATCTGTTAGTTAAAACAATCGACGCGACCCCGCGATCAGCAGACCGACAACCGCAATTCCAAGTCCAGCAAACATCATCGTCAAATCAATAGGCCGTGTAACGTTCGGATGTTGCGCACCTGGCTGCTCAGTATAGGTACCTAATAATTGTTCGCCTTCATCACTCGGCATACTAGCACTTGCAAGCATCACCGTTCCATTCGAGGTGTCATTTTTAGCTGTCGGCATGCGCGGCGATTCTAGGCTTTTACTATATACGGGTGCAGATTTTGGAGTAAATCCAAGCTGGTACGGCGGCGACTGTTCACTACGCTCTTGCGCATGTTCTACTGCATCACCGCTCATCGGTACAACATCACCATTTGCCGTATTTATGCCAAAACTACCATGCCACGTTCCAAAAACATTGATGAATAAAACCCCAAACCATTCACTAATGGAAAATGTACTCATCGCAATATTTGCTATATTCGCACTTGCTGTCGCATTGCCCGATGTGGCATTCCCCGCGTTCGTATTGCGGGTAACCGCTGCGTCACCAGTCATAGCAGCAAGGTCTATATTATTTGTTATTTTTGCCGTGTCAGTGATGTGTAATGCATTCGCTGCCGATACTGTATTATTTGTCACGCCGCTACCTAGCATTGCCGACGTCGTCCCGACCGGCGCATCAACAATCATGCCAACCCACGTACCAAGTACATTCACAAAGATAAGCAAACTATTCGCTGCCGTTACTTGATGGCCTGTCAAATTAAGTACCGTTAAGTTTGTAGCCGCACTTCCTGTCGTTGCGTTACCGGCATTTGTATTATTCTCTACCATCGCTGACCCACTCGCCGCACTTAATTGGATGTTATTTATTACCTGCTGATTGCTGTTCATGTCGGCAGATAGTGACGTGTCAACATTTGAATTCGACTGACTTGCCGCAAGCAACTGCGGGATAAATTCTGGAGACACGAGAATATCGCCGTCCAGGTTGCCGTAAATATTAATTGTCCCCACAAACGATTGATTTGCTGCAATAATCGTATTAATAAGGTTAATGATATTAGCTACTGCGTTCGCGTTACCTGTTGTTGCGTTGCCGGCATTTGTATTACTATCTACCGTCGCGTTACCGCTCATCGCCAAAGCATCTACTGTATTAGTAATTGAATCGTTATTATCAATATCGCTCAGGCTACTCATATTCGCATTCATTACTTGAGTTGCCGTACTTACCGGTGGCGAAATAGTGATATCACCATATACATTCCCGTGTATGTCTGTCGTAAAGTGCGCGACACTCGAAGCTCCCCCGTTAACAGATGAATGAACATTATTAATAATTGTTGTCTGCACTGACGCGTCGCCTGTTGTTGCATTGCCGGCATTCGTATTTTGTATAACTACTGAATCGCCTGATTTTGCAATCGATTGTTCTATCGTTTCAATCCCTACGTCACTTCGTATAGCTGCAGTCTGATTGGGTGCTGTCGCAGACTCTGGTGGTAGTGTCGGTGCTGCGACGGGCGGTTGTTCTACCGGAACTACTGCAGGCGCCGGTTCTACTACTGGCGGCGATTGAAGTGGCGATGGCGGCACCGATACACTATCCGTAGTGACTACAGGCGCCTCCTCTACCTGAGGTGGCGTTTCAATAACTGGTGATTCCGGTGTACTAACGACTACAGGTTCATCAGCTATCGACGGTGGCTCATCTGCAAAAGCAGTCAGAGGAGTGCTCGAAATAAGCACAAGAGACATACCGTACAAGAGGGACGACCGGACTACTTTCTTAAAGTTGCGCATACTACTATCCTCCTCTAACACTAAGCAAATAAATTATTTCTTGGAGAGGGGTGCGGTGTTGCACCCCTCCTCTAAACACCCTAGAATGTATCCTTAGTTAGATACGTTAAGGCTAACAGTTGTTTCATTTCTGTTCGATGCTTCGCCTGTTGTCGCAGAACCACCATTCGTTGTATTCATGATAGTCGCGTTACCACTTTCAGCTTTTTGCATACTGTGGTTAACAACTTCCACATTATTAGTATTCTTTACGTAAGAACTACTAGACTGGCTAACGTTCACATTATTATGTGATTTTGCGCCAGTGTTCATTATTGAACCCTCAGTATGTGTAGGTGCAGCTGGTGCCGGAGCTGCACTTGCGCTACTGTTGCTAATGGTACCAGAAACACTAGTGCTATTTTCGTTCCAAGCCGCGCCCGTTGTCGCATTGCCACCGTTGGTCGTATTTTTGACCATCGCATGACCGCTTTCAGCTTTTTGAGCATTAGAGTTTCCAACACCAACATTATTTGTATTTTTGACCATCGTCTTTTGCTTCGTAGAACTCTTGATATTGTTGTGTGAACGATATCCGGTGTTCTCTATCATACCCGAAGTTGCACTAGCGAAGCCCGTCATTCCTACTGCTAATCCGAATGACGTAACTACTACACCTACTGTTTGTAATACCTTCATATTGTCCTCCTTTGGTTTGATTGTTCCTCGGGTGTTCACCCGACCAGGAAAGGTCAATTCTGATCTATCTAGGTCGCATGACCACAGTAGATGTTAGTTACTGCGTATCCTCAATTGTTACATTTGAAGAGCTATGCGTTTGTATCGTGATTTCTGAACGGGAAGAAGTTGAAGCACCGTTACGCTCCGTGTGCACAGTACTGTCGATTATCGCCTGACCGTCTTTTATCGGGACAGTGATACGCGTAGTTCCTTCTTGCGCTATAGGTACATTACTGCCGTTAATTGTTACGTCAGCCGTCTGGTTTTCTAATAAATACGACTCCTGCTTAGGCGTCATATTTATTAAATTATTAGTTAGATTTGTGTGCTGATCTGCGCCGACTGCTACTGACAACGAATTTTCTCTCGTTACGTTTGGCATAAGGAATAAAACTGCAAGGACCATCAATATCATAAGAACGGCTGCAAGTAACAAGAAGCGATATTGAGTAAATGAAAGCACGAAATGACTATTGGAAATATGTTGCTGAATGTTTGCTAACCCAGTAACCATCACATGACCTCCTTGCCTTACAACCTCTACATATTTAAGCATACGCTCATTGATTCAAAAGAATTGTAATAATTTTTACAAAAATGAAATCGGTCTCGGTTAGCTATTTAATAAAGCACTGTGCTTATGCCACAAAGCACTTTTTGTTTGTTGTTATAATTATTTTTTTGTTGTATAAGTGAAGTTACAGAAGCATTAATGAAGGGAGTGTGAGATGAACAAGATAATCCAACTAGTTTGTGCGGTCGCTATTGGTATTGGTTCTATTGCCATCGTGCCAACGGTGGGCGCAGAACCATCACAACCAGCCAAAACCTGTAACAATATCGTCATTAAGAACACCGGTCCAGAGTCGCACAATAACGGCACATGTACTGTAAAAGTCGAAGCAAAGGTAGTATGTACGAATAACGTATATGTGCTCGACAGCAATTCTCAGTCAGCCGCTACTGGCCAAGCAGCTATTTACGGGACAACAAATAGCAACACAGCAATAAGCGGAGACGCAACAAATAGCAACGGCCAATCTGTCGAGATCGGTGCGACATGTGCAGCGGCTAATCCCGACGCTCCCGTAGTACCGACGGCGCCAGTAGCACCAACGACGCCACCGTCCAGCCCAAGTGCATCGGACACGTCGACTACACCAGCCGGAGGCGCCGGAGCCGCTGCACCAGCACCACAGCCAGCACCGCGCAGCATTACAAGCCTGCCTGATACTGCCACAAATAGCACAACGACGATCATTGCGTCGACAATCTTTGCGGCTGTTATGTTGTTCGCAGCAACACGTATCACGGCAGTAGCCTATCAACGTATTAACCAAGGATAAATAGACCATGCTACCCGCTCGATTACAGCTCATTGGAGGTGCGGCATTACTATACCTAATAGGCATTAGTAGTATCGTGATGCTCTTGGTTGATAATTCTCAGGCGGCAGAACCAGCACCGCGCACTATGGCGCCAGCGGCAATACACAAACCGGCTACGCCCCGGTTTGTGGTGCTGTCTGGCACACCCGTACGCGTTGTTATACCCGATTCAGGCATCGATATTATCGTAGGAAGTGGCGACTATAATACCGAGACAAGAGAATGGTCACTAAGCGATACGCAGGCAAGTTTTGCAACGATGACCACACCACCCAACAACGCATCTGGCAATACCCTCATATATGGTCATGGCACGGATGCTGTATTCGGACCTATCGGTACAACCAACCCACAGCCAAACGCACAAGCACTGCTATACACCGACAACGGTCATATATTTTTGTATAGATTTCAATCGGTACGCGACCTAACCCCGGACGATACTGCAATTCTATACGACACCGTCGGCCCTCCGCGAATGACTATTCAAACATGCACCGGTATGTTTAGTGAATGGCGTACAATGTTTGAATTTAGTTTCGAAAAGGTCTTGGAATGATGTGGATTTATATCTGCCTCGCCTATTTTGTTTTCATTAGCCTTGTCGTTATCGTCGCAATATGTGTCGATGATATCCGTTCGGTGCAACAACACAAAAAAGCCAAGCGCCACCCCTACGCATCGTGGCTACGCAGACGACCGCACCTTACGATATACGTCGTCGGTCGGTCAAAAACAGGGCGTGCTGTTACGGTAAAGAGTATTCAAAAAACTCGCTATCGTCATCGAACAATTATAACGTCGCTGCAAGCGCCTATTCGTATTACAGCAGAACATACCGTTATCATTCCAGCGGGTAATAGTGTGTCACATGCTCAGCTGATCAAGGCCGCGCAGTGCTTTACTCATAGTCCATTGTTGGTTTATCGTGTTATGCCTCAACTACGAACAATTACCGCCGTCCAAGATATGTTATTCAACTACCGCAGCATCATTCAGAGTGTAACGATTAAAGCTCAAAACGGCATTTATACTGTCGTTCCATACAAAAAAATCATTCCCGTATTCATATTTGCAACAAGTATCGCTACCAGCGTGTTGCTGTCGGGCGTCATTATTTATGCGACCTATTTAGCGATACCGCTACACCAACCAGCACTCTTGCTTGCCATCATAGGCGCTGGCATCATCTACTGTTTGACGGCAGTTTGCGCCGATACTCAGCTTGATGCCAAATCTAAACTTTACTATTGCCTACTATCGCCAGTATCGTATGGCTTTTTCTATATATCGGCAGTACTTGCGGCCGCAATGACAATACCATCGTTTATCAATCTACGATTCGTTAAAACTTCTGGCGAATATGACTGAAGCTAAAGTCCCAGTCTGCGTCTGTCTTCTTTTTAGGATTAAAGATATTTTGCGGATCGTAGAGATGTTTAATGTCTTTGAAGTGTCCAAGAATAATCGGTCCATATTGCTGCTCTAACCACGGACCACGAACGAGTCCATCGTTATGTTCACCGCTAATACTACCGCCGTATTTCAATACTAGCTCATTTACTTCTCGCTGTGACGGCTCTAATTTTGCACGCTCTTTTGGATCTTCGATCTTCATCAATGGGATCACGTGGAAATTACCATCGCCCATATGTCCTGCGATTGTTGCAAATAATTTATACTTCTTGATAATCTCTTGCAGCTTTGGCAAGAACTCAGGAAGGTGTTCTGGCGGTACGATAAAGTCATCTATATACGGTGCGGTATGTTTATCTTTTACTTTGCTACGCAAAATCTGAAAACTGTAGCGTCGCATAACCCAGAACTTTTCACTCGCTCCTTCAGTAGGCGCTTCTTCGAATCCATTAATTTCGTATCGCACACGATAGCCGCGCAGATTTGCATGAAGTGCTTTTACTTTTTCACGCACTTCCTCTTCGGTGTCGCCATTAAATTCAACCATCAAAATTAGCTTTGGCACACCGCGTAGTAATTGCACTCCAGTCGTTATCAAACTTAAGAGAAGTTTTATAAAGCGAACTGGGCCAAGCAGCTTTAGGAAACTAGGCATGAAACGAATACATAGCCATAGCGTCTGGTCGTCAAAACTTTCAAATGTCGCTGGCTTACTTTCTAGTACTTTTGGAATTAATTCGCCCAGTTCGTTTGTATTTTTAAGGAATAAAATCAATAATCCGCTATGTGCACGACGTGGTACAAGTTTGAATTTAATGTCAGTGATTAACCCAAGCGTTCCCTGTGCGCCAACGAACAGTTTCGTCAAATCAAACACGCCCGTATCACGGTTCCAAATATTCCATAAATGATACCCTGTCGAATCTTTCGATACCTTTGGCTGCGCTGCTTGCAACTCGTCGTAGTTTTTGTCGAGAAGTTCAAATGTCCGAGTGTATAGGTTGCCTTCAAAGTCACCTTGGTTCATCTTTGCGTTCAATTCTTCGCGGTTGAGTGGCTTAACGACATACTCGTTTCCGTCGCTCAAGATGACAGTTAGTTCGGTCACGAAATTATCTGTTTTACCGTATTCGAGTGATTTTTCACCCCCTGAATTATTGCTTGCCATGCCGCCAACTGAGGCTAAATCACGGCTAGCTGGATAGCTTGGGAGTAACGCGTTTAATTTTAACGTTTCGGCGTCAAATTCACGAAACAACATACCTGGTTGCACTCGTGCCGATTCGGCCGTTACTTCGTGCATATTCTTCATGTATTTACTAAAATCAAGTACGATCGATTCGCCAATAGCGGCGCCCGACATGTCAGTACCGCGGCCACGCGGAACGATGTTTAGTTCTGGGTTAGCTGCTTTGTTCGCCGCAACAAATTTGACGACGTTTTTGACATCTTCAGTGTCTTTCGGAAATCCAATTAACTGAGGTGTCAGCTCGAAGAGGCTAGCATCATGTGAGTAAAATTCGCGCAGCTCGTCAGAGGTATCGAGGTCACCTTTAAAAATCTTTGAAAGTTCTGTTTTTAAATCCATATCTCCACTGTAGCACTTGAGAGTAAGTAGGCACAAGCATTTCCTTATGATCAGCCCGTTATATGCCATTATCAACGTAAAAATGCTTACCTTTTGAATAAAACTCTTCAAATCTGATTGCACCGCTGCTGAATTTGTATGATTCTACACCCCGTTGAATGCAACTATTACGATGGCCGTCAATATACTAATCATAACAATGACAATCAGCAGCTCTACCATCGTAAAGCTGCTACGAGATACCCTATTAACCTAACAAAAGCTCCCGCATGCACGCCGCATGCGGGAGCTTACTACTGTCACTATCGAACTATGCCGTTCGCGAGTTTGACCCAAGTGTGAAGAGTTTTGCAATGCCCCAGCCCACGAGAACATAAATAAGAATCGCTACAACCGAGCTAATCTCAAATACTGATGAGCCGTATGTCGGCGTATAGCTAAAAATACCAAAGAATGGTGCCGCGAATACTCCGCTCAGCGCATATACAAAATCAACAAATCCGTTGCCTTGATTTGCCGCAAGTAGTAACAATACAATTCGTATAAGAAGCAGTGCAACAATGACTCCCACAATATAGTAAATAACTCGTTTAGCAATTACTGACGTAGGAGCAGTACTTTCTTCGCGAACTGTTTGTCGTTCAACTGCCGTGCCGTCGTCCTGAATCCGTTCCGTCCTTACTTCTGTCGTCTGTCGTTCTTCGTCCATGGAAATTCCTTTCGGCTTAATATCGTAGCAAAATTATAGCACCTTTATGTAAAAAACAAGGTTAATTATATTACACAATAGCAGCCTAGTTACTGTAGGAATATTGAGCGTCGCTACTTGCTCTAATATCATATGAAAACCCCGCCTACGAATAGACGGGGTTGTGGAATTAAGGCAATTCCACATTCTGCTCGGCCCACTGCATGACAGCGATAGTACGCTTACGCGCCTCGACCATTCGTTTCGTTGGTCGGTCACCGTGCCACCAGTTGGACCAGAAAGGGTCATTCGGATTCAGACACTCCAGGTTGTCCTGATGATGTAGTTTTCCGTCCGCAAAATGCGTATTTCGCGCCACATACACTAGGTCGTACCCTGATTTTTGTAGCGCTTTTAGGCTGGCTACATTTCCTTGGACGACAACCGACATAACCCGGTCGAGTCCCATTTCGTGAAACCCGTACCACGTCCTCGCCATGTGAATACGCGAAGCAATACCTTTACCCCAGTATTCCTTGCGGAATATCAGCGAGCCACTCGTCGCCTGATACATATGGCTTCGCTCGATATTATGTAGCGCTGTCGATCCAATGACCGTTCGTGTACCGCCATCAATTACCCAGATGCCCCAGACGATACTCTTCGGATCTTTTCGCACCGATTCGTACCATTCCTCCTCATCTTCGTGTACTTTCACCCCTGTTGATAGGAACTTCAGGATACCATGCTGCTGCATTCCGGGACTTACAAATTCTCTCAGCACCTCTTTTGTAATTGGCGCGAGTTCGATCTGCAGTCCGTTGACGTTCATTCGCATAATTGGTCCGAATGACATTGTTTTTCCTTTCTCGGTTTCGTTATTTACGAAACCGGATAAGCCCCTAGGTCTGTTGGATTGAAAAAGCCTCCGAGTCCTGGAGGCTTATCTAGTGTCACAAATTGTGAGAATTTACGAGAGAAGATAAGCCATATCACTAAAGACACCATTATTTGTGGCGGCGCTTTGCTTGAGGTGATATGACGTATGTAAAATCATGCTTTTATTATAGCATATTATTTTTTTAACACAAGCATATATTGACTTTTTATCAATAGCGTTCTATAATATATATACTGTCACATGACAGAAGGTTACCAGGAAACTATAATAACCCCGCACCGTTTATTCGGTGCGGGGTGCTTCATTTTAAATCCACTTGATAGATAGCCTTGAATTGACGGCTACGCTATACTATATCTACCATGAGCATTATTCTACGAAACTTCGGTCGCATTGCCGGCACCCTGCGAGCTGAATGGCGGCAACTGTACAATCGTTATTTTGGTACGATTGAGCGATTCGATGGCAACGCAGAACAGATTTGTGAACAAATCGTCGACAAGTTATGGGAGGGTGACTTTTACCGCACCTCACTGGGTCATTTTGATTTCTTTTGGATGCGTGATTTTGGTACAACCTGCGAATCACTCGTAAACATTGGTCGTCGTAAACATGTACTACACACCATCCGCTGGGCACTACTACATTATCGCCGTGCAGGCATTATAACGACTTGCGTCGACAAATCAGGCAACTGCTTTAATGCGCCGATGCACGCCGTCGATACGCTTCCATGGCTACTGCACGCCATCGTCGTCAGTGGTTACAATCTAAACAAATCAGAAAAAGCATTCATCGAAAAGCAATTGCTACGCTACCGCGAACGCTATCTGGACACCACTGGTCACGTGCGTCCGATTAAATTTGCTGAACAGCGCGACGCTGTCATTTATGATCGCAGTGCCTATGCCGTCAGTATGGTTGGTCGCATGGCATGGTGCGTGGAACGACTGGGACTGCGCGGATTCCCGCATCCGCTACAAAAATACCAACAAGAATTAATCGAACATTACTGGAATGGTCAGTATTTTAGTGCCGATCGAATCACCGATACGTTCAGTGCAGAGTGTGCGCTGTTTCCGTTTTTTATGGGGATTATCGACGACGAAGCTCTGGCTGCGGCGACATTTGATTACATCACTGACAATGACTACGATCAACCGTTCCCAATGATCTACACCAAACAGTCAAATACGTTTAAATATCACTTCTGGATGACCGCACCGTTTATGCCAGAATATGAGGGCGAGACACTGTGGAGCTGGCACGGCATGTTCTACCTGCACAGCCTCCGTCGCTATAACCGTCCAGAATTTGAAGTGCAACGCCAACGATTTGCGAGTGGCATGATCGAGCAACATAAGACGTTTCCTGAGATGCTCAACAAAGATGGATCATGGTACTATGCGCCGGTATACCGCGGCGATCCCGGGATGATATGGGCGGGGATCTATGTTGATCTCGCCAAGAGTTAATTGCAGCGGCTAGTGACAGAAATGCGGTCGCTGGGCGGCACTCATCGCAGGTCCATCTCTAACCGACCTTCGCTCCAGACACGAAATACCCTCGCCATTTTGGCAAGGGTATTTCTATTTTATACTGCGAGTTGTACTACTTTTTCTCGTCGACGATTTCGCCCTCAACAGGCTCGTCTTTGCCATCGGCTTTCTTTTCGCCTTCAGAGGCAGGTGCTTCCTCTTCTTTGGCAGCCTGTTCGTACATCTTAGCGCCAATTGGCATGATCTTGTCATTCAATGCTTTGCTGGCAGCTTCGAGTTCTTCTTTGCTCGCATCAGAATTGTCTTTGACCTTCTTTGCTTCTTCGACAGCTTCTTTAATGACTTTTACGTCGTCTTCAGATATCTTGTCCTTGTACTCATCGGGCATTTTCTCTGCCTGATAAATTGCGTTTTCGA
This sequence comes from Saccharimonadales bacterium (SeqCode), assembly GCA_045628725.1. GTDB lineage: Bacteria > Patescibacteriota > Saccharimonadia > Saccharimonadales > Saccharimonadaceae > JACQGD01. The sequence goes on from JAZQPT010000098.1 coordinate 15,390, forward strand.
GAGTGTTGCGCACATCAACAGCTTCACGCTTTTTCTTGTCTTCGTCGGCGTGCATCTCTGCTTCTTTTTGTGCCTTTTCGATGTCTTCTTTTGACATGTTGCCGCTGTCCTGGATAGTAACAGAGTTTTCTTTGCCTGTTCCTTTATCCTTTGCCGTCACATTCAAAATACCGTTAGCATCAAGGCTAAATGTTACTTCGATTTGCGGAACACCGCGAGGCGCTGGCGCAATACCATCAAGAACAAATCGTCCCAGTGATTTATTGTCGCTACTCATCTCGCGCTCACCCTGCAGAACGTGGATTTCTACTTGCGGCTGATTGTCGGCTGCAGTCGAGAATATCTCGCTTTTGCTTGTTGGGATAGTACTGTTGCGTTCGATAAGTTTCGTCGTCACGCCGCCCATTGTTTCGATACCGAGTGAGAGTGGCGTTACGTCAAGAAGCAGAACATCTTTGACATCACCAGCCAATACACCACCCTGGATTGCTGCACCAATGGCGACGACTTCGTCAGGGTTTACGCCCTTGAGTGGATCTTTACCAAAGATTTGTTTTACCTTTTCGACAACTGCTGGCATACGAGTCATACCACCAACAAGCACGACTTCGTCGATATCACTTGCCTTTACGCCAGCATCTTTGAGTGCTTTTTCAACAGGCTCAGCCAAACGATCAATAAGATCTTTGACGAGATCTTCAAGCTTACTTCGGGTTAGCTTATACTCGAAGTGCTTTGGACCGTCAGCATCAGCGGTAATGAATGGGAGATTGATTTCATATTCAGAAGTGCTTGAAAGCTCCTTCTTCGCCTTTTCAGCTTCGTCTTTAAGGCGCTGCATAGCTGCTTTGTCACCCTTTAGGTCGATACCTGATTCTTGCTTGAATACATCAAGGAAGTGATTGACGATACGGTTGTCAAAATCTTCACCACCAAGGTGTGTGTCGCCATTGGTTGAACGAACTTCAAATACACCGTCACCTAGCTCAAGAACAGACACGTCGAACGTACCACCACCAAGGTCGAACACAGCGATCTTTTCATCTTTTTTGCTCTCTAGACCGTAGGCAAGAGCGGCCGCAGTTGGCTCATTGATAATTCGCTTAACCTCAAGACCAGCGATCTTACCGGCATCTTTAGTAGCTTGACGCTGCGAGTCATCGAAGTACGCAGGAACGGTAATAACCGCTTCGGTAACTTTTTCGCCGAGGAAAGCTTCTGCATCTGCCTTGATTTTAGAAAGAATCATTGCTGAGACTTCTTCTGGTGTGTATTCTTTGCCGCCCATCACAACAGCAACGCCGTCACCCTTTTTGACAATTTCATAAGGCATAATGTCATGGTCTTTTTGGACTTCTTCATCGCTAAACTTGCGACCAATCAGGCGCTTTACACCATAAATTGTGTTTTCGGCATTTGTGACACGCTGACGTTGTGCAACCTGACCAACCAAGCGGTCGCCCTTTTTGTTGATTGCGACAACAGATGGTGTTGTGCGGTTGCCTTCGGCATTTGCAATCACCTCAGGCTTACCTGCAACCATATATGCAAAAGCGCTGTTTGTTGTACCGAGGTCAATTCCGATAATCTTGCCCATAATTCTATCTCCTATTCATTTGTTACTGCATCAAGGGGTATGTACTTATTTTAGCACTCTACTCTGTAGTTTGCCAATATTATTAGTATACAAAAGTTAGCACTCTCATGTCAAGAGTGCTAACTTTTGTATAATTCATACTCATTAAACTAATGACGCACCAGAGTTTAGCGAGCACGCCGTAGCGGTAATAATAGGGCTACGTTATATCTTTTATTCATTGACACTTCTCAACTCGCAGCATACATAATCGGCCAGATACGTCATATTGTCAGCCGTTCCGCTACCTAGTCGCCCACGAACAATAGTGCCAGTAGCGGTATCGGTAACACCATGTAGTGTGGCTTGCGCTTGCTTTAGACGTAAGATTAGCAACTTCATTGATCCCCGCCCGGTTGCGGTAATCTTGCCATGTAATTTGGTTTCCTCACAATTTGTTGTGTTTATTGTAACGCTGATACAATATATAGAGAAATCTAACCATAAGGAATACGATGACATTTAACCTATTTGGACACAAGGCCACGAACGACACGAACGACGCACCTAACACTTTAGCCGCGCTACCGGATGAACAAGGACAAATAACTGGCGACAACACTGTTAAAGAATGGTTAAATCACCCAGTCGGTGGCGTCATTTTTCGCGACATGCTCAAACAGGCCGGCCAAAGCGAGTCAGTGCTCCGAATCGTTCACAAACTACCGCTCACTCGTTTAGTTGCGATGAGTCACGGCCAGTTTAGCGAAGAAATGATGAATGACATGGTCGCACAAGCAAATTCCGGCCAAGCACCTGCCATGGCACCTACTAGACAACCGGCAGACGCACTCACCGTGGACGAAGCAGTAGTAGAGATTCCAGACTGGAAAGAGGTTATCACCCCTGGTCGCTTTACAGGTAAAACAATTATCATTACCGGCGCAGGATCAGGCATTGGTCGTGCGACTGCGTCGCGTGTCGCCCGTGAAGGTGGCCGAGTTATCGGTGTTGATATGTCCGAAGAGCGACTGCAAGAATTTAAAAACTCCCTTCCCGAAGCAGATATTACAATCGTCACCGGCAATATTACAAATGATGACGACATAGCAAAGATAATTGCTGCCGCCGGGGATCAAATTGATGGGCTTGGTAACGTAGCGGGAATTATGGATAATATGACGCCACTCCATGAAGTCAGCGACGAAATCTGGGACCGTGTCATGGCCGTCAATGTCACTGGCATGATGAAACTATCGCGAGCGGTGATTCCAAAAATGCTTGCTGTGAGTAAAGGAAATATCGTCAATATCGGTTCCGAGGCATCAATTCGTGGCTCTGCTGCCGGTACTGCCTATACCGCGTCCAAACACGCCGTTGTCGGTCTGACAAAAAGCGCGGCGTTCATGTATGGGCCTAGCGGACTACGTATAAATGCCGTTGCACCAGGTGCTGTTTTGACAAATATCGAAGCCAAATACGACTCGAAACTTGGCGGCGAACGAGTGAACGAATTGCTTGCAACTGTTCCGGCAGCTGCCGAGGCTGACATGCTAGCGGCGTCTATCACGTTCTTGTTGAGCGATGACAGTGTCAACATCAATGGCGTTTTGCTTCCATCTGATGGCGGGTGGTCTGCGCAGTAGTCACCTACTGGGCTATTGTGTGATCTGTATGTATTATTAATACTATGAAGCGCATTTTATTCATCCTTACGTTTGGACTGCTCTTGTTTGCAAGTCCTGTTTCGCATGTCAGTGCGCAGCAATCGAACGAACTACAACTATCCCCTTCTCGGCAGTCAATTACCGCAAAAGCAGGCAATACAAAGTACGCCAAAGTAGAAGTCACAAATCACACACAGACGCCCATTACCATTGCCTTTCACGTCGAACAATTCTCGGTTGACGGGAAAACACGAGTGACAACGTTTGATTCGCCCAGATACGACTGGGTCAGTCCGGAAAAAAATCAAGTACTGGTAGATGCAGGTAAAAGTACCCGAATGAATTTTGCTATAAATATTCCGGCCGATGCAGCCGAAAACGAGTATTACTTCGCACTCATAGCTAGTACAAGAACCGAGACAAAAACCGCACGCATCGCTTCGCTAGTATATCTACACGTCGATGGAGGGCATGCTAGGCATACGAGTAGCATTACTGATACATCCTTGTTTCCATTTATCATCGGCAGTACTATACCCTATGCTTTTGACGTCAAAAATACAGGAAATGTCCATGCAGAAGTTCGGTCATCTGTATTTTTAAGAGGTATAGCATGGTACTCAGCGGACCGTGATTCACACCAAATTATCCTACCGGGACAAACACGTAGCATTAAAGGTGAAGTGCCTGCTCCAATCTTGCCAGGAGTATACACACTCCATTACGGATACTCAGAGGAGAATATCCAAAAAAGCACATCTCGGTCGCTGCTCGTTTTTTACTTTCCGCCATGGTCTATCGCAGGAATAATAGTTATCTTTTTGCTCGTATCGTGGATATATCAGCGTAGGCAGCGCGCTTAGCTTCTGCCTACGGCCGTATATGTTACTCCTGCAGAATAAATGCCACTACTTTTAGTGGTGTCGATTATTGTTCCGTAGGTAATATTCATCGCCGTACCTAGCTTGAACGGACCAGTGCCACTACCGATTAGCTGCTGTGTGCCCGTCATACCAATAAAGTCTGTTGTCGACCCTGTTGTATTGTACCCCCAGGTATTCGTCGACAATACGCCTGCCGACCCATTACTGCTGGCGGGTATTGTATCGATACCATTGCCTAGCGCCGAGCTTGACGTAGCCTTGACGTATAGGTCGTAGCCGACAACATCCGTCGATGACACCGTTACTGTATGCGAACCAGTCCCCTTCAAAATTCCACCCCCGATAGCGGACGGCGACATGTCGATGTTATTACTCAGCCCGATCGAGATACTCGTCTCGGACCCGAACGGTACATCTGCACCAAAAACACCTGCACCAAAAGGTGATGCAAATGCCGAATACTGCATACATACACTGCCTACAAGTACCACCAATGCAGCTACAATGTGAGTCTTATTTACAGAGATAGTCTTCATGTCTGTAGTCAGTATAGCAAATACGCACGTCGTCAGTTGAATTCATGCTTACGTTTAGGTATACTAAAGCGAGAAAAGAGCGGGTGTAGAAAACAGACATGAAGTTTCTTAGGGATATTACAGATAGACAGATGACTCGTAGTGAGTTCTTAAAGGCAATTTGCATGATAGCGATTGCTTTATTTGGATTAAGCAACTTTATTAATGCCGTATCAAGACAAAATCATGGTGATACGCATAACGCCATCAGCCAGCGCAAAGGCCACGGGTTTGGCTCCAGCAAATTTGGCGTGTAACGACGAAAACTCCCCCTGTTCTCGTCACAATTCCAGTGTTCTTGTTTGACCTAAAAAAAGGTATACTAAGTATATGCATTTTCCCGCTTATAGTTGGGCTATAAATGCCCAAGCTATCGGCAGTAACCAGCTGTCGCTCTCTTATAATTGCCAAAACATAAAGGCCAATCAATAATGTATCCTCAGCGATTACCTATTGTCGACAGCGACGACGGCGAATGGGGAGATATTCTTCGCAAGTACCTAGAAAAGGAACACTATAACGATGATACGAATAGTGCCTCAAACGGTGGACACAAGAATGTCACTATTCGCGCCGGCATCTCTACAGCTGGTGGCGCACCACTCAAGTTTGCTTCTGGCACCCTACTGACCACCCCCGAAACTGGGGCTGTCGAATTTGCTGGTGATAATCTCTATTTGACACAAACATCGGGTGCCGTACGCAAAAAGTTTGCTATCTACGACGATGCTAGCGGCGCAACTGGCGACATATACTATCGCAACACAACGGGATACTTTACACGACTAGCGGCTGGCACGGCAAGTCAGATTTTGTCAATCACTGGCGGCCTGCCGTCGTGGCAAACCCCTAACTTCGTAACGAGAACCACCCAATACGGTCAAGTTTATGGTACCGACTGGGATACCGGTGCACAAACAACGCTTACCTACGACGAAGGACCCGAGGGCGGAACACTCGCCGCTCGTTATTCCGACGGACGTTTGCGGGTCGGCACCCCCGTAGACCCCGCCGACGCAGTCACAAAACAGTACGCAGATAACCTCGCCAGCAATGTAAGCTTGCCGTATGACGTGAGTATTATCGCGTTCGGCACCTACACCGCGCGCGTTATCAACTCCTACGGCGACTTCCCGATGGGCATCAAACTCCAGCGGGCAGTCACGTTTAATCGAGTAGTCTACCGCGTCAATACTCCCGACACTTCCGGCAACCTGGTCGTCCAACTCCGCAAAAACGGCGCCACTGTGTCTGGTACGTCCGCTACTATCGCGGCAGCCAATCAAGTAGCGGGCGGTACAGTCACCGGCTCATGGTCTTTTGCAGACGGCGATATCTTAACCGTCTATGTCACTGGAGTAGGCACAAACCCAGGCACAGGCTTAATCGCCGATATACGAGGTTCGACTTCATGATGCTCTCTCCTGTCACAATGTCGCACGCACCCACACTCACGACATACAGCAGCGCTGGCACCTTTACCTACACTATTCCCCAGTGGGCGACGCATATC
>JAZQPT010000099.1:0-2008 GCA_045628725.1 Saccharimonadales bacterium (SeqCode)
CAAAATAAAATACAGAATACACAACGAGAGATCAATCCCCTGCGCAGTCAGTTAGCACAACTTCTTTTTGCGTTGTGCTTCACCAGCCATCATCATCAGGGCGTTGCCTCGTTGAATGGTAATTGCAACCTCATCCATCAAACGACTATAGACATCCTCAGGTGCATACAAGGAAACATTTAAAAGGGCAGCTTTCGCAACCTTCTTGACAACTTGTCTAGCCTGTTTGTCCAAGCCTCCATAAGTCTCACACGCAAAAGCCTTGAAATCCGCCTGCATAGTATCCACAAGGTAGGTGTATTTCTTGTTCTTCTTCTTTGACATATTGTTAGCAACTTTCAATGTACTAGTCGCACCTGCAGCACAATGTGAGGGAGCAGTTGGGTTCGTCACGACCACATCGATAAACAAAGCCTTCGGGTGAGTAAACAGCATCAAATCAGGACGCAGGTTGTCATCTGGGTTGGTATCCGTAGGTTCAAGTTTCACATCAACTCCAGAAGCACGAGCAAACTTAGCAATACTCAGTACAACTGTGTTATGTCGCGTCCTACCTTCATTCGAGACGATCACTTTGCATGATAGGAAGTGCCATGGGTCCAAAGTCAGAGCATTCTGTTCACCACACATCGGGCAGCGATCACAATCTGAAATGTTCTGAGGACGTTCACCAAGGCGTAACTTCACATTCCATTTGACATGTTCATCAAGTAGGCGTAAGCTGGCATAGCGAGGTAGCACCTGCATCCAACGCTGACTGCCAGAAGCATGAAGAGCTCTCAGGCGAGACTTGTGCCAGTTGCGCAACAACTTATCCCCAGTAGTTTCAGCACAAACCACGAGCGCCTTGTAAATGTTTTTAGCGCTGCGCTGCGTAAGTGTGTGTTGAACTGGGAGTAAATTGCCACGACTTGCATAGAATGGTTGAAATTCTTTTGAATTTTTGGGTAAAATGTCATCAAATGTTTCTTGAGGAAGGTCAGCCGTCTCCCCACTGATTGTCGTGACAACATGTGTTTGGTTTTGTTTGTAGTCACGTATCGCGTGATCAATCAATCCAAGATAGTGCGGACTTGTAGCAATTGGTGCAGTGATGGTAGCAGATAAGTTCTGTGTAGCAAGTGGGCTGGACAACATGCTCAAAGCAGCACTTAGGAAAGCAGCTGAGCATGTGTTTCGAGCAGAGAGAATCCCCAAGCCGCCTTTGCTGAACGGGAGCATGGTCTGCTGTCTAGTAGCAGGTGCAAGAGGCAACACCAGGCCTAGAGATGAGCTCAAGATGGTCAGTAATGTATCGTCATGTTTCTCAGCATAAGTATGTGTCACACCCGGTGGTAAACATGACAGCAAATGGTTGATCGCCGATGCATGTATGCGCTGCAGCACTAGAAGCTGATTCTGCAAGGATAGGAATGGTAAACGCCTGTGCAGTGTCGCCAGCCGGACGTTCCACCTAGTATCAGTGTTATTGAGCATCGTAATAGCTGTCTGCTCATCTTTAGCCACAACCGCACCCAAGACATCACATGCGTCAGTACAAACAGGCACTTGGAGGGCAGCCCAGCGATCCAATAAGTCATCGGTGATTTCATGGAAGTGTATGAGTTTGCACTTAGCTCTGTTCACTGACAAACCAATCGCTTGCAGGTCAGCTTCTAGAGAGAGTAGCACATTTTGTAGAGAATCCTCTTTACCGATATTGAATAATTGTTTGAAACAACTTGTTTGTCGGGACAAGTACAAAAATCCGGAAATGTCACTTGGGTGAAAACGAAAATGCAAAAACGTCATACATTTGCAGTTTTGTGCAAAAGTGTCGTACAGCATCATGTCAGCATGCAAAGAAACGTTAGGAACGACACGAAACCATCATTTGCGCTTTCACACCCAGGCAAATGATCGCATGTATCTTGTCCTTGTATTGGAATAAACACAGACCGACCTGCAGAATCAATGCTTCATCGCCATTTTTCGAAGATAATCAAATATCAACGTTTTGTGTTGATTT
>JAZQPT010000100.1:0-4691 GCA_045628725.1 Saccharimonadales bacterium (SeqCode)
GGCCGCACTCTGGATTGCTCCTTTCATCTGTGCATTCCCAACCTCCACTTTTCAGCAGGCTACTGGCTATGCATTTTCTTCTGTCTGCGCCCCACCTGCGAATGCTGCGACCGCGACATCGCGCCCGATTCGCGCGATGCGTTCATCTGCAGTTTTGAGTGTACTTATTGCCGCGATTGCGCCGAAGGTGAGCTTGCCGGCACCTGTTTGAATTGTGGCGGCGAATTAGTCAGGCGTCCGGTGCGTCCTGCTGCTGCCTTGCTCAAGTTCCCGGCGCGCACTGAGCGCACGCCGGTCAAGCGCCGCGCTATCGAAACCAAGGCAAGCTGAACCCTCGAAAGGAAGCGTCATGTCACGTGCAGTGCATTTCGAAATCCACGCCACGAATCCGCAGGCGCTGATCGATTTTTATTCTGGTTTGTTCGGCTGGTCGTTCAGCAAGTTCCCGACCGGCGAATATTGGATGATCAAGACGGGACCGGACAGTCAACCAGGCATCAACGGTGGCCTGCTACCGCGGCCAGGGCCGGCGCCGGGACCGATGGCGTCGCCGAATGCGTTTGTGATTACGGTGGATGTCGAGAACCTGGACGCGTCAATGGCCAAGGCGCAGGGTGGCGCGGGCGTGCCGTGCGTGCCGAAGATGGCGATTCCTGGGGTTGGGTGGCTGGCGTACTTCAAGGATCCGGATGGGAATATATTTGGGATGATGCAGATGGATGCGGGGGCGGCGTAACGGTTTTGAGACCGGGGACAAGTGCCGTAACCCTAGGTAGGTAGGCAAAAACTCTACTCGCTATCCTTCCAATGCCAAATGAAGCGGTTAGCTCAACTCTTTGGCCTGAGAGGCTTACCGAATCTTTTTTCCAAGGCGGCTAATTTTATTACCTGAGCCAGACCGAGGCCAAGTAGCTGTGCAAATATCGATATAACCAAGCAGAATGGCGTACCCCAAGCATACAGACTAAATATTGGGTAAGTATTTCGAAACGATAGCCCGCTCCCCATGCACAGTAGCATAACGAAGGATATAAGCGGGGTCATCCTTTCCGAAACACCAGGAATATACAGTGACACCGAAAATCTCATCGAAGCAAGGACTTTTTGCCAGTCGACCGAACCACTTTTTTTATCGTAATGACGGGCTAGCGCTTTTTCACCCTCTGCTTGCCACTTCATTTCGAACTGCGCTCCTGCCTTGGATGCGTTGGCAATACAAAGGACTAACAACAATACAAAAAGCAGAGCTTTGAAGGCTATGTCAAACTTATCAACCCATAGTATTGGCAGCAGCAAGCACAACATGAACCAAACCAAGCCGCAGCCGAAAGCCATGTTAAACAATACACGGTGAATAAGCCTACTCTTCCCCAACAAGTAAAACAACAATTGCGTGCCTGTCATGATAAGCACGATGATCAACCCAATCTGCAAAAACGATAACGCCGCTTTGTCGCCAGCTAATTTTCTAGTTAGCGCCCATCCACCCATCGCTCCAAAAATAGAAACGAAGAATGATAACATAACGTGTTTGCAAGAAAGTTTTTCCGATTTCATCGTTAACGTCTTCTGGAAATATCTATGCAGAACCGCGTGATGGCTTACTTAATGAGCGATGCTTACTAGCCAAGTCGACAAACACCTCTTTGCCGGTGGCTTTCTTAATTTTGCCAGGATACAAATAAAAAATTAAGAAACCCCGAACAGCAAAGCCGATTCCCATCCAACTGACGGGCAACATCGCGACAAGCAGAAAAATATGCACGAATGGAAGACCCAGGAAGGCGCTGATTGCCTGCATCATTGGGGCCATCAGGAGTGCGATCACAATAAATATTACAAAGTACCAATCACGCGGGGTCTGTGAAAATTTGTAGTGTTTATCGAGAAGAAACTCATCCCCACGACGCATATAGTAAACCGCGTCACCTTCCTCCTCATAAATTGTGGACCGCAAATTTTCGTCGTTAAAAATATTTTTATACACAACAGTAAATTTTCGACACCAGAAGTAATGACTTCCTCCGTACACCAATATAATGATCAACTTCGCCCAATACGGCGCGTCTCCGTATAAGACTGCAACCAAAAAAGGGACAATTCCCAAAAATGAAATGCCAGCTGCGCACAGGAATGAAAAACCGTAATATCGGGCTTTCCATCCCCATCTAAAAACTGCGGAGAGTAGAGCTAATATCATTGCCATTGCTAGAACTGCGGAGAGCAGCAACACAACTAGATTTTCAAAAAATGGAACTCTTGGAGCGCCACCATAGGCCAATGGAGCACTCACAAGCGCTAGCATCAGTACGATGCAAGCGCTGATGCTCGTAAATCTCGATGGTCTTAATATCACCGGATTGATAGTGTCGAGATTTCTCAAAACGGAACCTCCTCATAGTCCCACAATAATTTCTTCTTTAAATAATACCAGTGAGATTGAACACTTTGCCTCATATGGTCCGCTATCACTGCAGCGAGACCATCCTGATGCGTCTCGCCCATCACCATCTTTCCTAATTTCTTATCTAAAACATCGGTACCGTAATTCACGGCGACCGCGACTCCCACAGTTATTGCTCCGATTGCGATAACAGATAAGCTGGAACCGATCACAAACATGATGAACATCACTAAGCACGCAACGATTATTACTGTTACCGCAGCGCTAAAGATCGACTTAATTACAGTCATCATCAAGGAGGCAGCGAGGTCGTAACCATCCTTTGATACATCACCTTTCCATTCGGCTAGTGCGGTTGCACTTCCAAAAATGAAACTGACAAGCGCGTTGCTTTTGAATGTCCCTGCTATCCCGGTAGCTGTTGCTTTAAATACGCTATTTGCTGCTCCTGCACCGCCGAAAATACTCATTATGCGGTCGTGCCCTGCGCCAAATCCCCCTCGCCCGAATACCTGATTATATTTGCTGTAACCAGAGAAGTAATACCTTGCCTTCCCCTTAACATAATGAATTTTTGCTTTTACTAGCTTAAAGCCCGTGTGGGTTTTACCGTCAATGCTCGCTTTGAGCCAGTCCCAGTTATCACCGACATAAGCGGCGGCGCCAGCCAGTTGCCCGAGCAACCAATTTCGTGTGGCGATATTATTAAGGTCCAGATCTGCGAATCCAGAATCGCCGCCTCCGCCTTTAAGTGCTTTCCACACATCGTTCGGCATTCTCTTTAGATCGCCGTCGACGACACATACTAACGCACAGTCCTCCTCTGCCGATATTGACATCAACCTGGGATCTGAAGAAGGCCCGGCCACATGTGGAGTTTTCGAGTGATAGGCAGTCTTTTTGGCTTGCGCATCGACTGGCTGCGAAGGCTTACCAAGTGCAATGATGATCGGTACAGGCTTCGTCTGAGGATCGTCGTCGTATTTGTTCGCATCAAGCTTTTCTGGCTCGAGCTTCAACATTAGCTTTCCTGCAGATTTCAACAATATTTCGCCTTTGAAATCTCTTGCCACCCAAATATGTAGGCGCTCCCCATCTTTAAATGTGACAATAGCTCTGTTATTACCAGAAATAAGCTTTTTTGCGTTTGCGTTGTAGAAATCTGATCCGGTAGACTCAACCGAATATTGTCTTTCAGGCGCGAGCTTTAGCTCAAAGATGACATCACGGTGTTTTCGTAGAATCACCTGAATATTGTCGCTCGACCGCCAGCACTTCACTGCCTCCCCAGGAAGATCGATGCAGGCCTTCTGCTGAGTTGGTGCAGCTATTAGTTTCGCGTTTGCGGAAGCCATCGATCCTCCTTTTATTTGCGTTTCGGTTGATTCGAACGGAAAGGACCCAGCGGTACATTGTTGAGTTTTGCTTTCCCGTTACCGTCGAGCGTCACTTTTTTGCTATTGCCATTAGCAAAAGAAATGTCGATCGGTTCGTCGGTAAGGACGTTTCCATCCGCGTCCACATACTCGATTTCCAGATCACGCTTAACATTCATCTCGGAAATCTTCATCGCAATGTCCGCACTCGGCACGCTGACAGGCCCCGCCAACTCCTTTGCCGTCGCCTTGAACTCCACCTTCCCCGGCGCATGCACCTCGATATTTCCGCCCTCGATCTTGATGTAAGCCCCCTGCGCCGTCAGCAAGACATGCTTTTTCGGCGCGGATATCGCCACCGTTTTGTTGACACTCGCCACCGTCACAGCCTTATCTGCAGTCAGCGATGTCGTCCCCGACTGGCTCTGACTACTTACCTTTCCGCTCGCCGCATGCAGCTTGAGTCCCACCTCCTGGTTCGGCTTGGTCTTGTTCGATGCTTTTCCATAGGTGAACAGGCTGATCCCGCCGACAACGAGCGTCGATGAATTCCCTTGCGTCGCGAAATTGATGTCTTGCCCGGCGGCGATACTGGCGGTGGTCCCAGCCGAGAGAACAACATCCGCCGACGTGCTGGCGACGATGCCCGCAGAACTCGACAGCTGCAGATGCGGCTCGCTATAGGCGGCGACCCTGCCCTGTGGGCCTTCATCCGTCGCGCCGACAACCTCGACGCTATGCCCCATCTGCTTGATTGCCGCAAGCTCCGCAGGATCCGACTCATTCTTGAGCTTGGCGTTGTGCTTCTGCGCCTGTGTCGCCAGATCCTTTTGCAATTGCAGGCTGTCCCCGATCTGCGCCACCGCTTCGCGCGAGTCGAGCTGGCTGCCGTTGCCGCCATTGCGTACATC
>JAZQPT010000101.1:0-64756 GCA_045628725.1 Saccharimonadales bacterium (SeqCode)
TTTTATTGGTGCGGAGCTACAGAATTTACTTAAACTTTTTGACGCGTTAGTTGACAGTAGCCTATCCAAGCCCTTGGCAATACCGGTTGGCATTGCAGCTGAAAAGGTTATTTACTAGCTTACGATTTTTTCCTTATCGCCATTAATGACAATCGCTTCGCCATCTCTAAGGGTTTTGTGTGGTATACCGCTCTCTTTAAAGTAATCCACGCACCTATCAATATCTGCACTCTCTGGATGGTCTGATTTGTAATGTGGGGCAATCGCGTATCCAAGTGCGCCCAGCCCGTCCCAAACTACAGCTTTATCATAACCCTCTGATACATCGTCTTTAGGGTCAACAAGCTCAAGACCTTTCAACGAGGGTGCGAGTATACAAATACCAGCACTAAACCCACCATAAGCAACATTGTCATTTTGCAATGACTCAACCAACAAACTATCAAAACCACTTTGCCTGTACGCCCGTCTGAGTAAAAAGACATTTCCACCTCTGACCCAAAAGTAGCCGAAGTCGGCTAGGGCTTCTTTAAGCTCCTCAGCCTTGCCGAAGTAATTGCGTAAATCTAATTCTTCGGGCTGTAGGCCTAGGTTAGTAAGGTTTTCAGTCTCTCTTTGCAATCGTTCTGAGCGAGCCTCAGGCAAAGCGTTATCTTGGGCATTCATTATGATTGCCGTTCGCTTGCTGTTACCAACCAGAGGCATCATTTCCTCTGGCTTATTGCCTAGTCCGTAAGATGATAGGTAGAGCCTCATTTAAACCAACTTCCTTTCTTCAAGTATTTCTAGCAGTTTGGGAAACTGCCTATACTCATCACTGTATTCTAGATTAAAGTGACCTTCGCCGCAAATAACTATCACTTCAGCACCTGTATTTGTTGAGGCAAACACCGATCGTTCTGGTCATCCATCACTATTCAAGTAGTATCTTATTCATAGGTACTCAGCAGAGCTAGTCGGCTATAGTCTCTTGGTTAATTTGCGACATTACACGAGCTACATAAAAAAATCTTATAAATGGGTTCGTGGAACTATTAATTTGCTAGAATTACTATATGACTAAACTGACCGAGTTCCTACCTGGCGTATTCCATGAATCAAGGAGTATCATACTTGATTTTGCACACATACCTCAAGACACACCTGATTGTATGAATATCCAAAAGTATTTTGAGAATTGTTTTGCACACAACATAAATCCGCGCGCGCCAGAGAATCGTCAGGCTTTCAATAACCGCGCAATCGAATTCTCGGGTAGTCGTTATTTGGTTGGTTCATATGCCGAAAACCGTAGTGCAATGTTGGGTGACACTCAGATTGCTCGCGAAGGACGCACCTATCATATGGGTATTGATATTTTTTGCGCCGACCAGCCTGATATCACAGCGCCGTGTGATGGTGAAATTATCAAAGTGGGGTTTGAAGAGGGATTCGGTGGATATGGTAATTACTTACTATTTCAAACAGCCGACAACAACTTATTGCTATTTGGTCATTTAGCAAATGACCCACATGTGGTTGGCACCGTAAGACAAGGCAGTGTCATTGCGCGCGTAGGCGACTTTGCAAATGGTGAAAATGGCGGATGGTCACGACATCTGCACTTACAGTGTTTTACACAAATTCCACCAAATAATAAAACACCTGACGGCTACGCATCTGCGTCGAAGCTAGATGAGTACAGGTTAGAGTTTCCAGACCCATCACTAATCTTTCCTGATTGGATTATTAAGTAATTAGTAGATGATGATTTCCTGGGAAGGCTAAGTTCCTGTCAACGCTGGAACACTTACACTAGGACTATCAATGATGTATTCAAAAAGTTTAAGTAGGTTCTGTTCAATTTACACAGGACGGTTTGGTCGATACGAATATCACTACGGATTTACTTAAAATACAGCAAGGTCATAAGTCAAAATCTGTCGTTAAAAAGGCTAACGGATTTTTGTATGAACTTTTGGGTCACACTAGCTAGTAAATTAGTTTTCTGCAATAAGTAACATTTTAACCTCGTAGCTTATGGCGCACCAAATGGGAATTATCGGACACTTCGGTGTCTTTTTTCTTTACCTTAAATCCTCTACATTTTGTAAGCTTGTTGGTATACCTACTGGCCATTGTAATATCATCGCTCGTCCTCATTTTTACTCCGAATAATTTTGATGCGAATGACGTGAAAATGGGGATTGTACTTTTAGTAGCCACTCTCTTCGTTAGTGGATTAGGCGTTGGGCATTCGATAGTGGGCCGGACGTCAAACAAGGCACTCTCATTTTCGGGCGTTGTCGCACTTGCTACATTACTTGTTTTCATCGGTTTCTTTGTTGTTGCTGCCGTAGCTTGGGTAGTAGCACTGTCTCATTCATGAACATCATATAAGTAGTGTAGGGCGGTTTTCTTTAATTAACGGCCGAGTGAGTGTCTGGAAGATCATCTGAAAATACGGCTAGCATATGACGCGTAGACTATGATTATGACCAGGCGTATAATAATACATAGGCATCATATGCCGGTCAGTGAAAGCGGTTAATAGTTATTCTCTATGAATACCCGTTTACGAACTCGTGTTGTGTAAAGAATACTGTGCAGCTTGATCTCCCAGCATAACGATGGAGTTATACTTAAGGAGGTAGAGCTATGTGTACGGCAACCAACTATACTACTAAAGACCACTATTTTGGTCGTAATCTAGATTTAGAGTATTCTTACAATGAAACGGTCACGGTTACACCGAGGAATTACGTGTTTAAATTCCGGCAAGTACCTGACATAAAAACACACTACGCAATTATAGGTATGGCAACTGTCGCAGACGGATATCCACTGTACTATGATGCTACCAACGAAAAAGGACTGAGTGTAGCCGGACTGAATTTCCCTGAAAATGCTAACTATAAGCCAGTCGCAGACAGTAAAACGAATATTTCGCCTTTCGAATTCATCCCCTGGCTGCTCGCGCAATTTACGAGCGTGAAAGAGGTAAAAAAAGCCTTAGAAAACTTCAACATGGCAGACATTCCTTTCAGTGAACAATATCCTCTCTCGCCACTTCACTGGATTGTGTCTGATAGAGAATCCTCTATAACCGTCGAGTCAGTCAAAGAAGGTCTTAAAATATACGACAATCCCGTTGCAACGCTAACAAACAACCCGACATTTGATATTCAAATGTTTAATCTGAATAATTACGCCCATCTTTCGACCAAGCCTCCAGAGAATAATTTCTCCAAAGAATTGGAGTTCGACACCTATAGTCGCGGTATGGGCGCCATCGGTCTTCCTGGTGATTTATCATCTGCGTCCCGCTTTATAAAAGCGGTGTTCACCAGGATGAATTCCGTATCAGGAGACTCCGAGTCGGAATCTATTAGTCAGTTTTTCCATATACTCGGCAGCGTTGATCAGCAAAGGGGTTGCGTGCAAGTCGGTGATAAATACGAAATCACAATATACACTTCTTGTTGCAACACGGCCAAAGGTATTTATTATTACCATACCTATGAAAACAGTCAGATAACCAGTGTTGATATGCACAAGGAAGACCTGGATGGGGACGCACTTGTAGAATACCCACTAATTATGGAGCAGCAAGTTCTCAGTCAAAATTAAATGTGCCAGGCAATAGGGACGAAATAAAACCTCGTCTTTTTTGCTTCATGTGAAATGATTACCTCTAATCAACTAGAGGCCTTTACCAGCAACGACTTCATACTCAGTTCCTTTGGGCATTTCTCTGATTAAAGGCCGAGCATTCATAATAAGATTGCGAATATCTTCGGGCTCAAGTGAGCTGTCGTGCGCGTCTTTACTAGTCCATACTTCAGATACCCAAACGTCATTTTGGTCTTCGGTTTTTCCGATGACGTAATGAATACAGTCGACATTCTTTTTTAGTAATTCAGACGCTTCAATGAGTATATTTGCCAGTTCATCTCGCCTGCCATCTGCAGCAATAAATTTCCCGAATAGTCCATACATCGTGATGCTCCTTTACGTATTATTTACTGTTATTGTAACAAACAGTATACGGTTTTAGCTTCGTAGCTTATGGCGCATCATATGAAATATTTTAGCCTCGCCGCTAGGGGTTTCATTTAGCCTAAAGACGCGGCAGTGTATTTCAAACCTGTTCGACAATTATAACTATAAACTGAACAAGGTAGTCTTTGGGCGCGGCACTGGACGGCGGACTAGCAAGGTGTGCCTTTTGGGTGGTTGCAGCCTCGAAATCTTTATACTATAATTTCTAACTTAAAAACAAGCAGGATTTTTTTGATAAAATATAGTAAAGGGGGAATAGCTATGTCATTTCAGTCATACTTAGATAACATTGAGACTAAAACTGGCAAGACGCCGAACGAGTTTATAGTTTTGGCAAAAGATAAAGGTTTTACTGCGGATACGAAAGCGGGCGAAATTGTATCGTGGCTCAAACAAGACTTTGACTTGGGACATGGTCACGCCATGGCTATGGCCAAGGTGATAAAAACAGGACCACGAATTAGTGATAAGCACGTCGGCAGCGGCGGCACGCATAATGACGACAGTAACGAACTTCGCCTGGATGGAATAAAAAATCGTTAGAAATTTAGTGCAACTATGAAAATCACCGGAGCGCGCAAACTACAAGTGTCGCTCACTGGTGTATTTAATTACGTCCAGTTGTGACCGGACTGTAGTAAAATACTATTCTACTCACCTCAATCTCACCTTGAATTATCGAAATTATCAAAAATCATTTATAATACAATAAGTTATAAAATAATAACTAGTTTAAGGAGAATAGACATGGTTACAGGATACTGCGTTAAATGCAAAGAAAAAGGTGTTGAACTATCAAAGCCAGCAATTCATCAAACTGCCAAGGGTGGTTTTATGGCAAAGGGTAAGCACGAAGTGTGTGGAACAACTGTTTGCGCAATGATGTCAAAAGACAACGCTGCAAAAGCAATAGAAGCCGGCGCAGAAAAAGCTTACTAAGCTATTAGGCTACAAACAATAGCCTCAGTTTATCTGGGGTTATTTTTTATATAAAAAAGTTAGACTGATTATATGTAGCTCTGCACTGGCTATCTAGTCCTACTGTAGCGACGACGTTACGAACCATTTTTTGCTATACTTGCTATATGGTTAAAAAGAAAAGCAACAAAAAGCAAGAAGAAAAAATATCTAATAATCTCGCCACTGGGGTAGCTCTTGGTATTCCTTTTGGTGTGCTGCTGGGACTGACTGTATTTGATAATTTAGCGATCGGCATAGGTCTCGGTATATCACTGGGATTATGTTTTGGTGGAGCGTTTGGCAATTTTTCTGACAAGAGATAATTGATTTTGGTAGCTACACTGAAGCCGGGGTATTAATGCTGTACCCGAGAGGTGTGGAAATGTACAATTATTGACATATACTTTATAATAAGGTATAATATAGATGTTTATACGTGAATTTATATTGACGTCTATCTAAAATCCACCGCAAACAGAGGAGCAAGACCATGGAACGTTTTGACATTCTGGTTTTCGAGAACGCATGTGCCTGCGCCATACACGTCGGCTACCAAACTCGCCTGTGCGAGTCTTAGACAAGGGATTTGGCTGCCGTACTCAACCCCTAGGAAACATTATTTAAGAGATTTAGTGCTACTCGCTGCCTTAAAAAGTAATTACTAATTAATAAAAGTAGCTTCTAACTATCTTCGGCCTAGAGGCGTGAACCCCATATCTGCTGCAGAAGAGCAAGATATCTTACTGTATCGTGAGCAGGCTAGTCTCATAATAGATTATTGGAAAGCGGAGGGAGAGATTATGAAAGCAGCCTACTTTATTGGTAAAGATACGATCGCAGCGCGAGAGGTTGAAAAGCCTACCATCCAGGATCAAACGGATGCAATTGTACGAGTCGTCTATGCATGTGTGTGTGGCTCAGATCTCTGGTACTACCGTGGAGTAGCGGATCATCCCGAGGGTTCAATTGGTCATGAGTTTATTGGGGTGGTTGAAGAGGCTGGAAATGACGTGCAAAACCTGAAGCCGGGCGATTTTGTAATCTCACCATTTTCATATAGTGATAATACCTGCCCGAATTGCCAGGCGGGGTTTCAAACGGCCTGTTTGCACGGCGGCTTTTTTGGCAGCGGTACTCCTGGAGATGGCGCTCAAGCAGAGTTTGTCCGAGTGCCGCAGGCTGATGGTACATTAGTTACCGTGCCAAGCGCAGGTAATCTCTCGGAAGATGTAATGATGTCTCTTCTGAGTCTTAGTGACGTAATGGGTACAGGGTATCATGCGGCGGTTAGTGCCGAAGTCAAAAAAGGTGATACTGTTGCGGTCGTCGGTGATGGTGCTGTTGGATTGTGTGGCGTATTGTCGGCAAAGATGCTTGGAGCAGAACGTATTATTGTTCTTGCCAGTACGCATGAAAACCGTCACGAACTTGCAAAAAAATGGGGCGCCACTGACATTATTACTGTACGCGGCGAAGAGGCGGTCAAAAAAGCGATGGAGCTCACAGGCTGGATTGGCGCAGATGCCGTGCTGGAGTGCGTCGGAACGAAGGATGCCAACGATACGGCTTTTGCCATTGCCCGTCCTGGTGCAATCGTTGGCCGCGTAGGTGTGCCGCAAGGTGTACAAATCAATGCCACAGGAACATTTTCTCGTAATATCGGGATGCGTGGTGGCCCTGCACCGGTCCGCGCCTATTTGCCAAAACTACTAGACGCAGTACTAAAGGGCGAGATTAACCCAGGCGAAGTGTTCGACCTAAAAACAAATCTCGACCACATTGCCGAGGCATATGCTGCCATGGACGAACGGCGCGCAATTAAATCTCTTGTAAAAGTAAGCGAAATATAGGAATAGCTATGAAAACATCAAAATCTTTCACTTGAATACAACGATGTTAAGCAGGGAGGAAATATAATGAGTACTTGGACAAAAGAAGAACTTGATGCAATCGCTAAAGATGAAGATTTGTACATATCCATTCCGAACCCAGATGGAACAATGCACGAACCTACGCGCATTTGGGTCGTGCAGGCAGGTAACGACTTGTATGCGCGGCCGTATGCTGGAGTAGGAGGTAGATGGTATATTGCAGCAAAAGCAGCAGGACAGGGTCATATATCTATTGGTGACGTTGATAAGGATGTCAGCTTTGAGTTTCCGACTGACGATGAAACAAATGATGCGGTTGATGAGGGGTATGAAACAAAATATGCGGGTAGTCCGTATGTAGAGCCGATGATAGGGGACGAGCAACGATTAGCGACCGTTAAATTTGTTCCTATTGAATAAGTAGCAGCTTGCTGTATTTCGCTGATGCTAAATCCGTCCTCTTTATTTGTTTTCATAAACCCCTTGGCCTCTATTTCTCAGAGGACGGGAAATAGCGGTGAGATTCTTGTAGGAGTATAATAAGAGTATGGAAGAATCGTCTAGGAATAATGCAGAGGTGATGAAGCATTTCAATCCAAGATTGAGACGTAGTCTTCGTATATATCTCATCGTTGGTTTTGCGATAATGATTTATGTAATTTTATCTACTATAAAAAATGGTGCAAACCCACTAGATGTGCTGGTTGGTTTGGTAGTAGGGGTTGTTATCGGAATATTCTTTGCACGTATCTTTAAGATATCATGGGACAGTGAAGCTGAAGAGGTGATGTATAGGATTGATGCCGTAGGAATAATCTTAATCGTTATTTTTATTATATTTGATTTCACGAGAGGAAGTATCGTTGCAAACTTCGTGAGCGGTCCGAATGTTGGACCGACAAGCTTTGCTGTACTTGCGGGCTGTTTTTATGGACGAGTTTTTGGATCTAGAAGAAGTATTATTACGATACTTCGCGAGCAGAAGGTACTACCAGCTCTCAGTAAGTAGTACGGGTGTGCTATGGTCAACTCAAAAGAGGCTCGTAGGGTGAGCCTCTTTTGTTGCTGAATTCTACGTTATTTTTTATCTTTTGGAGTCTCAATAGTAATTTTTTTAGGCTCCGGTAGTGGAGTGAGCGGAATACTTACCTTTAAGATTCCATCATCTAAACTTGCATCAATCTTGTCGGGATTTGCTCGTTCAGGTAACGCAATGCGTCGATAAAAACTACTCGAACTTTCACGAATAACGTATTTCTTGTCCTTGTCTTCTTCTTTTTCGTGACGTTCCGCACTGACGACAAGCGCATTATTGTCGATCTGAATATTGACGTCATCTTTGTCAAAATTCGGCAGGTGTGCCTCGACCTGGAGTTTGTTGTCTTTGGTATAGATATCCATCGTTGGTATCGTGACGCCTTTTAGGGGAGTCATGAAGTCGTCTCCGAAGAACTGCCTCTGGAGGGCACTCAGTTCGGTAATAGGATCCCATTTTGCAAGACTGCTCATTATCTTTCTCCTTTCATTTAATAATATGAATTTGAGAGAAGCATAGATAGCTTCTAGCTTTATTATAGCTATCTTGCACAGCTAAAAATGTGAGATAACTCACTATAATTTTTATGGTCTACTAACTACTCTATTAAATTACACGCCGCTTTGTTTTAGTTTTTGATGTTGTTACAAACAAGCATATGCGTCATAATCATTACGTATGACCAGTACCTCTCATAGTTCAGATATATCACCCAATGCAACAGGCGTGCGTCAGTTAGATTCGCCCGGTCAGCAACTGCATTTACAGGTAGGTGTTATTGATTCGCAGATTTGGTACAGTCTGGCTGATAGTAATAAGCAGACTATCGCTGCCGCATCTAAAATCGCCATATATATAGCGGACAAAAATGTCCTCGATGTGACCGACCCGATTGAATATATCGAATCATCATTTGATGAAACATGGGAACAGCCGTGGGGTGAACAGCGGTATGTGCGAAATAATTATAACGAACTTGCGCTAGACACTCGAACGTTTACGGTACGATTCCGGTTATTCGATGATGGCCTTGGGTTTCGCTATGAATTAAAGGGGCAGGGCGAAGTCACTGTTCAGCGTGAAGAAACTGAATTTAATATCGGTAACGATGCGCCTGCATGGTGGATTCCAGCGCTTGGCCAAAACCACTATGAGCATTTATACAAAAAGACACTACTAAGCGACATCGATACAGCACATACACCAATCACAGTAGAGATGAAAAACGGAAGCTTTTTATCGATTCATGAAGCCGCGCTCTACGATTACGGTGCGATGAATATTATACCGTCGGCAAATGGCGTTACGAGTACGATCACCCCAATCACAAGTGGTGACGCGGCTAAAATATCACTCCCATTTTGTGTGCCATGGCGGACGATTACTGTATCTGATACGGCAGTTGGACTTGGTGTGTCAAAAATAATGCTCAATCTAAACGAGCCTTCGAAAATAAAAGACACGTCATGGGTGCAGCCAATGAAATTTATGGGAATTTGGTGGGCGATGTTCATCGGGTACTACACATGGGGAAGCGGCGACAAACACGGCGCGACAACGGCAAATGCCCTGCGTTATATCAATGCAGCAAAAGATCTAGGAATTGCAGGGCTTTTGATTGAGGGTTGGAACGAGACTTGGGACGGCGACTGGACGAAAAACGGCGAAAAGATGAATCATATGCAGCCGTATCCTGATTTTGATATGTACGCCGTTACGACGTATGCAAAATCGCAGGGAATAGATATTATTGGTCACCACGAAACATCTGGCAATATATCCCACTACGAATGGGAACTGCCAGAAGCCTATGATTATTACCGCATGTTTGATGTCCGGTATATTAAAACGGGGTATGTCGCGCCGCGGCTAAATACGGGTGATTTTCATTCATCGCAAGTTGGTGTGCAGCATTACCAAAAAACAGTAGAAATGGCTGCAGCCCGAAAGATAATGCTCGATATTCACGAACCTGTAAAAGGGACGGGAGTAGAGCGCACATGGCCTAATCTGTTAACGCGCGAAGGAGTGATGGGGCAAGAGTATGAAGGCGGTGCAGTGACGCCGGAACATACAACTGTCCTGCCGTATACGCGACTACTCGCGGGGCCGCTCGACTACACTCCGGGGCTATTCAAACTTACGGGTACGAGCCGCAGTGTGTCATCGACATTAACCAAGCAGTTAGCGTTTTATGTGACAATGTACAGCCCAATGCAAATGGCTGCCGACCTGCCTGAGCATTACGAACTGTACCGTGATGCGTTTGAATTTATAAGGGACGTGCCACTTAGCTGGGAGACGACAATACCTATTGACGGTGTCATTAGCGATTATTTTGTGACTGCTCGCAAAGACCGAAATAGTGATGACTGGTATATCGGAGGCCTGACGGATGAAGAGTCGCGAACGGTGACGGTAGATTTGAATTTTCTGCAAGATCATAGGTCGTATACTGCAACGATCTATCGCGACGCCGAAGACGCACACTGGCAGAGCAACCCAGAGGCGTACGTGATTGAACATCAGCAAGTTACGATACAGACATCACTGACGATCAATATGGCACCGGGTGGCGGATTTGTCGTCCGTATTCGTCCAGAAGGTCAGACACCGTACCCTTATCCGCACATGTAGTCGATTACAGTGAATCTTTATATTCCTGCTATACTATGAATAAATTATGAATCAAATAAAACATTTTCCACAAATCGCAAAACAATTTATCCTAACGCGA
The DNA here is from genome assembly GCA_045628725.1 of Saccharimonadales bacterium (SeqCode). Classification (GTDB taxonomy): domain Bacteria; phylum Patescibacteriota; class Saccharimonadia; order Saccharimonadales; family Saccharimonadaceae; genus JACQGD01. The sequence continues at coordinate 10,646 of JAZQPT010000101.1, forward strand.
AAAGAACTCGTTATCGGAGTGGCATTTGTATTGGCTATTATTGCGATAATCGCTGCCATTGCTCTGCTAGTGCAATCGAGTAAACCGAATATTGTTTATCAGCCCGCCAAAGCATGTGAGCTTTTGAACATTAGCGATGCGCAGTCGTTGATGGGCACAGCGACGTTCAATAGTCAGAATCGAGCGCCTGTTGTATCGGGTGACTTGGCGACGAGTAATTGTGGGTACACTGACGGCAACACCGATACAGAGAATTTAATTGTTGCAGCTATTATGGTGCGTTCGGCTATTAACGATAACGGCAACGAACAGAACAGGACAGAATTTAAAGCTGGTCGGCCATCTAAAAATATTCAGGTAATCGATGGTGTCGGCGACAGTGCTTATTTTAATGAAAATCTTGGCCAGCTGAATATACTTGATGGTAATAACTGGATCATTTTGAGCTATGGACTTGGGTCGGAGCCTCAGGCGAATACGATTGAACAGGTACTGGAACTAGCTAATGTTGTTATCGTCCCAAAGACAGTAGTAAGTAATTTCTAGAATTTAAAATTTCGTCCTTCATCTTGTCAGTTGCTCCTGAGAATGATTAAATAAAGCATAAGAATTCTATGGAGTGTTGATGTATATAAAAAAACGAAGAAGTAAACATAAAATTATTATCACGTTTATTGTCGTTATGATCGCAGTCATAGTTGGAGCGGGAATATTTGCCTGGTATCAGTTTTTAGCGATTAGCCAAGAAAACAAAGTCGGTCAATTAGTCATAAAAGAATCTGGCGCTGATGAATCTGCGGGCATACTAGATCTCTGCGGACCAGAGGATGACGATAAAGCGACATCGGGCACATTCTGTTCAAAAGAAATTGGAATAAAGACAACGGTTCCCGCTATCTTTGCAGGTACAATGACGAAAGCCGAAAACTATCCTGTGTTCCAGGGTTCGCTTAATCCCAATACAAAATCAAACGCAGGATCTGCACTGAACGTATATCGATCGTCTGTGGTAAATAGCGCTGGAACATTTACGTTCACTATTGCACAGGAGCCACTCCGGACTGGTTACGTTGATATGTATCATGCGATGCAAAATTTGTATTTCGATGCGACAACCAAAGAGCTCTACCAAGTAAATAGCCCAGTAGCGCAATCAAACACCCAAACAGGTGGCGTTACGACGTCAGGAGCCTATACTAAGGGTGTTCCGATACCCGCATTTACCGCAATGGGCAAAAGGTTTTTCCAAGGATCAAATAGCGAACCAGGTAAAACGGACAATACTTATTTGACGGTTATCGATGATAAAATATTAAAAATATCATTAAAATACGTTGGTCAATCAGGTGCGGCTAATAGCTCGTCAAAGGCGTTAGTGAATAAAGTATACAAAGAGCTTGAGACGTCGCTACGGACAATAAAGACTTCTTAACGTGTCTATGTGCTGATTACTGTGTCAATCAGTCTACCGTTTCTTGATAGTTGCGGGTCGGTGCACGCGGCAAGATTAAAGCAGCATGGCCGTCGCTTGCCAGAGCGTAATTTTGCTACCGTTACTTCGATGCGACGACGCCGTGTATCTGCATTACCGGTAGCGTTAATCCACCGAATCCATTCGTATCGAGCCATGGGCGTAATACTGTTCCATAGAGTATGTACGTCGGGCGCTGCAGTAAAGGCAGTGACAAAATCATCAGGCAGTTGAGGTTCTGGCCAGTCTTTTGTTGCTGTCAACTCTACTGACACCATGTCGCCCGATGTAATGTGGGCGAGATTTTGCATGTCATCATCAACACGCATCCAGTGCCCCCAGTTTCCGTCTGGTTCGAGGACTGTCTTGAACTCATATTCATTTATTTTGCCGACAACAGCAACTTGTCCCCGCGATGGTAGTTGGTCGCTTTCACTTGCGGGAAGTCGCAGAATAGCCTGCTCTTTTACTGTATAGAGTACTGCCTGGAAGTGGATTGTCGGAGGTGTCGCCTTCATACCTTTACTATAGCAAAGATCACAGCATCTCTTATAGTACGAGTAGTTAAAAATAAAGCGGGTATTCGTTATAATAGATGGTAGTGATAAAAAAGTTTAGGCGCAAATTAAAACGGATATTCAAGCGGTGGTTACGGAATAGAACTCTTGTTCTTGTGCTACTCGCGGTACTGTTTGTTGCCGGTGTATCCGTATATACTAGTGTTATTCAGGATAAACGTTTTATGGTAGACCAATCAACATACAAATCGTTGCTGCAGCTAATAGGCAATGCCGAAAGTAACGGCAATTATAACGCGTATTTTGGTAACGCAAGCAATCAGTCTATAGACTTTACGTCTATGTCGATAGGAGATGTATTGCAGTGGCAAAAAGATTTCGTCCAGCAAGGTAACGCAAGTAGCGCGGTAGGAAGATATCAGATTATCGACTCTACATTAGCTGGATTGATTAAACAGCGCGGAATAGACACCGGCAAAAAGTTCGATCAGGCTACTCAAGACATGCTGGCCATTGCGCTACTAGAGCGTCGAGGGAGTGAAAAGTATATCAATAACGAAATATCGCGTGAGCAATTCGCTGCTAATCTAGCCATGGAATGGGCGGCATTGCCAAAAGTGATCGGCGAGAGTCCTGGTGATAGTTACTATGCAGGCGATGGCTTGAATAAAGCTCGAGTTGAAACCGGTGCTGTGCTAGCCGCTATTGAGCCTATAAAGTCGCGCTGACGATACCGGGTACAGCTTATACTTGCGCGCATGATGTGGTGACGCTAAAATAATCAACACATGAACGTATACCGAAAAGAACTTGGCGACAAACTGATTTTTAGTGATGAAGAGCTGCATGATCACGAGGGTTTACAAGCGCGCCATCCAGTATTTGCTCGTGCGTTGGTGATTCAGGAACTACTAAGTTGCTATATTGATTTTCCGTCTGAACTAGAAGAGGTATTAGAATCTATCGTAGATCATCTGGATGATGCTTCTCGGCGAGCCCGATTGTCTGGTAGTGATGCAAGGGTGTTTGGCGAAGCACAGTACATCAAAAATCATGAGGCATACGCAAGCAAGGTAACCGGCACAATCGGTGTTGGTGATGACGCTATGGAGGAGCTTAGTAACGTTACTGACGAGCAGGATCCTAAAAACACCGTTCCCTATACCGAAGTGCCTGGGCAATTTATCGGATTTGGGTTTAATATAACGCTTCCTAGTGACTACGATGATTACGAGATCGATGATGACCTGGATGATGTCCTATGTACGGCAGAACTTGTGTATCAGGTACAAACTGACTACGTTAAAACATCGCTTGGAACGCTTGCGGTCTACGCAACTGGTGTCGTGGGCAAGACGGAACTGTTATTCGAGCAAGACGCAAAACAAGAGGCTGATGTTGCATTGAGTGCGGCGGCTAGCCTACAATCTGAAAAGTCGAATGTTCAGATTAATAAAACAATAGACGAAATTAAAACAATAGTAGACGGAGCTGATGTGAACGTTCCTCGTGTTTATCGGTCTGTTGCTGACAAGATCCACGCAGTAGTGAATAGTCCTAATGCAAATATCAGCGACACGATGGTGACGGCGATATTAGACTACCTGAAAGTTGGTTTTGACCTAGATAAATGCATTACGGCGACATCTAATACTATCTTCGAGAAAGACGGTGTTAGCGGCGACTATAGAAATACCGTTAACGACGACAATGTGAGCGAGCAATATCTAAATGGTGCAGATTTTGTCTGCATGCCTGCAATTTCACTGTCAGGAGCCAGCGAAGATAAGCGTGAGGTATACCTAGCTACGGCAGGCTATGACACTAACGGAGAGCACGTCACTGCGTACATACCGCTGAGCTGTTTGCTTGATTTAGAGCCGAGAGTAAATTACTAAATCACGACTAGGATAGTTGCAGTTTTATGCAATCTTGATACCGACTTCTGCGGCAAAATAGGGTGCAAGTTGCATTAGCTGATCGTAACTTATCGTCAATCCCTTTAGGCTGCTCGAACCCTTAATTCCCTCTAGTTGTGATTTTGATATATCTACTTTTAGCATCTTGGCGCTCGCAAACGTAATGTTATTTATCGTACAATTGATAAACGCGACGTTTTTCAACTTTGCATTATAAAAGTCTACATCGTCTAAAACACAGTCTTCGAAAACACAGTTTTCAATAGTTGAAAAACGAAAGTTCATAAGTTCGAGCTTTGAGTTTGCGAAACGCACGTTTTTAAACGTACTGTTTGATACTTGCATGCCACTACAGCGCGCGCCGTCAACCAGGACTACATGCCAGCTTGAATTCGGTAATTTACTAGCTGTGAAATTGCAGTTCTTGAATTCGCAGCTAAATATGTCTGATCGCTCAATTGAGATTGAGGAAAAATCACCTTTGTTTATGCGTGATTCAGATAGGCTAATGTATTTTTGAGTAAACCCGACCATATCGGCGTTGTCGATAGATGCATCGGTGATAGTATCGTCACTTTCAAGCGTGGACTTGATGTCAAGGATCGTATCAAGGTCGCGGATGAGTGTCGGTTGTAGGATTTTCATTCTGTAGACAACTATGACATGGCAGGGGGCATATTAATAGAATTGATTTATTGCGACAAATCGTAACACTGAATTGGTGACAGCTAATAGAAAGGATCTTTTAATAATTATATAAACTTAAGCCACATCGTTTATTAAATAGTGCCATCTGCGCTATAATGAGGTGACTAATGACCCATTTAGCCACAAATGAAACTGTCGCAGTGCAGCGTATCAATGAAACGATCGATTCATTTTTTGAACATAACATTACTGAATCTGCACATATAAACAGTTACTATGAGCAACTGTGGCGCGACATGCATCGACTAGCAATGTCTGGCGGCAAAAGATTACGCCCACGGATGGTGCTACGATCTTATGCTGCATTTGGCGGCACCGATTACGAAGCGATTCTTCCTATTGCCGCAACGCAAGAGTTGATGCATATGAGTTTGCTCATTCATGATGATATTATTGACCGCGATGATGTTCGATACGGTGTCGATAATATTATGGGTAAATACGAAAAAGAATATTATGCGCATGTCATTGATGTAAATGATAGACGTCATTACGCACAGAGTGCGGCGCTTCTCGCTGGCGATCTGTTGCTATCAGGAAGCTATGAGTTGATGCTAGAGACAGGCATCGATCCTACAAAATTGTTAGCTGTACAAAAAATTCATGGACAGAGTATATTCGCCGTCGCAGGCGGCGAGTTGATTGATACCGAATCGGCATTTCGACAAATGGGCGAAATCGACGCGCAGACCGTTGCGCTGTATAAAACAGCTATCTATACCTTTGTTGGTCCTCTACTCATCGGCGCAATCCTTGCTGATGCGTCATCGGAGCAAAAGAAAGACTTGGAAGCGTTTGCCCGACACCTAGGAGTTGCGTATCAGCTGCGCGATGATGTCATAGGTACATTTGGTGACGAAAATAAAATTGGCAAAACAACCATCGGTGATATACGCGAAGGTAAACATACGTATATGGTAGAGCAGTTTTTCGCATTAGCTTCGGACGAAGAAAAGACATACTTTAATTTATATTTTGGAGACAAAGATATCCAAAAAAGTGAAGTCGAGACGATCAAGAAGTTACTTGTTTCGACCGGTGCATTGCAGCGGACAGAAGACGCCATAAACACATATTCACAGGATGCCCGCAGTGCGCTTTCAAAAATTAGAATTGAGAATGAATATATGAATGAACTGTATGACCTAGTAGATATAGTCACGAAACGAGATAAGTAATGGATCTATATAAACGCGTCTCATACGCCGTCAGTCGGCTCGTTACTGAGCAGTATTCAACATCATTCAGTATGAGTACGCGACTTTTTGATGTATCAATACGAAACGATATTTATGCTGTCTATGGTTTAGTTCGGATTGCTGATGAGATTGTTGATACGTACCGAGGCGATGATGCAGAAATGCTCCTCAATAGATTAGAAAATGAGACCTATGAAGCAATACGGCGAGGCTACGACGCCAACCCGGTTGTACATGCATTTGCACAAACAGCTGCGCAGTTTTCAATTGATAATGAACTGATACGGGCGTTCTTTGCAAGTATGGCGATGGATTTAAAGCCACAGGAATATACTTCCGACAAGTATGAATTGTATATCTATGGGTCGGCGGAAGTCGTTGGTTTGATGTGTTTAAAGGTTTTTTGCCAGAATAATAAACAACAATATGACGAACTGACACCTGGTGCGAGAGCATTGGGGTCGGCATATCAAAAGATTAATTTTCTGCGTGACATTGCCGCTGACTATAAAGAACTTGGACGATTGTATTTCCCTAGAATTTCATATGAAGAGTTTGATGAATCTGCAAAGAATGAAATTATTGATGATATAGAAAAAGATATAGATAAAGCTAAAAAGTACGTAGGGCAACTACCAGAAAATAGCCGAAAAGCTGTAACACTCAGTATGTCGTATTACGGCGAGCTGCTAGTGCGATTGAAACAAGTTCCTGCTTCGAAATTAAAAGATCAACGTGTGCGTATAAACAATGGACACAAATTAGCGTTACTAGCGAGCGTGATGATGGGAACGAGAAAGATATAACATGACAAAAATTGTAATTATTGGCGCTGGAATTGGCGGAATGGCGACGGCCTCACTGCTGGCAAAAGCCGGACACGAAGTCCACGTTTATGAAAAAGAACTAGCGCCAGGTGGGCGAGCAGGAAAACTGACTATAGATGGATTTACCTTTGACACTGGTCCGTCATGGTATTTGATGCCAGAAGTATTTGAACATTTTTATGAACTGACGGGTGAATCGACCCAAAACTGGTTGCAGTTAAAAAAACTAACACCTGCCTATAAAGTTTTTTACGAAAAAAACGAGCCGATTACGATTACTGGCAATCTAGATGTGGACATGCAGACATTCGAACAGGTTGAGCCCGGCGCAGGTAAAGCGTTAGAGAAATACGTTAATCGCAGCAACGATATATATACATTGTCACTGAAGCATTTTTTGTATACAAACTTCGAAAGTATTTGGGATATTGTTAATATCAACATACTAAAGAAAATACATATATTGCCATCGTTACTGCTCCGGCCAATTGATTCGTACGTTAGTTCGTTTGTGCGCGATACGCGGTTAAAACAGATTCTTGAATACCCTATGGTTTTTCTAGGAACATCACCGTATTCTGCACCGGCAATGTATAGCCTTATGAGCGCACTCGACTTTAAAGAAGGTGTCTATTATCCGATGGGCGGCATGTATACGATTATTCAAAGTATTGAGAAAATTGCCTTAAAAAACGGGGTGACATTCCATTATGGTATGGAAGCAAAAAATATTATCATATGGGAAAGTAAAGCAATTGGCGTCGAGCTAAGTGACGGGTCAAAGATGTATGCCGATACCGTGATATCGAATGCCGATATGTATCATACAGAAACAGCTTTAATTGACAGCGAACATCAGTCTTATCCGCAGTCATACTGGGACGCTAAACAACCTGGGCCGAGTGCGTTACTAATGTACCTAGGCATCGACGGCAAGGTGCCTGAATTTGAGCACCATTCATTATTGTTTGCCGATGATTGGAAAAAGAATTTCGATGCTATTTATAACGATAAGGTGCTGCCCGACCAAGCGTCAATATATATATCAAAAACAAGTCATACGGATACATCGGTAGCGCCGGATGGTAAAGAGAATATATTTGTACTAGTGCCATTACCGGCTGGTGTTGATGTTAGTCAGGACCAGTTGCCTGAGCTCGCAGATAAATATATTAAGCAGATCGAAGTTATGACGGGCGTGTCACTGTTGAATAGATTACTCGTCAAGGAGTTGTTTGGTCCGAACGATTTTCGAACGAAGTATTACTCGTGGCAGTCAACAATGTTAGGTCAGTCACATTTACTGCGACAAAGTGCGTTCTTCCGTACGCCCAACAAGAGTAAAAAAGTAAAGAATCTCTATTATGTTGGCGGGTCTACGACGCCCGGTATAGGATTGCCGATGTGCCTCATCGGTGCAGAGCTGGTATATAAACGAATCATCGGCAGCAAGCGCGGTGGACGTGTTATGTCGATCGAACCGATACATCCGACCAAGGAGAAAAGGTGATGGAACAGTGGACATATCTAGGCGCGCTCCTCTTTAGTATCTCTGGACTGGCGCTACTTGATTGGCGTCATCGTCTGGCATTTTGGTACGATAGTAAGCGTACGATTTTGACGATCGGTTCAGTTGTTGTACTTTTTGTAGTGTGGGATATTGTCGGTATTGCGTCGGGTATATTTTTACACGGCAACAGTCCATTGACACTGCCGTATAGACTATTCCCAGAATTCCCGATTGAAGAATTGTTCTTTTTATTTTTGCTGTCGTACGTGACGCTGATCTTGTATAGGGGGGTGCTGAAATGGCGACGTATCTCTTAATTAACTGCCTGTTTGTAATCGTTACCTTTGTTCTATTTCGTATAAAACTTGTCAAACCGTCTCGGCGTTGGTGGATTGTATTAATCGCTCTGCTAGTCCTCACGGCCGTATTCGATTCGATGCTGGTGTACTTTGAATTTATCGATTATGCACCCGACAAAATCCTTGGTTTATCTATTGGGTACGCACCGATCGAAGATTTCTTTTACGCTGCATATGCCGCAATTTTAGTGCCATTCATATGGAATAAAATAGGAGACAAGCGTGTTTAAAACGATGATGAAATTAGTCATGGTGTCGCGGCCTGTGTCATGGATCAATACCGCATATCCTTTTGCTGCCGCATACTTACTAGCCGGGGGGAGCGATTATATTCTTTTGGCTGTGGCGTCTTTATTCTTTTTGATTCCATATAATCTTTTGATGTATGGAATAAATGACATCTATGACTACGAATCGGACATACTAAATCCTCGTAAGGGTGGGATCGAAGGCATGCGTGAACAGCGCGAACTTCACCCGCTTATTGCAAAAGCGGTAGTTGTCACGATGATACCGTTTGTGGTGTATTTACTTATGAAAGGATCGCTGCTTGCGAACGGGATACTGCTGGTAGTACTGTTCTTTGTTATTGCTTATTCGATCGCAAAATTACGCTTCAAGGAGCGACCAATTATTGATTCTATAACGAGCAGTATTCATTTCGTTGGACCGGCGGTATACGGTCTGGCTCTCGTTGGATTTATGCCGGGTGCGTGGCCGTATATAGTTGCATTTTTCCTGTGGGGGATGGCGAGTCATATGTTCGGTGCGGTACAGGATATTATTCCAGATAGAAAGGGCAATATAGCCTCGATAGCGACATTTATGGGCGCAAAAGCGACTGTTTATTTTGCCGGCGTACTCTATATCTTGACTGCGGTTATTTTGGCATTTCAGCCGTTTCCATATGCGCTGCTTGCGGTTATAGGATGTATGTATTTACTGAATATAATTTCGCTCTATGATATTACGGATCAAACATCTCATAGAGCAAACAAGCCGTGGCGACGTTTTATCTGGTTGAATCTCGTCGCTGGATTTTGTGTGACGATGATGATTATATTTACACAAATCCCGTTATTTTAACTTCGTGCCAGATAAATCAAAACGAGTCTGGTATAATAATCCAAGATGGCGCCTTGGCGGAGTGGTTACGCACCGGTCTGCAAAACCGTTTACACGGGTTCGAATCCCGTAGGTGCCTCCAAAAAATGGTCTTGGTATTTCCGAGGCTATTTTTATTTAAATGCATACAGGTATCGTCACTACTATCTATTTAGCACTTGTGTCATGTGCGCGAGTATACTAGAATTTAGATTGTATATTACTCTAGGATGATTATGTTTCGTAAAGAAGACATCCTGTAGTAATAATATATGCGCGGATGGTGGAATTTGGTAGACACGAGAGACTTAAAATCTCTTGATCGTAACGGTCGTGCGGGTTCAAGTCCCGCTCTGCGCACCAGAAATTTTATTAGGATTTCCTAATCAGTGAAAAGGCTATACTGCACGTATAGCCTTTTTGTGTAGCTGCTTGTGTATAAAATGGGCTGACAGGGTCGATTATTCTCAGCAAAAATGCTATAATTATTAGGTAAACAATCAAGAAATAAGGGGAATATAAGAAATGATCGCACTTTGGATCGTCCTTGGAATAGTTGCTGTTATCGGCATCTTCCTGTGGACTACCTACAACGGCCTAGTAACACTAAAGATTCGCGTTGATGAGGCTTGGAGTGATATCACTGTACAGCTAAAACGACGGGCTGACTTGATTCCAAATCTTATCAATACAGTAAAGGGCTATGCCGCACACGAAAGTGGCGTATTCGAACGAGTCACAGAAGCTCGTTCAGCTATCTTGGGTGCTGATACACCAAAGCAAGCTGCCAAGGCTGACAACATGATGGAAGACGCCCTCAAGAGCATTTTCGCTGTTGCAGAAGCGTACCCTGACCTAAAAGCTAGCCAGAACTTTAGTGAACTACAGGCAGAGCTTGTTGACACTGAAGATAAAATTCAGGCATCTCGCCGTTTTTATAACGGTGGTGTTCGCGACCTAAACACAAAGATTTCACTCTTCCCAAATAATTTCTTTGCAGGAATGCTAGGATTTAAAGAACGTGAATTCTATGATGTTGACGAAGCAGAACGTGCAACTGTCGAAAAACCAGTCGACGTAAAATTCTAAATAATTCTAATTTACCTACCTAAGGAGATACATGTACGGAGCCATTGCTGCTAATAAAAGAAATACCTTTATAATTATGTTGGTATTTATCGGAATAATCGCAGCAATTGGCTACGTTGCAAGTATCTACTTCGGTAATTCGTCAATTACATTGTGGGTGATTGTGGCTGCGGCGATATATGCGTTAATTCAATACTTCGCTGCGTCCAAACTTGCTGTCGCAATGACAGGTGCCAAGCCTATCGAGAAAAAAGACAATCCTAGGTTCTATCGAATTGTCGAAAACCTGGCTATCACTACAGGCATGCCAATGCCAAAAGTCTACATTATCGAAGACCCAGCTCCGAACGCATTTGCTACCGGCCGGGATCCGCGAAACGCGATTGTCGCCGCGACGACTGGATTGATGGAGGTTATGGATGATAACGAGCTAGAAGCAGTTATGGCGCACGAAATGGGTCACGTTCAAAATTACGACATCCGCGTGAGTATGATTGCTTTTGGACTTGTTAGCGCCATTGGATTTTTGTCTGATATGATTTTGCATATGTTTTTCTTTAGTAATAACGAAGAGCGTAACATTCCGCCGTACTTCTATGTCATCGGTATCCTGTTAATTGTTTTGGCGCCGATTATGGCAGCTATTATCCAAATGGCGATCAGCCGTCAGCGTGAATATTTGGCTGACGCAACAGGCGTCATGACAACACGACATCCAGATGCGCTTGCTAGTGCATTAGAGAAACTACGCGACCATGGTCGTCCAATGAAGACTCAAAGTACTTCAACGGCACACCTTTTCTTTAGTAATCCCCTTAAAAAAGGATTCTTTAACGGGCTGTTTAGTACGCATCCGCCGCTTGATGATCGTATTGCTCGTCTTCGCAAAAACGCAGATAAATTCTAGTTATGAAAAAAGCCTTCGCCTCATTCAAAAAAAATATATTCAAAAGAACATCTGCTCTTAGAGTGCGAAACCGTACCGCGAAAAAGTATATTCGTCGTCAATTTAAATTTGTCGGAGTGTGGCGCAAAGTAGTAGCAAAACGATTTAGTAAAATCGGCAAATCAATTGTTCGAGTATCTCCGCCTTGGCTCCGAAGAGTAGGGCGAATAGTATTAATTCCTTTTACCTATCTAGGTGTGCAAATCCGTTCATATCTTGCACGTCGACCGCACCGTTCGTTTCGACGCACACGTCGCCGCGATTATAAACGATCGCTACAATTACCGGGCTACTGGTCATTTACTGGGCGCGTACAGTCGATGTTGTGGCGTAATAAACAGCTATTTGGCGGGCTTATGCTGGTGTATTTCTTGGTTGCACTTGCAGTGGGCGGCTTTGGGCAGCAGACTGCCTACAGTAGCCTTAGTGAAACATTGAGCCAGACAGGCGGCGAAGTATTTTCGGGCAACTGGGGTCAAGTTGGACAAGCAAGTTTACTGCTTGTCACATCACTGACGACAGGGTTGACGCCGAATGTTACCGCAGCGCAAAGTGTACTCGGTGGATTAACGGTGTTCTTCACGTGGCTAGCAACAGTATGGGCACTGCGTAATGTTATGGCTAATCGCCAAGTCGGTGTACGTGATGCTGTCTACAGTAGCGGTGCTCCTGTACTTCCGACGGTGATTGTTGCATTTGCGCTAGTGGTGCAGTTATTGCCTATTGCTATCGCTGTACTTATCTACAATGCCGCCATATTCTCTGGTTACATATCGGGCGGTGTAGAGGGGATGCTTGTATGGCTAGTGTTGGTGCTGCTGGGTGTATTATCGTTATATTGGATAGTCAGCACAGTGGTTGCGATGATTGTCGTCACGCTTCCTGGCATGTATCCATTCCAGGCTATCAGAACAGCCGGCGATTTGGTTGTCGGACGTCGTCTTCGTATATTACTGCGATTCATATGGGCTTCACTGCTGGTGACTATTGCGTGGATTGTTCTTATTATCCCGATAATACTCGGCGATTCTTGGATTAAAAAAATATGGCCGGCTATTGAGTGGCTGCCAGTGGTTCCGACGGCAATTTTGTTAATGAGTTCTATTACAGTTGTCTGGGTGGCGACGTATGTCTATATGTTATACCGAAAGGTTGTCGACGATGACGCAAGTCCAGCCTAGTCAGCGAATCAAAGAACTACGGTCGCTTATCGACCAGTATAGTTATGAATATCACGTCAACGATTCACCGACGGTCAGTGATGCGGTATACGATAGCTTGTTTAATGAATTAAAAGGGTTAGAGGCTGAACATCCAGAACTCATCACTTCGGATAGCCCCACTCAGCGAGTTGGCAATGAACTAAAGGACGGATTTAAAAAGGTCCCTCATTCAAGCAGGATGCTCAGTCTGAACGATGTTTTTGACACCAACGAAGTCCAGGCATGGGTGACGCGTATGGACAAGTTATTGCCGGGTCGCACGCATGAATTTTTTGCTGACGTAAAAATGGACGGTCTGGCCTGTGCACTTATTTATAACGACGGCGTGTTAGTGCAGGCAATTACTCGTGGCGATAGTTATGTCGGCGAAGAAGTAACGGGTAATGTGCGAACGATCAAGAATGTTCCACTGCGGCTGCGAGACCAACAGGAATATCGACAATTCTTGAAGGGTCGAACTGAAATCCGCGGCGAAATTGTCATGCTAAAGAAGGACTTTGTGGCATTAAACGAAAAGCGAAAAAAGATAGGTGAGCCTGAATTTGCTAATCCACGTAATTTAGCTGCAGGAACAATTCGCCAGCTCGATCCACGTCTTGTCGCTGCTCGACCGTTGCATTTTCGTGCGTACGATTTACTTCGCGACGATCCAGACGAAGTGCCGACGAATATGTTTGCCTACGAGGCATTATCTGCGCTGGGCGTGACACGTAACAGTGAAGCGTCTGTGTTCTCAAGACTATCCGATGTAATGAAATTCATTGATCATATTGGTGATGTGCGAGATGATTTGCCCTTTAATACCGACGGCTTAGTCGTCAAGCTGAATGACCGCGCGCAGTTCCGCGAACTTGGCGTTGTTGGCAAGCAGCCACGTGCTGCCGTAGCGTACAAATATGCCGCCGAACAGGCGACGACTATCGTAAAAGATATTGTCATAAGTATCGGTCGAACGGGTGCTGCAACGCCAGTTGCCGTGTTTGATCCAGTTGTTGTTGCTGGAACGACAGTGCAACATGCTAGTCTGCATAATGCCGACGAGATTGCGCGTAAGGATATTCGCGTTGGCGATACAGTAATTATATTCAAGGCCGGTGATATTATTCCGCAGGTTGAGAGCGTCGTTGTCGAACTGCGACCAAAAAATTCCGTTCAGTTTGATTATAGACAAGCATTAGTTGACCAGTATCCAGAGCTCGAATTTGAGCGGACTGGTAAAGATGTCGTGTATCGCGTTAAAGGTACTAGTGGCGATTTAATTCTAAAACGGTCGGTCGAATACTATGCATCAAAAGGCGCACTTGATATCGATACGCTTGGCGAGAAAAACGTCGTTGCTCTCGTCGAATCGGGACTCGTAAAAGACATTGCTGACATTTATACACTGACCGTTGATGACCTGTTAAAACTTGATCGATTTGCAGGTATCTCCGCGCGCAAACTAGTTAACGCTATTCAACAGAAAAAACAGCCACCGCTCGAGAAGTTTATTTTAGGGCTTGGAATACGGCACGTGGGTGCGCAAACGGCGATCGATCTTGCAAAAAAATTCCGATCGATAGACGCGCTAAAAAGTGCCACAATTCAGAGGCTCGAATCAGTTGATGGTATCGGAAAAGTGGTTGCTGAAAGTATCGTTGCTTGGTTTGCCGACGAAGATAACCTTAGGCTGCTTGATAAATTCGCGCAAGTTGGCGTTACGCCGCACTTTGAACAGAAGTTAGGTAAACTGATTGGAAAAAGTTTTGTTATTACAGGATCGCTCGAATCAATGTCGCGGGACGAAGCGGCTGATAAGATTCGTGCACTTGGAGGCGTCTTTCAAACGTCAGTTGCAAAAGATACGGTCTATCTTGTCGCCGGTGGCAAAGTTGGTGCGAGCAAATTAAAAAAGGCCGAAAGCTACGGTACGAAAGTCATTAACGAGCAGGGCTTGCTCGATCTACTGGGGTGATATTTTTATGATTTCTATGTAGAGGACTAGGCCCACTGCCATTTAGTAGTGGGCCTGTCTCATATCTAAGGTATACTGGTCATATAAACAAAGGGAGGCGTGTGCCTACATTTATTTTTAATAAACTCATCCGAGACAAAATAGTACAAAAGCACCTCGATGCTGGGCATACGGTGACGTATCAAAATCTCAGTGGGAATGCCCTAAAAGAGAAGCTGCAGCAAAAACTCCATGAAGAGGCGGACGAAATTCCCGTTCGTGTAGCGGCAGATGACGAAATCATTGAAGAGATTGCCGACGTGCAACAGGTGCTTGATGATTTAAAGCGTGAATATGGCATTAGCGACGACCAAGTTCATGTCGCTCAGAATGTTAAGTACGCAAAAAAGGGCGGATTTTCTGACGGTGTATACATTGAATCAATCGAACTTCCAGAGACCGATGAGTGGGTGCGCTATTATCGCAACTCTCCAGAAAAGTATCCAGAGGTGACGAATGACTAGTGTTATATTTGCAACAGGAAATGCGAGTAAATTTTACGAAGCGTCAAAAATTTGCTTAAAACATGGTATCGACCTAACGCAGCAGGCGATTGATATTGACGAAATCCAGCATCATGATGCCCTGAAGATTACGGAAGCAAAAATACAATCCGCGTATGAAGTTTTGAAGCGGCCCGTTGTCGTCAATGATTCAAGTTGGGAGATTCCAGCACTAGGAGGGTTTCCGGGTGGCTATATGAAGGATGTAACAAACTGGCTGTCGACTAGCGACTTTCAAGCGCTCATGGCGGATAAAGCCGATCGTCGTATATTCTTGCATGAAGTTGTAGCGTATAGTGACGGTGAAACAACGAATATTTTTACGCATCGCAGAGGTGGTGTGTTTTTGAGCGAACCAAGAGGCAAATCACTTCCAACTTTTTCGAGGCTTGTGCAGATGGATAGCGATTCTGTAACAATCGCCGAGATCTTCGATAAAGGCAACTGGAATACTGATCGCCTGGAAGAATATAAACACTGGTACGATTTTGCGCAGTGGTATCAGCGATATATCTAGTATAATAAAGCACATGAATGCAATCACTCCAGGCATATATGTACATTATAAATCTATCGATATGAGGTATGAAGTACTGGGCGTTGGGCTGAATACGGAAACGAATGAAGAGTATGTTATATATAAGCCGCTTTATGAAGGCACTGATAATCCTGAATTCTGGGTACGTCCGTACGATATGTTTATGAGTAAAGTAGAGATTGACGGTCAGATGGTACCGCGTTTTGCAAGGGAGCAGATATGAGCGTTGAACTACCGGTATTTATAACGGGTAATCAGAACAAGGCGGACTATTTAGCAAAGATGCTGGGTGTTACACTAGAGCATCAAAAAATAGACCTCGACGAACTGCAAACTCAAAGCCTAGAAGCAATTGTCGAACACAAAGTCCGACAGGCTTATGAAAGAGTAGGCAGACCGGTGCTCGTTGAAGATGTGTCGTTGGGATTCACGGCATTAGCGGGACTGCCAGGACCATTTATTAAATTCTTTGTCGATGCGCCTGATGGGCTAGAGAATTTATGTAGAATGCTGGATGGATTTAGTGATCGAAGCGTCGTAGCCGAATGTACATTTGGTTATTACGATGGCAACGAGATAAAGCTTTTTAGCGGTGCGCTGCGCGGGGAAATTGTCCATCATCCTACGGGCGATGCTGGGTTTGGATGGGATAAAATATTTGCGCCAGGCGGTTACGGTGGGCGGACGCGGGCAGAATTAAGCGCCGAAGAAGATGAGGCGACGTACGCTATCATAAAGCCGTTCAAACAGCTCAAAGAATTTCTAACAGAATAACTGCTAAAATAGACGTATGGACAAAACGATCAATCAGGCACGTAAAGTTGGTATCGGTATCCTAGGTGGCATCGTATTAACTGCGGGTATCGTTATGATTCCATATCCAGGACCTGGGTGGCTCGTCGTATTTGCTGGTCTTGGTATTTTATCGACTGAATTCGACTGGGCGCGCAGGGTACTACACTTCGCAAAGGGCAAGTACGACGCCTGGCAACGTTGGCTTGCGAGTCAGAAGTCATCGGTGCGTGCTTTGTTTTGGTTAGTAACGGCGATAGTAGTTGTCGTAACGATATGGCTGCTAAATGGTTACGGGTTGATCAGTCAGTTCCTCGGTCTTAACCTTGATTGGGCTGTATCGCCCTTATTCCGATAATTTGCCATAAGGTCGTATGCACTAATGGCGGATACGACTTGATGAAAGCGGACGCTTGAGTCAACCTCACGGGTTGGCCACAGACTGTGAGCAATCCAGAATCCGATAAGTGTTAATGCATGATCTTGATTGAATCTATCCATCCACATCGACACATCATGACCGCTTTTATGCAGATCAATAAGTAATGTGGTCGTGTCGCTATTTTCTCGACCAACTCCGGCCCAGCTCCAGTCGACGATCTTTGCTCCGTGGTCCGGATGCCATGCTACATTGGCCTGACGAAAATCGTGATGGGCGAGAACATAGCGAGTAGGTGGCGATAGTAACTGAAAGTCTGATCGCAGAGTAGGAATGTCGCTAATCAGTGCGTCAGACATTTGCTGAAAATCTGGCTGCATTTCTTTCTTCCATACGTTCATTTTTTTCGTAAAATTTTGAATTACAGAATCATCGACCGAACCCCAGCCCTCGCGTGTGTGAGTATCAAAAGTCGAGAGAAGTGTGTCGCGGTAATCGACGGGCTGCGGAATGGACTGCAGGGTTGATGCGGCGACCATAACGTCATGTAGGTACCTTTGAGTGTCGGTCATTGGTGCTTTCCAGTGCCACCCCGCGTCGTGGTTGTGCGCGCTCAAAACAAGAGTATGGTCAGATTCTAAATGCGCACTATCGGGTATTGCGACGAAATTATTTCGCCTAAGGTGTTCGTATAAATGTATTTCTTTACTAAGGTATTGTTTGGAGTGTGCTTCCCGAACAGGGTCGCTAAATGCATGCTTGTCGTGACTTTTAACAAAAACGTCTTTGCCGCTACTGGTCGTTGCGCGTAGATGATGATAGGCCATATGGCCCCCGTCAGCATAAGTATACGACATAACTTCAAACGGCAGCGATACGGTATGATTTTTAGTAGACAGTGTCTGGCGATCGGCGAGCGCTTGTTCAATTAAATCCGCGTGTGAACCATGTAACTTGATTGGCAGTTCGTCTACAGAAAACCAATTGACATCACTCGCATCATCGCCTGCGCGAACAGGTGGGGTGCCTTCGACGGTCCAAGCGAGTGCGGTTGTCTCCGGCCAGGCATGTGCCGTCGTCCGAAGGTCTGCAACGGCGCCGTCGTATACTTTTCGCCCCTCTTGTCCAACAAGCAAAAGTCCCGTCTCTTCTAGTAGCTCGCGCCTTGCCGCATGCTCGGCTGATTCATTGTCGTCGATAAAGCCGCCGGGTAATGCCCACGTGTCAGTGTCGCCCCGTTTAATTAACAGAATCTTTGGAATCTGATCGTCGTTCATGACAATCGGATCAGCAGTTCGATTTGGCCCCCAATGCCAATATTCACCTTTGCCCGTTACAACGCCGACGTCGGGATTGACAACCATGTCGCGCAGCCATGGATGAAGAGGGCGGCCAATGTCGTCGAGTTGGTAGCCCTGTTTGGCGAGTTTCTTTTGTTCACTCATTGACGGAAGTGGTGTGGCTATTTTTGTAGCCCATGGGCCATCCGGTAGCGTTAGATTGCTGATATCTTGCATGATCAGTCGCTCGGTCGGATATCCGGGGTAGACCTCAGGATTATTAGAAGCATCTGTCTTGTCGGGTTGGGTCAACTTATTTTTCTCCATACTAAACCGTCACCATACTATTTTGTGCATATGATTTTATAGCACGGGCGGCGACTGACTGATAGAGGTTTACTTTTTCAATCGGACCAGTATGTTTTCCCTCGTCGTCACTTAACTTGACGGTGTCGATGGTGTTAACTTGAGTTGCCTTCATTACAAAGTTATTTGCAGGTAATCCTAGGTCGTTCATAAGCGAAGTTCCCCAGCCGTACATCAGATTAATACGGCCTTTAAAGTAGTCAGCGAGTTCGATAATCTTATCAACCGTTAATCCATCGCTAAAAACGATTGTTTTAGTTGTTGGGTCAATATTGTTATGTTCATAAAACGAAATAACTCGTTCGCCAAATTCGAATGGATCACCAGAATCATGACGAAGTCCCTTCCACGATTCGGCTTGTTCAGGTGTAAAATCGGCAAAGAAGAATTCAGAGCCAAAGGTATCAGTCAACGCAATCGACAAGTCGCCGCGGTGGTGATCCTGCCAGTCGGTAAGCATTTTTGCATGGCCTTGCATTGGATTATTGTTATTCTCGTCCTCTAGTCCGGCATATACCATTGGCATTTCGTGGGCAAAAGTTCCTATTGGTGTTAGATTGTATTTGTACGCAAACCACGGATTACTTGTTCCCGTAAAACTATTAGGTAGGCTACTGCAAAGGCGCTTAATGACATGTTCATGCCAGTCGGCGCTAAATCGTCGACGCGTTCCAAAATCAGAAAATGTAATATCTGAGCGATTCTCAAGTTTTTTAATCTTTTCGTCTAGGCGGCGATCACCTTCGGCATACAAGTCGTCAATAGACATGCTGTTTGACTTCATTAGCTGGGAATAATATTCTTCATTTACTTCGCTCATGACGACGGTCTCCCATAGGCTGACATCAGCCCATGGGCCAGTTGTCTGAACGGTCAGGTCGTTTGTCTCTGGGTTGGTGTCGATGTTGACTGTCGGTAATTCTATGTCCGCGATATGATCAAGATACTCAGCGGTGAACCGGGCACTCCCATCTTGCGCTTCGAGTCCAGCATAGTACGCAATTTCTTCAGGAGTGAAGCCGCGCTCACGGATAGCGTCAAGTCGCTCTTGTAAAGCAGCGGGTGATACGTATTCACTTAACGGTTGGCTGCTATTGCGGTTCTTTAGTGTAAAAGTAACTTCCGCATCGGGATGTTTCTCGAAAGCCATGTCACCCATTGTTAATTTATAATAATCCAGTCCACGGCTTAGGTTCGGGGCGTGATTGTTCATGATTGTACCTCTAGTTCTGCAAGTATTTGTGACGCTGTAGCAAGGCGAATACCTTTTGCGCCTAGGTTACGTAGGCAGGTTTCGCGGTTTTCAGGTAGGACAGCTTCGACAGCATCAATAACGAGCGTTACGTTAAATCCTTGGTCGTGTAGGTCTATGGCGGTAGAGTCAACACATAGTGGTTGATCGCCGCCATCGCCAATAGCAAGGCCAGCAACGATGATGTCAGTGCGGTCATTCTGACGAAGGAACTCAGGCAAATATATGCCCGTCTCTGGATTGTGGGCGAGTGCGCCGGTATAGCTGGTGTCATCTTCGGGTGAAGCGCATGGCTGGTCTCCTTTGATGAACCGCGTAGCAAGTTGTGGATCTATGGCTATATCTAGGTCTGGATGAAGTTCTGACCCTGGAGTGTCACCGACGCAGTGCCTTGGCCACGTGTTAGTAAAATTAGGGGTGTCAGAGAAGTGTGCCGTATCGTTCGGGTGCGAATCTAACGTCGCGGCAATCAAGATACCGTATTTTCCGGCAGCTTTAGTAATAGCATTGATTTTTGGTACTATTTTCTCGCCGCCAGGCACGGGTAGTTCTCCGAAGCCTGGGGCATTTAGTCGTACGCCTTCACTGGCAGGCATGAACCCGCGTTCTGCATCTACTATAACGAATGCTGTGTTGTTGTATCTTTCCATAATGAATCTCCACTAATAATTACTAAGTGTATATATAACACTTACTATACCCCTAATATACCTCCTAGTTAATGTATAGTCAACACTTACGTAAATATAAGGTAAAGGTATATACTATAAAGTAAGTAATAAATAGCAGGAGAACTACAAAATGGGAATGCCAAACGATCTTGTCTTTGTACGTCACGGCCAGTCAGAAGCAAACATAATCCAAAAGGCCGACAAGCGGGGAGATTCGCACGAAATGCAAACTGCGATACTGGATCGTCCAGACTGGAAGCAGCGCTTATCGCCGCTTGGGATAGAGCAGGCGAAGATGGCAAAGGTATGGATTGATGAGCACATCGGCGGCGCCAACTCGTTTGATAGTCGGTATTATTCGCCCTATCTTCGAACGACTGAAACGGCAGGGTATGTGGGTGGTGTAGAGTGCGGCGAGTGGGTACACGAAGATCGTGTTGTTGAGCGCAGCTGGGGTAAGTATGGTGCCCTATCGAGTGATGAGCGTGAAAAGATGTTTGCGCTAACCGCAAAAATGTATCGTCAATCGCCATGGTATGTAAAACTCGATGGGGGTGAGAGTAGGTACGAAGTAAGTAGTCGTTTTCGTGATTTCCTTGGTACGCTCCACCGCGAGGCCGATGGTAAGCGCGTACTGATTGTGACGCACGGTGATCTTATTGGCATTGCTCGTTACAATATCGAACGCATGCTACCGGAGCAGTTTGAAGAAATAGATAATGATAAAACTCAGTCAATCAAAAACTGCGCCATTGTTCATTATTCTCGAGTAAACCCTGTCGATCCAAATGACGTTCGTCCAAAACTTAACTGGCGAAGGATGATTAATCCGACTGATCTCGCATCATCACCATTTAATGGTGAATGGGTCGAACTGTTATCACGCCCGAAATATACTGGGGAAGATTTGTTGAAGCGGGCAGAGCTCGCACCACATTTATTGACGGATTATTGATGGCCGTACCAGTATTAAGCCAGTAGTTATTTACTCAAAACTTCGTGATAATGTCTCTAATTTATTACTGTTAAATTGGTAAAGACGAGCAGGACGATGCGCACCTTCGCGTTTCATTTCATCGGTTTCGCTGATAAGGTTCAAACTAAGGAATTTCTTACGAAAATTCCGCTTGTCGATTTTTTGGACGAGGATTGCTTCATATGCAGACTGTAATTCCGTAAGGGTAAATTTGGCAGGCAAGAATGCATAGATGGCGTTCGTGTAGGCCAATTTGGATTTTAGACGGTCATGGGCATAGCGGATAATGTCTGCGTGGTCGTAAGCGAGTTTGGGCAGATTAGTAATAGCGAACGATGCTGTATGGGCTTCGCTTTTTGTCCATTCGATATTGCGACCACATCCCATATAGGTGACTGAAACGGCATGGCCGCGCGGATCACGTGCGACGGTGTCGAACGTATATAATTGTTCGACATAACTAAGGTCGGTCGTTAAGTCGATACCAGCTTTCTCTTTAACGATACGCTCCAATGCGTCACGAGTAGTCTCGCCGACAGCGTTATAGCCGCCAGGTAGCGCCCAGGCGCCTTTAAACGGGTCGTTTGGACGCTCAATCAGCACAACTTCAAGACTATTATTAACCAGCTGAAAAATAACCGCGTCAACAGTCAACGTAGGAGCTATGTATGTACCAGTGTACTTCATACGCTTAGTATACTATGAATCGCCCTCTGTGTGTTATTTACCCCTATACACTAACCTGATACATTTAGTGTATAATTAACACTAAATAAGGAGGCTGATGATGCATGAATCATTAGAGCGAAAGAATACCATTATCTACGGCGGAGCATTCAACCCTCCGACTCTCGCCCATCAGGCCATTCTACAGGCATGTATCGATCATGCCGAAGTAATCGACGCAGATGTGTGGTTGCTGCCAAGTGGTAATCGAACAGATAAGTTAATAGATACGCCACTAGAGCGACGGTTACAAATGATACAGGCGCTCGCCAATGACGTTGTGCGGCGTAGTGTTACAGTGGCTATTAAGCAGAGCGAACTGGAGCGGCAGGTGCCGACAGAGACGTACGATACTGCTCAGGAATTTGATAAAACCTATCCAGACAGGCGCTTCACCTGGGTGTTTGGATCTGATTCTGTCGCAACAATGGCCGAGTGGCATGGTGGCGAATCGATGCTCGATAGCTTGACTATGTTGATAATCAATCGGCCAGGTTTGCCCGTGCAGACACTTGGTCGATACGCGACGATGTTGCCCGCACAATCGATCAATACGAGTTCTACCGAAGTGCGCACCCGTTTGCTGCAGCAGCTTCCTGTGGACGACCTTGTGTCGCCCGCTATGCTTAGATTCCTACAAGTACAATAAATTTTATGTGATTTGTCTGTATCGGGCGTACAATAGACCACATGTCACGACGTCATAAAAAAGATCAGAAAAAATTATCAATGCGCGAGTATTTCGTCGCAATTGTTCATATTGCAAAAATAACCTATGCCGCTGCGCCACTTGCCGTTGCAACGCAATTAGCAGGCGCGGTAATTACGGCAGTCCTGCCGATTGTAACGACCTATTTTGCTGCACGGACAACAACGGCACTTGCCGATGCCTATGCGGGTAATCCGGCTGCAGGTACTCAAGCGATAGAGTTTGTGATTATTACAGCAGGACTTGGGATTTTGATGACCGTATGGAGTAGTCTAGAGTCATACGTATCACAGCTGATGCGCTACAAAGTAGAGGCGGCGATGAGTGACCGAATGTACGAACACTTCTTGTCGCTAGATTTTTGGCGATACGACGATAAAAATACGGCAGATCTGTATGACAGAGCGACACGATTCGCTGGGTTCTTTCCATATATATTCGACCGGCTGTCGGGAATTATATCGGCATTTATAGCCATGATTGTAGGGCTCGTCGCACTGGTGTTTGTCAGCTGGTGGCTTGGTCTTATATTAATGGTTGCCGTCATACCGGGTATTTATATCCAGTTTAAATTATCGCGTGCACAAGCAGGACACTGGAACGAAAACGTCGAAACGCGGCGTGCAAAGAACACTATCGAATATGGTTTATTGCAGCGCCCAGAATATATTGCCGAACTACGACTTTACGGTATGGTGCGCTACTTGCTCGATCTACGCATGAGTTTGCGGGACAAAGACGAAAAAGAGCAAATAGAGTTTGAACGAAAATATGTCTTCAAAAAACTCGGCGCAGATGCGCTAGAGGCGATCGCCGAAGTGGTTGCGCTGCTATTTACGGTCATGCAGATTATTGCTCGCGAGCAGCCAATCGGACAGTTCTTGTATGTACAGCAGGTTGTGTCTCGAACGCTGAGCGGTTCAAACGGGTTCGTGTCGCAACTGAGTACTATCGACCAAGACCTGGCAAATCTGTTTGATTATCAGAGGTTTATGGATTTACCCGAACGAACAGGCGGCACCGTGTTGCTCAAAAACGCACCCGATATTATTACGCTTGACCATGTGAGCTTCTCATACCCGGCCAGTAAAATCGAAGTGTTAAAAGATATATCGATGTCCATACATAAGGGTCAGCATATTGCGATTGTTGGCGAAAACGGCGCCGGTAAATCAACGCTCATAAAGATACTACTAGGACTATACGACCCGAGCGAAGGTGTAGTCATGCTTGATGGCAAAGATATGAAATCACTGTCGATAGCAAGCTGGCATAAGCAGCTAGGTGTATTGCAACAAGATTATTTGGCGTATAATTTTGCGAGTGCGCGAGAAAACGTTCATTACGGCGATGTCAGTCATGGTGTTAGTGCAGAACGCTACGAGCAGGCGATTAATAGAGCAGAGGCGCGAAAGTTCCTCGATAAGCTGCCTAATAAGGCCGACAGCTACGTGAGTACCTGGATGGAGGATAAAGACGGGAATAACGGAGTTGATCTGTCTGGTGGACAGTGGCAGCGCTTGGCGCTTGCTCGCAATTTTTACCGAGACAGTCCAATTATTATTCTCGATGAACCAACAAGTGCAATTGACGCTCTCGCAGAATCGCGTATCTTTAAACACTTATTTGCCGACAAAGCCAAAACAGTCGTGACTATTAGTCATCGTTTGACAACGGTAGAAAAGGCAGACATTATCTATATGCTGCAAGATGGCAAGATTGTTGAACGGGGTACGCATCAGCAGCTTGTAGCGAACAAGGGCGCGTATTATACAATGTTCGAATCACAGCTGAGGTAGATATTCAGCCTAATAAAATAACCCCGCTCGAATGAGCGGGGTTATTAATAAAGTGTGGTAAATTACCAGCTGCGCTGACGGAATGAACCGCCGTCACGACTGTTACCGCCGCCATTTGAATCACGACGAGGTCGTTCTTCGCGTGGTCGGGCTAGGCTGACGTTGATTGCTCGTCCGTCAAGATCCTTACCATCAAGCTGATCTACAGCTTTCTGGTTGTCTTCGTCTTTTTCAAATTCGACGAAGCCAAAGCCCTTGCTGCGGCCACTTTCACGGTCAGTGATGACACGCGCACTAGCGACAGGACCGATAGTCTCAAAATGAGCCTTCAGAGTGTCGTCAGTTGTTGCGTATGCCAGGCTACCGATGAAAAGGTTTGTTTGTGCCATGGGATGTATTTTCTCTCTTGTTTAACTAATTCGTCAGATCGACCGTTACGAACATGTTAAAAAGAGAGATCCTAAGAGGAAGTCGCTTTTTACGTGCGTATGCTTCTGAACGTTCTTATTTAAGCATACTTTTTATGAAAACACCAGCACTTGTGCTTACGATAATGTAATTCTAGCGATCGCCACCACTGCTAAAATACAAAAAACGATATTCAAAAAAGCGGGCTGAAATACTTTTTTATACCAAGAGATGACCACTAATCCTAGTGATCCAACGAGGATAAGCCCATGATAAATGAGCGACTGGCCGTCGATAATGCCCAGCGATAGCAACCCGTAGCTACTTAGTACAAGTAGTACGCCGATCCAGCCGCTTGTTTCGAGAATTTTTTGGTTCATATTGTTTAAAGTATAGCAAGATTTTACTCATTTTAGGTTTGGTTTGGAGGTAATTTTTTTATGAATGAGGTATTTTCTTTTGCTTTCGTAAAAAAGAACAAGCAGCCTACTACGCTCTTAACAAAAAGCTTGTACTAACCAAACATTTGTAGCATAATCATCTTAGAGCTGGTGCGCAAATTGGGGTAACCCGTTTGCGCTTGAAATAAACATACAAAACAAACAGAAGTGCCCCGGGTGGGCGCGCAGCAGCTAGAAGATCCGTCCCTAGAAATAGGAGCGGATCTTTGCTATTCTGGTGATACTCGGGGATATAGCTCAGCTGATAGAGTGCTTCCATGGCATGGAAGAAGTCGAGGGTTTGAGTCCCTCTATCTCCACCAATACGTCCCATCATCCACCTATATAGGTGGATTTTTATATTGACGCTGTTATAATACAATCAAGTTTATGTTTAATGCCTTCAACGATAAATTCCGAAATTATGTCCAAAAAAAGATGGAAGGCTACGTCGTTAGTTATTTCCAGGCACATCCAGAAGTAAAATTAGTTGTCGTGGCCGGCAGCATCGGCAAAACCAGCACCAAAACAGCACTTGCAACAATGCTCGGGCAGCGATACCGCGTGCGTATTCACGAGGGTAACCACAATACGCATATGAGCGCACCGCTGGCTATACTAGGCATTCCATACCCAGAGCATATCAAAAGCATCGGAGCATGGCGCGAAGTGTTTAAAGCGGCGCAGGCGCGAATACTGCAAGCACCCGACGTCGATATTGTCATTCAAGAAATCGGAGCCGATCATCCAGGCGATATCGTCCACTTCGGTACGTACCTGCGGCCAGATATTGCCGTTATTACAGCGGTAACGCCCGAACATATGGAATTCTTTAAAAGTATGGAAGCGGTTGCGCAGGAAGAACTAGCGGCGGCAAACTTTAGTAATCTAGCAATTATTAACCGCGACGATGTTGATGGGCAATACGCATCGTATTTAACAAATACTAACGTCAATACCTACGGCACGAGCAATACGGCCGAGTACCATTTTATCGAAGATACCTTTTCGGTACACGACGGGCACGTTGGTCAATTTGCCGCTCCTGAATTTGGCGGTCAAACAATCCCGGCAACAATAAAGGTATTGGGCGAACATAATCTACGCCCCGCTATCGCAGCCGCTGCCGTGGGCGTAAAATTCGGGCTATCTGTCACCGAACTGTCAAATGGATTTGAGCAGATTCGTCCGATATATGGGCGAATGCGCTTGATTGAAGGCATTCGTAATAGTATGTTGATCGACGATACCTACAATTCTAGCCCCGTCGCTACAGAGTCGGCAATCCAGACGTTTCACTCGCTTGACGCACCACAGCGAATCGTCATTTTAGGAACTATGAACGAGCTTGGTGATGCATCCCCGACAGAGCATCAAAAAATCGGTCGTATGTTCCGCCCAGATATCGTCGATTGGGTAGTGACCGTTGGTGAAGAAGCTGGCGAATATTTAGGTGCCGCTGCACGCGCTCAAGGCTGTCAGGTTAAAAGCTTTGAAAATGCGATACAGGCTGGCGGATTTGTTCGCGGAGTTTTACAGGAACGAGGCCTGGTTCTCGTAAAGGGTTCTCAGGACCGCGGCTACCTAGAGGAGTCAGTTAAAATACTCCTCAAACGCCCTCAAGAAGGCAATCTACTTGTCCGTCAATCGCCAGCGTGGCTGGCTCATAAAGAGCACTATTTCTCGACATTCTCGTAGTTGAACCGTGATATAGTAACGTTAGGATAATACGCTTATGGCAATAAAAAAAGAAAACAAGACACTCGATCAAGAAACCGCACCAATAACGAGCGATCCTAATCTAGAGGAGAAGCGACAGCAATTTCAACGCGCAGCCGAAAGTAACAAGCCGATGTCGGCATTAGTAGTATCCGCCAAGCATCACACGCCGCGTAAACGTACGTTGATTATTATCGTCGGAGCACTCCTCGTGTTGCTTGGGTCGGCGCTCGTTGCCTATACGTATTTTTTTTGGCAAAATAGCCCCGAAAAAATCGTAGCCGATGCACTGACGAACGCTGCATCGTCACGTTCAGCCACCTACACCTCGACGATCAAATCAAAAAACGCCCCGATTGCGCAGATTAAAGGCCGTTACACCGATGGTAAAAGCGAGATGAACGGAGTAATCACTACGTCGCTACCGGGTAGCTTGGGGAAGATCGATGCGTCGGCTGTCGTCACTCAGCGTGACGTATACTTAAAGGTCTCAGATGCGACAGAACTCGTTAAGCAGACTGCGCCAGAATCACAGCAGCATATCTTTGCGATCATTTTGTCGATGCTGCAAAAACAAATTGATAATAAATGGATACAGATGGCTACAAGTGACCTCGTTATCTTGGAGCCTGCAACAAAAGTAAGTGGGTGTAGCGCAGACGGCATAAAGCAGCTAACGACCAGTCAGCCGCTGCGTATGGCAGTCATTCGTACGTATCTCGATAATCCATTCCTGACGATCGTCGAATCTGGTACTCAGGGTATGATCGGGACGTATCAGATTAGTATTGAGCGCAGCATCCTCGATAAATTCCTTGACGCTGTACAAACAACCGACGCAACAAAAGCATTGGTGGCAGGGTGCGACGCAGAAATCAGCAAACTAAAAAACGGTAATATTAGCAATGTTCGTGTCGAGTTAGTGATAGACAAGATCAGCCGCACAATATCACAGGCAGATATATCACTTAGCGGTAAATCGCCACTAGATGTTTCTATTACGCCGCTGTTTAACCAGTCGGTGACTGTAAAAGAGCCAACGGCTGACGTGAAGTTTCGTGACATCGAAAGCAGGCTATACGGCGCATACACTGGCCTGCAGCCAAACTAGGGTAGATGTTGCATTCAAGGGGTCACTTCGCTCAGCTGTAATGCTATAATAGGCATATGAAGCGCTATAACCCGACCGATATTGAGCAAAAATGGCAACAAAAATGGGAAGACGACGGAACCTATGTTGTCGACCTAGACGATACTACCCGTCCGAAATATCTCGGATTTAGTATGCTGCCTGGCATTACGGGTGCCGGAATTCATATCGGACACGGACGCACGTTCCAGTTTAGTGATATCAAGGTCCGCGCCAAGCGTCAGCAAGGATTTAACGCCTATCATCCTATCGGTTGGGATAGCTTTGGGTTGCCCGTCGAGAACTACGCTATCAAACTCGGCAAAAAGCCACGCGATGCACACGACGAAGCCAAGCAGAATTTCATCAAGCAGCTGAAGCGTCTGGGTTATAGCTACGACTGGACAAAAGAAATCAGTACCGCCGACCCTGAATACTACAAATGGACACAGTGGATATTCACGCAGTTATACAAAAACGATCTAGCCTATCAAAAAGAATCTCCGCAGTGGTGGTGCGAGCATGACCAGACAGTCCTCGCTAATGAACAAGTCGAAGGCGGCAAATGTTGGCGCTGTGGTAATCCAGTAGTCAAAAAGAACCTCAAGCAGTGGTTCTTCAAAATCACGGCCTATGCAGACGAAATGCTCGAAGCGACCGACGCTTTGGACTGGACTGACATGGTCAAAACCATGCAAAAGAACTGGATCGGCAAATCACAGGGTGCAGAAATTGAATTTAGTATCGACGGTCATGACGACGTGATAACCGTCTTTTCGACTCGCCCTGATACACTATTTGGCGCAACGTTCCTCGTTCTAGCGCCAGAGCACGAACTTGCTACAAAGATTGCGGTCGGACCAGCAAAAGAACGTGTGGCTGCCTATATCGCCGAATCTACCCGCAAATCAGAAATCGAGCGCATGAACGAAACTCGCGACAAAACAGGTGTATTTACTGGCAGCTATGCCATCAATCCAGCTACCGGCGAAAAGATCCCCATCTGGCTAGCAGATTATGTATTAGCAGGCTACGGTACTGGTGCCATCATGGCCGTTCCAGCACATGACGAACGCGACCATGCGTTTGCAACAAAATTTGGCTTGCCAATTATCGAAGTTATCGAAACCCCCGAAGCAGAAACGGGTGAATATCACGGCGAAGGTCCACTCGTAAATAGCGGCCGCTTTAACGGAATGGACAGTAGCGAAGCTCGTGAAGAAGTTGTCGCTTGGTTAGAAGAACAAGGTACGGGCCGCACAAAAACCACCTTTAAAATGCGTGACTGGCTGATTAGTCGTCAACGCTATTGGGGCGCGCCTATCCCTATTGTGCATGTCGACGGTCACGGTGCGATGCCGATTCCTGACAGCCAGCTACCTGTGATATTGCCGGACGTAGACGACTACACGCCTAAGGGCGGGGCAACATCAGTACTTGCGAGTGTCGAAGATTGGGTTCATGTCTGGTTCAATCTTGATACGGGCGAGACTGTTCCTTACTCTGCCGGCAAACCCGATGGCGACCAGTGGAAAGAAGGCCACCGCGAGACTGACACGCTAGACGGCTATGCATGTAGTAGCTGGTATTTCCTGCGCTACATCGATCCATTCAACACTGAACAAGCGTGGGACCCTGAAAAAGCAAAGCATTGGCAGCCGGTTGATTTTTATAACGGCGGCGACCATGCGGTTGCGCACCTGCTATATTCGCGATTCTGGATGCGGTTCTTCTACAAACAAGGCCTTGTACCAACTCCCGAACCATTCAAGCGCATGATGTACAACGCCTATATTATGGCGCCCGACGGTACAAAGATGAGCAAATCTAAGGGTAATACTATTGACCCGCTCGAAATTATGAACAGTGGCTACGGAGCGGACAGCTTGCGTGTGTATGAAATGTTTATTGCACCATATGATATTGACGCACCATGGGACACACGCGGCGTACCGGGCACCTATCGGTTCCTCAATCGTATCTGGAATCTCGTGCAAGAATATATCGAAGCAGATACGACCGTTCAGGACGATAAACAGGCAAGGGAAGTGTTAACTATCGCCCATAAAACCACCAAAAAGGTGACGGCTGATATCGAAGACGATAAGTTTAATACCGCTGTATCAACAATGATGGAATCAGTGAATGGGTATTATAAAATCAAAGAATCAACCGGCGTCACAAAGACGGACGCCTGGCAATTTGCTATTGAGAGTTTACTGCAGGTGCTTGCGCCGTTTGCTCCGCATATTACCGAAGAGCTATGGGCTGACTTAGGTCATAGCGACACAATTCACCGCGATCACTGGCCGAAGTGGGACGACTCCTACTTAGTGTCGGACATGATGACGATTATCGTACAAGTAAATGGCAAACTACGTGCCAAATTAGAGCTTGCTGCTGACGAAACAGCTGACGACGTCAAATCTCAGGCACTTGCGGCCGAAAACGTCGCTAAATTCCTAGACGGTGCAGTGCCAAAAAAGGTCATTTATATTCCTGGCAAGATTGTAAATATAGTCGTATAGAAATGAACAATCCCTTATTCGAAATAACGAATAAGGGATTGAACCTGACGATAGTGAGATCATGATTGATGCGTTGTCCTTCTTGAAGCGGGGCTGCTTTCGCGGCGGCACGACCTGATGAAGTCCAGGTATCCAATCGCTACGCCCAAAATGACGCTGATGAATCCGGAGATCATGAGATTGCGGGTCTCGTCGGTAGACAGGTGACTGCCTTCGCCGACGCTTGCCAGGACGAACACGCAGCTTCCAATAGAGGCGAGAACGATGCAGGTCGTCCGTATCTTGTCATGGTTCGCGAGGAGCGATCCGAAGATACTGACGCCGATCATTACGCCCAGAGCGAATAAACTAGTCATCACAATCCTAACGTAGGTTCGATACGACATTCGTGGATTTCACGAGTCGATATCCAGATTAT
Organism: Saccharimonadales bacterium (SeqCode); assembly: GCA_045628725.1. Classification (GTDB taxonomy): domain Bacteria; phylum Patescibacteriota; class Saccharimonadia; order Saccharimonadales; family Saccharimonadaceae; genus JACQGD01. The sequence goes on from JAZQPT010000101.1 coordinate 42,145, forward strand.
AGCACTTATGCTATAAAATGTCAATATACACTTGAGATTATCACTCAAACTTGGTATACTAGCTACTAGTTTTATTATAAACCCTATAAAAGGAGAACTTTACCATGGGACAACCAAAGAAACAGAGTAGCCCTCGCAAAACAGGCATGCGCCGAAGCCACCTACTACTTAAACTCGCTCGTCGCGTTAACGGATCATCACCGATCAAAGTTCGCACAACAAAGCGCGAAACTGGCAAAAAACTCGCTAAGTAGTTATACTTAAAACTAATAACCAACAACAGAACCAGAAAGAACCTACCATATATGGCATCCAATCGTCACCTAGGAAGAATCGTCGCGCTACAAAGCCTGTACGAATACGAATTTCGCACCCAGGCAGAAGACACGACGGTTACTGTTGCCGAAATTTTGGAACGTAATTTAGGGCGTTACCAAGAAGAAATCGATGACATTGCATTTGTCAGTGACCTCGTTAGTGGTGTGCTGGACAATCAGGAAGAACTGGACGGACATATTCGTCCACTGGCGCCAGAATGGCCATTAGAGCAGATTGCACGGGTAGACCGCAGTATTTTGCGACTTGGTCTATATGAACTACTCCATAAGGCCGAGCAGGTTCCACCAAAAGTTGCTATTAACGAAGCCGTAGAGCTTGCGAAGGCATTTGGTTCTGACAATTCAAGCAAATTCATTAATGGAGTTCTTGGAACTGCATTTCGAACGCTTGTGGAGGGAATGAAAGATGCCCGCACCGAAGTTTAATAAATTCAAGCAGTATTTTAACAAACGCAAACCGTCTATCCAAGAAATCGTTCGTGAGCCAACAGCAGGTGGTATTGTTTTTCGTCGTGACGCAAAAAGTGCTGTAGAAATTCTTTTGATTCAAGACAGCAAAGATCGCTGGACTATTCCAAAAGGTCACATCGAAGAGGGTGAGACTGCTCAGCAGACTGCTAAGCGCGAAATAAGCGAAGAAGCAGGCCTCAAAGAGATGGACGTATTATCATGGCTTGGCAAAATTCACTTTCGCTACCGCCGTGTTGATAAACTAGTATTAATGACGACGCAAATCTACCTTGTAAAAGCACTAGGCGATACAAACGACGTCACTAAAGAAGAGTGGATGAACGACATTAAATGGTTCAAATTCCATGATGCGCTTGATGTCATTGAATACGAAGATATTGGCAAACTAATGTTATTAGCTATGAAAAAAATAAGACAGGAAAACCTATAGATGAGCGGTATGCAAATTGCGCCATACCAAGATTTCGCTCGTGACGTTTTGGGATTTGAGTTCAAAGATATTGATTTACTGGTGACGGCGCTAACGCACCGTAGCTATGTTAATGAACATAAAAAGAGCGTGAGCGCACACAACGAGCGACTCGAATTTCTAGGTGATGCCGTTCTAGAACTGTCAGTGACGGATTATTTATTCAATAATCACGACGAACCAGAAGGAATTTTGACGAGCTGGCGTTCATCACTCGTGCGAACCGAAAGTATCGGTGAGGCCGGCGATAAATTAGGCTACGAATCGCTATTACGTATGAGTCGCGGCGAAAAGAATGGCAGTCAGCGTGCGCGCCAGCAGATTCTAGCGAATGCATTCGAAGCAGTTATCGGTGCGATTTACCTCGAACGGGGTTACGCTGATGCGGATGAATTTATCAAAAAACATATCCTTAGCAAGCTTGAGAATATCCTAGAAAGCGGTAGCTGGCGCGATCCTAAGTCTCATTTACAGGAAGTGTCGCAGCGAATTGACGGCTACACGCCTTCGTACCGAGTGCTAGAAGAAGTCGGTCCTGATCATGATAAGGTCTTTACGCTTGGTGTCTTTGTTGGCGACAAGATGATGGGCAAGGGAAGTGGACCAAGTAAGCAGCATGCGCAGCAAGAGGCAGCTAAGGCGGCTTTGATCGCTTACGAAGCGGCTAAAAAGAAATAGTTAGTTATAACGGCAATCCGCTCAACTTTAGCGGCGTCCGCAGATGTTGCGAGAGATGATGATCATCTGATTCACGTTCAAAAAAACGGCGTACGAATCATCGATAGTGACGACTGGTAACCTATGGATGACTAACTAAGGGCTCTCACTGCGAGAGTCGGTAGTTTTATCAGTAGCAACAGATTGACACCACGGTAAAAACAGTGTACACTTGTTCGAGAACTAAATAAAAGTCTAAAAAGTTTATAAGGAAGTTTAATTTATATGCTCGCAATCCGTTTGCAACGTGTTGGCCGTAAAGGCTACCCAGTATACCGCATCGCTGTTCAAGAGGCTCAGCGTCATCCATCTAGTGGCCGTGTGGTTGCTTATGTTGGTACATACAACCCTCACACCAAAGATTCTAACGTACAGGTAGAAGTCGCTCAGAAATACCTCGACAATGGCGCACAGCCATCACCTCGTGTCGTAAAACTACTCAAAGATGCAGGTGTTAATCTCCCTAGCTGGGTAAAAGAAGCAACAACAAACAAGCAGAAGACAATTCGTCATTCTGATAAGCTTCGCAAAAACCAGCCAAAGGAAGAAGCTCCGGTTGAAGAACCAGCAGAAGCCTAAAGCTGTCCGCACAAAAAAACACCCCCGCTCGGGGGTGTTTTTTATATACGGACGTTTGTAAATATCTCAAGATATGCGATGTCCCCGCGGTAATGTAGTATCACCGCGGATGTTGGAGGTTAGTGGACGTCTTGATAAGCCTTGGCGATGGCTTCCGAGATGCGACCTGTGGCCGCGACCGGGAGGCCTTCGCTGCGCGCCCAGTCCCGAACGATCAGCGCGTTGGATCGGTGAGCCTTTCGTTTGCTGGTCGGCGTTGCTGGACTCTTCGAGCGCTTGGTGGACCTGTGAGATGAGTCTGTCGTGCGTGCGTTCTTCTTCGACAGGTTGATCTAGTACTGCACTCCGTCGAGACTGAATTCAATTCACGAAAAAACTGGTTGCGGTTAGTAATCATCTGCGTGGTATAATAGTTCTACACGATATTAGTGAGTAGTGGCTGCCCCGTGAGGGCAATGGAGGACAGTATGTCGACAATAGACCAGCAGTTTGTAGAATATATCGTAAAGTCTTTGGTGGGGCATCCCGACGACGTCGTTGTCGAGCGTATCATTGACGAGAAAGGTGTATTGCTGTCTCTGACAGTAAACCCCGAAGATCTTGGGCGTGTCATAGGTAAACGTGGCGTGACTGCACAGAGCCTTCGTACGCTGCTGCGTGCACTTGGCACTAAAAACGATGCTCGGTACAACTTAAAGATCGTTAACAATGATGACGATAGAGAAAACTATACTATCTCGTCTGAAGATGCTGACGGTCAGTCTGCACATAGCAGTTCGGACGAATCAATCGACTCTAGTTCTGAGTATGCCAGAAACTCACGACGAGAACTTGCCGAACTAGACGACCTTGATATTTAGGTTATCCACAGTATCCACAGATTTTGGCGGTGACGATCAGCTGCATCGTCTGCCGCACCTCTGTTAGCAGGGGTGCGGCACTGCTCCAATCGGTAGATAATAGTCCCGTGAAGCTCTTGTCTATTCTCGATTCGCTATGCTATAATCATAAACAGTTCAAAGCGAGAAAATCTTAGAACTGCGAGAACAATTCAAAAATGATGCTCATGCGAGCAAACCCGTACACCAGGTTTGAGAGCCTTATATGTCAAAGAAACCGTCCTTCACGTATTGTGATTGGGCGGTTTTTTTGTTGTACCGTTTTTAATTACAGAGTGTCAGTACTGAATGAGCCTGGTAGTGACTGAAACTGGTTAAACTGCTCAATGCCACCGCCATTGATAAACTCGCTGGCAAGAGTATAAAGAACGAAAATAGATAATAGTCCAAAAATCAGGACAACTGCTCCTAGTATAAGCGCAAAAAATAATACAGTCTTAGATGCGAGGCCTTTATACTGCGCGTATCCTTTTAGCGGCAAACCTTGTTTGTCTTGCATACCGCCCGTCATGATGATGGCAATATCGACGATCGTCCATATCCCAAATCCGCCAAGGGTAATAAGCTTTAAAAATCCTGTACCTATCTTGTCTAGGTAAAATCGATCTACGCCAAATGTACCCCACATAAAACTAAAGAAAAACACAGCAAGAAAGTGTTTATTACTCTCCGTGCGAACAACCTCTGACGCCATCGGTACTACCTCATTCATGTATCGTTAGTATAGCATAACAACTAAGACGATCAGGGTGGGTGATGGCTTTAGTTGTTGCCCGAGATGATCCGCGGGCAACAATGTGCTCAAGCGGGCTCGGGTCGCGCGGTTGGTTTTTTCATGCTGTCTTTCTGTTCAGACCACAGTCTTTGTACCCGTCTGGCGTTCCAGTAGCGAGTGCAGTACGCACCTTCGTCAGAAAGCTCTGATATGGTCTCGGCAATCATCCAGAACGCGGTGATGACGAGCGCCATGATGACGGTGCCTTCCATTGTTCCGACCAGCCACGACGTCAGCAGAAACAAAAGTACGACAGCCGCGTAGCGTCTGAATCCCTCGTCTTCTTTGACCTTCGCTTCGATAATTGCTGCATCGATTTTGTCGATGCACACCTCTTTATCGAAAGCACTGATGACGAGTTTTTTAGAGGACGACAGTTCGATTTGCGCCTTATACATCTCAGTGCCTTTCGGTAGGGTGCTGAGTTGTAGTTATTATGCAAAATAAAACAGATTATGTCAATATTAAAGAAAGCCCGCCGTTGGGGCTTGGGCGGGACTCATTGTCGGGTTTCTCACCAGGTAGGTAGTTTGCAGGTTCTGTAGATCGTCTAGGTTCGAAGCTATGTAATAATGGGGGTTTCTGTGGGCGATAGGACGAGCACTCGATTATTCTCCAGGTCTCTCAATCTGAAAAGGAATGTAATATATTATAACAAATATAGACAAATAAGTCAATACCGTGTACACTGGTACAGATGAGAAAACTACAAGTTATAACACTATTTCCAGAGATGTTTACCGGCGTCTTTGAGAATTCTATGATGTGGAAAGCACAAAAGGATGAAATTGTTGCATTGTCGACAATTGATCTACGTGAATTTGGCATCGGCCCGCGCCGTACCGTGGATGACACCCCGTATGGCGGTGGCGATGGTATGTTGCTAAAACCAGAGCCGTTATTTGCTGCAGTTGAGCGAGCAAAGCAAAACGACCCCGATGCAAAGGTGCTATTGATGACCGCTCGCGGTGACCGCTGGGTGCAAGCAGCAGCGCAGGCACATGCTGACGATAGCGAGCAGGGATATATCTTTATCTGTGGCCGTTACGAAGGTTATGACGAGCGTATAGTGTCGCTCGTCGATGAACAGATACGTGTCGGTGATTACGTCCTAACGGGTGGTGAGTTGCCGGCGATGACGATAATCGACAGTATCGTACGACTAATCCCTGGTGTTCTAGGTGGCGAATCAAGTGCGGCAATCGAAAGCTTTAGCGACGGCGAGACATTAGAATTCCCGCAATACACACGCCCAGAGGATTTCAATGGTATGAAAGTACCAAGTGTTCTACTAAGTGGCAATCATGCGGTTATCGCAAAGTGGCGCGCGGACAATTCTTTTAAAGCCAAGTAGAGTAGATTACAAATCGCTATACAATTGAATACCCTAGGACAATGCCTAGGGTATTCGGTTGTGGTGGTTTATCGTAGAGCGAATATCACACAATTTTTGTTGGAGTTGTGTTTGTTTTTGTAATCTTCGCTGTTATTAACAATATATGAATGGCCGATAAAGCGCAAGCGTAATGTTTAAAATAACAACGTTTTATTGTTATGCTTTCAGGCGCCTCTTGTCTACGTTGTCCGTAAGGCGCTTTAGGTCAAGTGACATTGCAATCCATACAGGTCCACTAATGAGCGCGAATAAACCAATGATCCATACGAACGCCACTCCACTTTCCTCGGGCTGGAAGAATACAACGATACCGGCTAGTATACCTAGTACACCCGTAATTATTGCCAGTGTTTTGCCGGTTGAGGTTGCACGGTTGTCTGCTAGCGATCCGATAACTTCAAATATACCGTACAAAATGAAGCTAAAGCCTATTAGTAAGATGAGTATCGCAAAGGACACGCCCGGGTTACGAAGGAGGAAAACTCCGACACCAAGCTCGAGTACTCCCAGTAGTAATGTAAGAATCCATGTCTTGTGATGACTGATTGATGTGACACCTTGAAAAATAGATATCAGTCCCAGGACTAATATATAGAGTCCGAACAGGTATACAAATGTGACAAGCGTGAGTCCTGGCCAAAAGACACAGGCGATTCCGAACAGTATTGTCAGGATGCCTCGTATAGTGAGGATCCACCAGTGGGTTTGTAGGTATGTTAATTCATTTTCCATAATTACTCCAAGAAGTTATCTTTTAATTCGTTGCCATGCACCATCAACGCGTAGAGAATAAGTAGGTCGAGTATAAGTATGACAATCGACCAGAGTGGATAGACTCCGATGAAAGCAAAATGTACTACGAAGTTTATCGCCACCAAGATGACTGCCACTACGCGCGCCCAAGTCGTACCACTAAATAATGCTATTCCCGTGCAAACGAGTGCAAGCCCAAGGAGCAGGTGTGCCCATCCCCAGGTGGTTATGTCGTATACTACGAGCGTGTTAGCTTCGATTACGTAAAAATCGCTGTTAACTAACGCGGTGAGGCCTATTATTAGTTGAAATATTCCAATGAGTAAAATCATTAAAGCGGCGAAGTATATCCATCCAGTCCATCCGGACACTCTGTTGATCGTTATATCATCCTTTGCCATAACGGCTCCTTTCTTTATCGTGCGACTTCGTCGCCGTGTATTGTTACTGCGTAGACCACAAACGCGTCAATAATGAGAGCAATAAGTGACCACCACGGGTAGATTGGCAGAAACGCTATATTGCCGATGATAGACATTACAACGATAATAGTTGCGACAACTCGAGCCCATCCTTGTCCGGTCATAAGTCCGGCTCCTGCTGCGAGCAGGGCAACACCGAGGATTAGATGAATCCAACCCCATGTTCCATAGTCAAAGACAAGGAGCGTGCCATTTGCCACCTCATAAAAATTCCCATTAAAAATACCGGTCAAGCCGGCAATAATCTGCAGTCCTCCTCCGAGTAGCAAAAGCACACTCGCGAAGTATATCCATCCTACCCATCCAGTGGAGTGTTGTTTCACCATACACCTTCCTCCTTTAGTTACACCTCTATTCTTGTCCTTACTTAGTAGATTGTCAAGCGTTTTTAAAGAAAGCCAATCTTCAACTGAGGTAGAAAGAACGCGTAGCAATAGCGTGTGTCCGAGGGGTTGTTGTTATTAAAATACGGGGAGTATACTAAGTATAGGGGGAAAGAATATGGTGAGTAGCAAGCCCCAAGATATGTCACCCGACATTCACTGGAAAGTGATAGGGCTACTAACGCTTTTCACCACTGTTACATTCTTCAGGTCATGTCGAGACACTGTTTGTCTAGCTGCAATAATGACTCGTCTTTATCATCAACCTATCCAAGGATTACGCAGGAGCACTCCTGCTGTTTTTACTTTGTCTGTAGTGATGCGTCCTGAATTTGCCCCTGCTGCGATTAATGGGCCGACACAATGTCAGGTGCGTTCGAGGCAAGGAATGGGGTAGAAAAGGAGGGGTGTATGAACAATCAATCTATTACTGAAGCACAAATAATTCAAATAGGAGTGAGTTGCGCACTGCTGGTGGTGGGAATATTTCTGTTCGGTGGCGTGCTAGACGCGGGAGACCCGCAATTTTGGCTTGCTACCGTCATAGTATTGGCGGGTGTGTTTGCTTGGACGGTTTCTATTACGATATCTACGACGCTGATGGGAATTGGAGGGTTTATGTTGCTTAATGACTTGGGAATAATACGAACGCCAGTGTTAGGTATAGCACTCAGCGGCTTGCTGGTTGTGGTAGGTTTGTTTGGGATTGTCACGACGTTATTTAACGGACCGCTACAACAAGAAACGACCGAGCAATAACTCTAGTGTATTGTATACTGGTGATATGATACAGTTTGCTCAGACTACTAATCCGCCTAAACCAAAAAACAGCGCGACTTCCGTGGTTGCATTAATATATGCAGTACTTTTGATTGTGATGGTTGTAGGGCAGTTATTCTCGTTTGAAAAGTTTATACCTATGATAGAAAGCTTTGGACTAGGTGGTGGTGAGCCGCGAGCGACACTTATCGCAAGTGGGCTGGTTGTTGCTGGAGTTTTTGCACTACCGTTTTTATTGCGAATGTATGTCAGTCCGGCGATGCGTATTGTCAGTATGGTAATGGGCTGGCTGGTTGCTGGTGCATGGCTTTATATTACCGCTAGTATTACTACTACGTATAATTCTGTCAGTAATGTTGGATTTACGGGCGGAGTATTGCCGACGCCATTAGGCTGGTGGAGTGTCGCATTCGCCATTATGCTTGTAGCAATTGCTGCGTACGTTAGCTGGGGTCTGTGGCCCGTGTCACACGCGCGTAAAAAATAGGCGATAGCACTCGCTTGTTCTTATGGTTGTTCTAAAATTACGTTTTATGTTGTTTATATTACAATAATATGTCTCCCTAGATGATACTAAGGTGTTACCCAGAGAGTGAATTTTCTAAGAGTGATTTAATATTGACATAGTTGTGAAAAAGAAGGCTGGTACATCAAAAAAATAGGGTATAGAATGCGTCTTAGAGGGGCCTGACGGCACTTCATATGTTTTTGCATGTGCAAGGACATGAGTGACCGCACTTTGACATTTCGACAGAAAGGTAAGTAATGCTGCACGCAGAAGTGGGTCCATTACCAGTGTTCTACGACAGGACGGGGCGCCGCAAGTTTTATGCCATTGCTATCGCTCTGCTGAGCGTAGTGGCACTTGGGGCAGGTGCCTTTTTTGTACATGGGTCGATAATGGTGCCCGCGGAGCCGCCGGTGACTCATCAGGATATCAGCTACCCTGAGCAGATCCTCAGTAAAGCTGAGATCAAAGATATCCCCCTAGTTGGTGATACTAAGGAGGGTGTACTCAACCGGATCGTATTGACACAGCGTGAGGGGTCAAATGTAAACCTTGTCGATCCGTATTCGGGGCAAATAATCCGTGCCGCGACCGACGAAGAGAAGGTGCAGATCGGTCAGAGTCCGTATGCAATGGACAGCTATGGACGTCCAAAAGACGGCCAGTTGATGCTGACGTTTGATGACGGGCCGGATGCAAAATACACGCCGGAGTTGCTCGACCTACTTTCGCGTGAAGGGGTGCAGGCGACGTTTTTTGTCGTTGGAAAATCCGTTGCCCAGCATCCAGAAATCCTTCGGCGCATCGTCAAAGAAGGACATATGGTGGGAAATCACACGACGACCCACATCAGTAGCAGAGAGAAAGGGCGATACCGTAATCGCGGTGAGATCGTCGTTGCGGATCGACTGATCAGATCGACGGCGAACTATGCAACGCAGCTCTACAGAATACCCGAAGGTGACCCAGACAATAATGCGATGGCACTCATGCGATCACAACAACTGGGGTATGTTCATGTTGATATGGACATGGATACGAGGGACTGGGAGAATAAACCGGGCCAGCCAATCACGCCGCCATCACTGGACGGACGGGGACATGTAGTACTGATGCACGACGGAGGAGGTGACCGATCGGCGACGATCAAAATGGTTGAAACTTTTATTGCGCAGGCCAAAAGCCGCGGGTATACATTTTCAACCGTTCAGCCACTTTTGTCGCCGGAGCATGTCCCTCGGCATGATGTTGATTCGACATTCGCTGACAAAGCGACCTACCAAGCTGCACGTATGGCGTGGGTAATTCCTGCGCAGGTGTTAGCGTGGTTGTTTTGGATCGGTGTTGGGTCGATGACATTTATGTCTATGGTGTACCTGGTGTTGGCACTATGGGCACAGTATCGGGCGTGCAGACGCGCGTGGCCAGATCTGGCTGAAGATCAGTTACCGTCGGTGTGCGTGGTCCTATCTGCCTTTAACGAGGAAGATGTGATCGCAAAGACGCTCGACGAGCTGCGTAAATCGGTATATCCAACTGCAAAGCTACGGGTTATTGCCGTGGATGACGGATCGACCGATGGTACTCTTGCGATTTTGCGGGAGTATGCGCAGACGTGGCCTGGATTGACTGTTTTGCATCAGACAAATCAGGGCAAGCCGGCCGCGTTGAACCGCGCAATAGAGGCTAGCGACGACACGGTCATTGTGACCATCGACGCCGACACATTGTTTCGACCAGATACCGTGTATATGTTTGCACGGCATTTTGTAAAGAATCGACGAGTCGGTGCAGTTGCTGGTCATGTGAAAGTGGGCAACCGCCGCAACATATTGACTGCGTGGCAGAGTCTCGAATATATTTCGGGAATCTGCGTCACACGCATGGCCGAGGGTGCAATGAATGCTATATCAATTGTACCCGGTGCGTGTGCGGCATGGCGCCGAACACTGGTGATTAACATGGGTGGTTTTTCGGGCGTGACAATGGCCGAAGACGCTGATTTGACACTGATGATTCAGCGACGAGGCTATAAAGTCGTGCAAGAGAACAACGCAGTGGCCGACACCGAAGCCCCCGAGACGATGCGCAAATTAGCACGGCAGCGTCTGCGGTGGACTTACGGCAACATCCAGGCTTTACGCAAGCACCATTCGATGTTGCTGCGCCCGAAGTATGGAATGCTCGGCATGGTGACGATGCCTTATGCGCTGATGTCGCTGATTGTGCCACTGGTGTTTATGCCAGCGACGGTTGTGGTTGCTGTTTTGAGCATCGTGAACGGCAATTGGCAGAGCGTTCTTTTGTTCGCGGGGTTCGTGGCGGGTGTGCACATGATGATATCGGTCGTGGCCGTGTTGATCGTGCGAGAGAAGCTGTGGCATCTGTTGGTGGTTCCGATTTATCGGTTGATATACGAACCACTGAGGGCTTACCTGCTGTATGCATCGCTTGTCCGTGTCATCAAAGGAACGGTGTTTGAGTGGGACAAGCTCGAGCGAACGAACAGTGTGGTCGCGCACTCTGCAGGGTAACGGGGGTGTTGCCTAGCAGTGTGGGAGGCGTAGGGTCTCATCAGATCCTACGCCTCCTTTTCATGCCAAACGGTCAAGACACTTGTTTAATAAGCAAGTCAGGATCAAATTCACCCGCTTTTTTTGTACTTTCACCGCATTGACCGTCCGATTCGCCGGGTACTTTAATGTAGGCTTCTTCGTACATTTGGTCGGGGTTATAGAATGTGTCTTCGGGGGTGCCGATGTGTTCGCCGTCGGCGTTGCACCATTTCAGTAGACTATCAGTGTTAGGTGCGCCGTTCATCGAACTATCTATCATAACGCGTAGTTCATATCCTAATAGTGCAGAAATCTCGGCCGCATAGGCACGTGATTCGTCACTGGATCGTTGGTTAGATACATTCAGTGCAATGCCGCCAACAAGGTTTGTTTCTGGATCGACCTGTCGAATAAGATCAGCTGCTGTTTGCGTGGAGAGCCATCTACTATTGCCAATATCCAAATAGACCGCCGTGTTATCGTTGTTCTGCTGAAACGTCAGGAGGGCATCTCTTAGGAGTGTAATTCGTTCAGCTTGCTCGCTCGGATCGGTCATTAGCGGTACTCCTGCAATAGCGTCGGGTTCGAGGATAATTATGGCGGACGCATCGCCAATTGACTCGCTAATACTACGTATCCAGTCTTGATATTCGGCGGCGCTCAACATGCCGCCGCGAGCTTCGCCGCCTAGGTCTCGGTGGGGAATGTTATATGCGACAAATAGCGGTATTGTGCCTTCTATTTTGCTTTGGTCTAAGTTTTCTTTAATGGCCTGCTGTGCGCTGTCGATTGTTGAATTTAGCCACTGTGCGACGGGAGTATCGAGCAGTCGGTTGATATTGTCTTTGGCGATAGGGTCATCTGTAATCTCACGTGTAGAGAGTAAATTATCATAGTATTGATCTGGTGTATCCAGGAAATAACTGCCGCCGTCGGGATGGTTAAATTGTATCGAAGTTTGTGGCGAATCAATAGTAGGGGTGGGTGAAGGTTCTGATTCGGTTGCACAAGCGGCGAGGCTGAGCGTTAGGCAAAAGGCGCCTATAATCCGTCGCCCTGGGTAGGGTTGACGTGAGCTTTCAGAGCTTGGTTCAAATGATAATCGATTATGCATAGAATGATTTATGACCCGAGATTCATACTTAATTATATAATGGTACCATTCTACGGTCAATGAAGGGCTGGTTTATGCGGTAGTTTTGACTTGAGAAAACTGCTCATAAATGATACAATCTCTAAGTATCTTAGGGTGATAGCCTTGTCAAGATAGCATCAGTTACGACACATTGGGGTGTCGCCAAGTGGTAAGGCACTGGTTTCTGGTACCAGCATTCGGGGGTTCGAATCCCTCCACCCCAGCCAAGTAGAAAGAATTTCGCCAGAGAGAGATAAACTCGAATCATTAGGCTCAGAGAGCGATCCTGTAACAGGGGTCGTTTTTTGATTGTCTTGTTGATTTTCGTTGTTATTGATGGTTATATCACTCATATTCTACCTCCCCAAGACTTCCTTGGTTTTTAACGTTTTATTGGCTATCACCGATGCGAATTTACTGTATTTAACAGATACAGCACCGTCGCTGTAGGTGAACGAAGAGAAAAGTTTGGTCAATATAACTCGCTTCTGGTCTATTGTGCGAGTTTGGTACAATTTTGCGGCCATCTGGGTTAGTTTCAGTAGAGCTAGGCGCTGCGGTAGGTCGTTTTTATTAACCTTGTTTTCAAGTGATGCCTGCTTCGAGCGTAGCGCGTTAAGCTGCTCCATGAATGCCGCGTGCTTTGTCTGATAGACGTCTTTTGTGATGTCGCCTGCGAGCTTATCGTCGTATAGGTCGCCGTCCATCCGGACTAGGCGGTCAACCTGCTTATTAATAGCTTCTAGTGAGTCCTCGTTCGTATGGCTGGTTGTTTTTCGCTTAGCTTCGAGCTGCTCGGTGACCCAGGCGATCAGCTGCTGTGACGGGCATACGAGATCATTCAGTAGCAGCTGGATAGACTCCTCTAAGCGGTCTTCACGAATAGTTTTCTTGATCTTACAGGCTGGATTGCGACGCTGACACGCGCCATAGTAACGGCCTTTTTGAAGTTGCCATGTGACAACACCGCTACATATTTCGCAGGTAATCATGTTCTTGAATAGCGGGTTATGCTTTTTATAAACCGCAGGTCGTCCACCGTGCATCTTCTCCTGTACACGATCCCATAGTTCACGATCAATGAACTTCTCGTGCTTACCTAGGTACTCTCTACCATCCCAGCGAATAATACCGATGTAGTACGGATTCTTTAGCATCTCGTCGATGCGGCCGTGCACATAGGGGCGACCCTTACGAGTGCGGACTCCGCGAAGTGCCATCTCTTTTGTGACCGTCTTTCCGTTTTGTCCGGGCTGCAGATATAGCTCGAACATTTCCTTGACGATACGCCACGTCTTTTCATCTGGTATCTGTATGCGCCGACCATCAACCGTCTTATTTAGGTAGCCTTGCGGCGGCACTCCAGGTAGCCAGCCTTGCGCTAACTTTTCAGACCAGCCCTTCATAGCTTCTTCGCGAAGGTTGTCGATATAGTTCTTAGCCATGACGACGCGAATGCCCCAGTTCAACCATTCCTGTGATCGAGAGTTCTTATGCAACACAAGACCATCCTTGATGAAGTGTATCTTGCGAGTATCATTTGCTTGAAGCCACTCATCAGTCTCGACTGCGTCGTAGAAGTTTCGAGCATGGCGATCGACCTTTTCGACTATGAGATTTCTGACTTCGTGGTCAGCTACAAACTTCATCGCTTCACGGAATATACGACGTTGCTTTGCTTTTGATGCAGTTTCGGCTATCTTGAAGACCTTAAGTAATCTAAAGTCATGGTTGTCAGAGTAGGTACTAATTAACTTATCCTGCGACGCTAACGAATACCCATCTTCTTGGTCTTTACTTGAAACGCGTGCAATGCCAACTGCCGACTCACGCATCATTATCCCCCTCGAATGCCTCAAAGAAGCCAATAAGCTCGCGTCCGATAGTTACAGCTTCGTCGTAGTCTATAGCCTCACCTTGGGCAGCTAATATGGCCTGAAGCGCACTGAGCTCTTCGTCATGTGCAGCTCCTACTTCTGTATCTGATTGTGTCTTGATTGCCATAATTGCTACCCTCGCTGGCTACCTATAACTATCCTTATATGGATACTATTATATATCCATATAAGGATATATACAATACTTTTTAGTTAGAATTCCGATATTCTAACTAATACACCTTTTTTACCTCTGGTTTCTATTGCTTTTTCTTTTCTTCTTCTTATACTATATAAATATAGCAAGAGAGAAAGTAGTGTCTATGACTAAGCCTTACGTAAGATCACTAAACGAGAACCAATACATACTATTACTAGCCATCTATTCATTACGATTCAGTACACGTTCAGTACTTAGTGAATATCTAGGTATCGCTAACAATACATCCCTCTATTCACGGCTACAGATATTACAGAAACATGGACTCATTGCATCTCATTATCACAAGGACTACAAGCTAGCCGGTCGTGAGGCTGAGTTCTATATGCTTCCGAAGGGATTGCGGGAGTTGCGCGACGCCGAGCGCCTCGAGACCTCAGACGCGACGATCACGGCAATATACAAGGACAAGTCAGTTGGACAGGACTTTATCAAGCAGCAGGTGCTCCTCGCACAAATTCGCAATAAGCTTGTAAGTACATACGATAACTTACAAGCATTTACCGCCCGTGACATTCAAATACTCGAGTACTTCCCGAAGCCACGCCCTGATTTATTCTTATCTATGAAAAACGGCAATACGGTTGTACGGTTCTTTGTAGAGTACATACCAGCACATGCCGCCAGTAGTAATCTCAGAAAACGCCTCGAGTACCTTTTGCGTTACTGCAGCGAAGACCGCTGGGGCGAAACAGATACACCGTTCCCGACTATATTGATCATCGCAGAGACAGGTCTTGCTGAGGCTGGTATACGAAGACTGATTAGTCGTGAGCAACACCACTCCGATTCAGATATCGTGCATTATACGACGACACAAAACGCAATCCTCTCCATGGCGTCGAATAGTCATGAAATATGGACTAACGTCGCTGATCCAGGCGACTTCCTATCCTTACCTGAACTTTAATAGCTATCGATCAAGAGATACCTACGGCTCACACGCTGGCGTGACGATTGCTCGTAAGCTTGCGCGCGAGTAATGGTCACGACGCTTCCTCGTTGATCTAATCCAGATTGAGATTCCATTGTTCGGCAGTGCGGCAGGCGTGTACGTTCTGTCCATCGGACAGTACGTGCCGTCTGTCGGGCTAGCCGCAACAATAATAGACATGAATCAACCTATGTCGCATATGGTGCGTCCGGGACATGATTCATTCTTGTACTCGAAGGTCTCACTGCGGGACGCATGTGATGGCCTGAGGGGGTAAGTATGAAGAGTGTCGTTACTGCTACTTACTAGCAAGATGATGTGACTAGCCTCCCATTTATGGGTGGCTATGTTGCATTGTCTAAAAGTAAATAAGCCCCATTCCGCACACTCAAGCTTCTTACGCTACTAGTATACGGAGTGGTGTCATCTACTAGCTAGCAATAAATTTAACGATCACACTAAAGTACTCGTCTATATTATCTCTCGGGTTGGACGGATCGCGAAACGCGTGCACAAAACCTTCAGCTATGTAGTTTGTCGCCGAGAATGAATCGCTGTACATATCTGTTGTCTGAGGCGGAATGCTCGCATCATTTCCGTGGATTACCAGAAGCGTGGATGGGGTAATGATAGGTGACTGCAAGAAGAGAGAATGCCGCTTTAGTCGCTCACTATCCCGGCGATACTCACGAACAAGCAGTTTGTCTATGTCTTGATGCATAGTATAGAACATTGATGGCTCATAGATTGCAGGCGTACGAAGAACAAGCTTCGACACCTCGCGGAATCGAGTAAGGTAGGCCGCGATAAAGCCACCGTAGCTCGTACCCATGACATATACGTTGCTATCTGGATAGTTTTGCTTTAACCAGTCATATGCTTTCGTCGCCTCAAGGAGATGCTGAGCCGGGGTTGTTTCATTGATATCAAACGGGGTTTCTCCGTGCCCAGATAGGTCGATAACGAGAGCGCTAGCACCTGTCATTTCGACTAGCTTTGCTGCGAAATCATGATTGCTCTTCTTGCTCGACCCGAAGCCGACAAAAGTCAAAATAATCTGGTCCGATGACTGTCCGTCATGCCAGTCGGCTTGAAGTGCATAGCTGAGTTGAGGAATTTCTATTTGTTTACTCATTTTCTTAAAAGTATTATACTACGGTTCACTCCTTATGGAAATCGGCTTTGGGCAGTTTTATGTCCTGCCCAGGACTAAAAAACCGAGAAGCTAATACTCCTCGGCTAACATGATGGTGAGAACTCGCTGACAATCCGGATCTAGCGGATCGCACCAATTCTTTAAATCTTCGTCGTAATAATCTATTTTCCAAAACACCTTCTCGCCAGCCACGACAAGTGAGCCAAAATCATGCTCTCCGTACGGATCGTTATCATCCGTAAACGCTGCATAGTCCCTGACGCCAACAAATACTTCGTTGGCGGCGGACCCCACGCAACGATTCCTCTCGTGACGGTACAACCTTGCATACTACGACGGTGTGCGTCGTTTAGCGCAGCTATCTTTGCTGACGTTTCGTTTTGTATTACTTCTGTGGTCATATAACCCTCCTTGCTTAACGAGAGGGCTTTCTCCCTCTCTGTCTGATAGGGCTCGGGATGACACCAAAGCTGTCAAAGGTGGAGATTCCCCTTAAGATATTCAATTAAAAGAAAAAATGGTTCATATCTTAGGGTGCGAATACTACCTTGATAGTTTTGGTTCACCCGTATACTAAAGAGACAGAGGGAGGAAGACTCTCATATGAATACTCCAGGCTAAAGGCGGGCAACTTGTTGACCCGTAGGGTCTTGGTCGTAATTGTTGTATAATAGCAATAATTATGGGAGTTATAGAAAATGGTGGCGCACAAGCTATCAAAGGATTTAATTATCAAAAATCTGTGATAGCTTTAATCGCTGTGCTTCATTACCTTGACTCAGATCAAGTTGATCTCTACATAGAGTCCGAGGACGATATTGTAGTCAAGACATCCGCGAGGAAGACGTACATACAGTCGAAAAGTACTGAGCAGACCATCGCTTCGATTGTTTACCGTAAAGACGGTAAAGCCTCAGTCCTAGAAAAGAACCTGTCTAATGGTGGCGACAATACGGATGATAGATACAAACTTGTGACTCCAAGGTTCGGAGGTCAGGACAAGTACCTTTCGGAAATTGATGCAGAGATATTCACTGAAGGCGCACAGGTGTACTCGTACTTGCAAACTGCAAGAACCAGTATTACAGATAAACTACCTGATGTCTCTGAGGTAAAGCTAAGGAATTCCAGAGTAGCTCTGACAGCTTTTCCCGCTAAGCAAGCTGACGCCCTGACCCATATTAAAGGCGTGATGTCCAATATGAATATACCAATTGACAATAGTTATGGATCGGCTGCACTGGGCGAGCTTTGTCTTAGGATCGATCAAAAAAGTGAGATAATTGCCAAAGACGCTACTGACTACGAGAAGAAGAAAATTACCCAACATGACCTTCGGCGAATATTTGGACACACCTATAAAGCTCAATTATTCGAAGATATTATAGATGCACTCGGATACTCTATAATGAAAAGAACTGAATTAGTAAATAAAAATGCAACAATAGGTGCGATATTTGGAGCGTACATCGATATGGCAATAGAAGAGATCAAGAGCATGGATGACCTGACCGATGTTGATGAGCGCACCGTCATAAATCGAGTTTTAAATGCTATCTCATTTACCTCAGACGTCAGCAAGGTAGACAAAGAAGCAGTTGCGGTTAACGCACTGAGCCATGTCATGTTCGAGAGGAGCCAGGCATGCTAGTAAAAAGAATATTGATTATTGATCATGATAGTGGTGAAGCTGGCGAATATAGCTTCTCTGCTGGGCCAAATCTGCTTGTCAGCGCTGATAACAGCCAAGGCAAATCGAGTCTACTGAAGGCGCTATATTATGCTCTAGGCTTAGATATAAAGCCGTTTCCGAAAGACTGGAGACCTCCGAAAATGACGATCAAGATAGATCTTCATAATGAAGTAACGCACAAGGATGTCTATGTCGTGCGCAAGGGAGACTTATTCTATACATCGGATAGCAAGGGCTCTATAAGTATTCAGGAGTATACAAGATGGCTGTCCGAGCAGCTAGGGGTTGATCTTAAGCTTACTAATAAGCAAACTAAAATCACAAAATCTGTTTCCTACCCGTCTGCGTTAATTGCACCATTTTATGTCGATCAGGATAACTCCTGGTCTGGTAGGTTATTTTCATCGTACGGTGAAATGGGTATGTACGCCGAGATGCCACAAAGGATAATTGAATATATCCTACGAATTTCGGATGACGATGAGCTCAAACTTAAAGAGCAATTATCCAAGCTTCGTAAGCGTATGAGCACGGCGTCATCAAAGCGTTCTAATGTAAATGAAGTATACATGGATTACCTTGAAGATGAGCCGGCTGGATTAACTGGACAGGTATCGAGCATGCTCAATCCGGCAGAGTCAAATCAGAAGAGCCTCGATCAATTCATCCAGCTTATGGGTAAAGCAAACGAGCTGTATATCAAACAAAGAGCTACAAGGATAAAACTCCAGCGGGAATACGATCAAAAGCTCAAGACATACGAAGAATATAAATCCATAAAACGCATGTTGGACGGCGACTACGAGTCAATTAAGTCGGTATGTAAGAACTGTAAGTCAGAATTAACGCCTGAACAGATACAGACCCGTATGGATATCAGCACAAATCTGTTTGAACTCTCATACCTAATCTCTACTACCAAGCTCGAGCTCGAGGATCACAGAAAGAAACTAGAGTCTGCCGTTCAAGCTGAGTCAGAGTCTAATGTTGAGTATAAAAAACTATCCGATCAGGTTGAGTCAAATCAAAACCTGCAATCAATCGCCGAGTACATTGAGGAAGAGTCTAAGAAAAAAACACATGAAGAGTTTGCATCAATCATTCAAAAGCTGGACGGCGCAATTGGCGAACTAGATTCAGACATCAAAGAGCTGTCGAAAGAACACAGAGAGCTACAAAAGACATCTACAAAGCATATAGATGAAGTTTCGCACTCATACCTTGAATACGTCAATGACCTCTCTATGATCATGAAAGGCTCTAACGTCAACGATGTAGAGTTCAAGAATTTCGCCATACCCCAGTCCAGTGGCGTCCACTCTAATCAACGATACTTAGGAAGCTACCTCGCCTATATGAAGCTTATTTCTCAGTATGGCCGGTACAGCTTGCCGTTCTGCATAGACTCTTTTATTAAAAATGAGACGGCTGCTAATAAATCTGACGTAATGTTTGAGGCCACTGAAAAATACCTTCTTGGCCTAGAACAACAGACCATCTTTTCAGCCATAGATGAAAGCGTGGAGGCATTCATAAAAAATACAGACAAATATCATCAAGTGCGTATCGAGGGTAGGCTTTTGTCTACCGATAAATTCAAAGAGGCCCTAAGCGAGGTGAAGGATATCGTAACGGTAGACTAAATATGATTTCAAAAACAGATTACATAACCTACCTCAAACACCCAGCATGGCTCTGGCTTCGCAAAAATCAGCCGGACTTCTTAGATGCGCCAGATGAAAACTCGCAGGCTATCATCGACGAAGGCCGAGAGTTTGAAAAGCTGGCCGAGCAGATATTTCCTGAAGCTATTCACCTCGATCGCAGCAACTATGCAGATATGAAGGAGTGGGCGGACGAAACGAGAGTCTTACTCGATCGGGGTGTCGGTACTATTCTGCAAGCAGCCTTTCTCTACGACGACTTCCTGTGTATTGCTGATGCTATCACTCGGGATGGCGATGCATACACCCTGACTGAGATTAAAGCGACGACTTCGCCAGGTAAAGAGCATGTCTGCGACCTTGCGTTTCAAAAGGCGGTTATTGAATGGAGTGGGTATCCTGTCAAAACAGCGCAAGTGCTCCATGCTAATAAAGATTATCTCCGACTGGGTAATATCAAGCTCGAAGATATCGTAATGTTCACTGACGTGACCGACAAAGTAAATAAAGAAATGCTCCATACGACAGAGCAAATGCGAGAAGCCGCAAAAACAGCCGAACTGCAGGAGATGCCAAGCGATTCACTTCGTTACGCCGGCCTCGGTGCCTCCAGCGAATACCGTGAAATATACCGCGCGCTCCATCCCAACATCCCCGAATACAGTATCTATGACCTCGCCTCCAATAAAGGACGAGGGACAGATAAATTAATTGGTGAGCTCGAAGATGGTGGCGTCGAGTATATCGTCGATATCCCTGACTCAATCGCCTCAGCGCGACTTATTCTTGGGCAGAAGAACTCAACCATAGACTTTCAGGACATCATGGATAGCGGTAAAATTCTGATCTGCAACTTCTCAAAGGGTTTACTCGGCGAAGATGTATCAGAGTTATTTGGTATTGCCGTACTTGCTAAGCTGCAGCTAGCAAGCTTGCGACGTGCCAGGCAGCGGCAGTCGGAGCGCCGCCGTTTTTATCTCTACGTAGATGAATTTCAGAACTTCGCAACGCCATCATTCGTTCAACTTTTAAGCGAGGCTCGAAAGTACCGACTACTCCTAACAATAGCCGAGCAATCAACCAGCCAGCAAGATGACCAGCAGATGGTTAATATCATTATGGCAAACGTCGGTACTATTATCTGCTTCAGGACAGGCAACCCGCAAGATGAACGTATGCTACTACCTCTGTTTAGTCCGTTTATCGAACAGGGTGAAATAAGTAATCTGCCGGCCTTTAATTTTTACGCAAAACTGTCAGCCATTCACGCTCAGGAGCCATTATCCGGGCGGACATTACTATTAGATAGTGAGGGTAGTGACGATGTCATGAAAGAGGTTATTGAACATTCGCGGAATGTATTCGCCACAAGACAAGAAACGCCAAAAGAGGGGCTATCCGAGAGTAAAAATGTAGCTACCGTGAGCCTCTATAAGCAAAAAACCACAAAGCGACAATCAAAACGAATAATAAAAACAAAGACCCAGCCTACAGTGCACACTAAGACTACTCAATCTACGTCAAGGCCGCCTGGTTTTTAGTTGTCGAGGTCTTCGAGTGTTTTGCTGATCTTTTCAGCAGCTAACCCAAAGTCTTCATCAGGCTGGACTGGGGTGTCTGAGGTGATATCTTTCACCTCGTTGTATAGGTCAAGAATCTCAACTGCTTTTGCTGGCCGCTTTGCTGCAATCAGATCTACGTTAAATGCAACGGCGTCTATATTCGAACCATGAACTCGACTAGCTATGCCCGTAGCTTTATCAGAACGTACACCTACATCAGTCTTCTTTGGATCATTCATTGATATCTATTATACGACATTTTAACAACAATAATCCAGGCATGCTAAAATAGAGGTATGACTACCCCTGATGGTACAACAAAGAAGGTCGCGAAGAGATTGAAGGCTCTTCGTAGTGATCGTCACCTCACTCAAGCTGATATAGCAGAGAAAGCTAAGATGAGTACTAACTACTACGCCAAGATTGAGCGCGGTGAGGTTCGCCCGTCAGTTGATATCTACGAACGACTGGCGAAAGCCCTAAAAGTAACCGCGTCGGATATATTTCCTTTCTAGCGTACGAGTGCATCTAGACCTGTCCTATCAATCAACACGCAATCATTTCCATCCGCCAATCGTTTTGCGACAGCACTGAAGGTACTGTTCGTTATCACCATCGCACGGTCGCAATTGTACAGCCTTAGTCCAGTGACGACCTGACGAACTGCTTCGGCCTTCACTAGGCCAGAATATCGCTTCACTTGCACGCCCCATCGTATACCGTCTTTTTCGGCGATAACGTCTACGCCGTAATCGTATTGCTCTGTAAGGGAGACGTTGATGTAACCTTGCTCGATAAGTATCTGAGCTACATAGTGTTCAAATGAGACTCCATCCATCGAGTCCACGTCTTGTAGCCGTAAATTTTGTGTCATAGCACGGATTCTTCTTGTTATCCATACCGATAATTTAATTACGAACACAGCCACTACTGCCATGGTGGCGTATTCTATATAATCCCAGTAGGTATACGCCAGACCCGTAAGTAGAAGCATAGGCATCGTTAAACCACCACGTGAACGTCTCATTGAGACACCTCAGTATTGTTATCCTCGTACACTATATCCAACTCGGACGGATCGAAGTCTAGCTCATCTGCAAAAGTTATATTCCCATACCTTAGCTCCAGCCAAGTATAAGCATTTTAGAACTCTTTTGTAGAGTTCTTTTTGTGTAGTAATGTTAATATTGAAGACTTATAATGGGTTATAAATGGAGAGGTACGATGCGTAAGATTACAGTTCTAGAATTTGTAACTATAGATGGC
>JAZQPT010000102.1:0-2277 GCA_045628725.1 Saccharimonadales bacterium (SeqCode)
TGGCTCACAGAACGACATGGCTACGATCCGACTTATGCGATATTAGAGGGCATCGTGGGTGCTAAGATAGGGTATCAACTCTCGTATTCTGACGCATTATTGGAGCCACTTGAACGCCTTTAGTTTTAACGTTTTTGCAGGTGTTTTCAATAATAATCAGCTCGCGACCGCTGAAACCACCGTCTTGGCTTTTAATCTCGACAGTGTCCTAAAGTTGATTAGAGTACTATTTCAGGTAAATATCTAACTAGAATAAATGCTTTAACTAGCTTAAATAAATCCCTTATTTAATTCGAATAAATACTTTAACTAGTTTAAATAAATACTATTACGACTAGTGAAAAAGACGAATCTTATTATAATACTATTAACTAAGATTCTATAGTAAAGAAAAAAAGACGGAAAGAGTATAAAGAAGCTAAGTATAACTATATAGATATAAGTAAATATAGGAGTAGTATATAATTATATAATCTTAGTATTATATTATTAACGTATTTTATCACCGAGCTGCGCATTTCACCGAGCTGCGCACTTTCCCGGACCTTCGACTACATCATCTTAGTTCATTCGCCCACAACACATCAAATCAATTAAAACTAATTAGAATCCCCTTCATCAGATGTCTCCCAAACTACCTGACAAGTTCGTGCATTATGACCAGTCTTCCCACAGTTGCCACAACGCCTTGCGCGTGGTTCACCCTCCTTTGCACGAACCCTACTTTGACGTGTATCACTCTGTAACTGTTGATCAACCTCCTTTGCAGCGATCAAATCCTCTGCTTCCTGTATACTAAGTGATCCTCCATTCTGTAAACGTGTCCTTTTTACCCTCCGTCGCTTACTTAGCCGCTCATTCTCTACACGAATGTCCTGAAGCTCAGCCTTTAGTAAGACCACTTGATGTGATAAGAGGGAGATGCTCTTCGATTGAAGATCAACCATATCGAAAATATGTGTCGGTGAGCTTCCTTGATGCGCTGTAATCTTTCTTTTGAGGACCGTTGAGCTCTGATTGGCTTCGTAGGTGTTCGAGGGGGTTTTTGGAATCCAAGACGTGGCTGTTCCGGGACGTGAGTTGACAGGAGATGGGGTGCTAGGCTTTGGATCAAGTCGAGAAATAACAGATTCTGGATCTAGCGGAACAAGCCCAGCTCCTCTGAACCCTCCTTGAACATTGGCTTCAGTCATAGATGCCTTGAACGCAGGGAAAAATGCATCAAAGAAGTCTTCTTTCTGGATATGGGTTATCGAGGCCCGCATCATCCGTTCAATTTCCTTGCCATAAAACGCCTTCAGCGGGCTAAAACAGCTAATATCGAGAGGCTGGAGGAAATGAGAAGAGTGAGGAGGCATGCAAAGGGTAATAATTGAATTGCCTTTGCAATATTGTTCAAAATTAGTCGAGTGGTGGCTTTCGTGGCCGTCGAGGATGAGGAGCCGATACACACCCTTGGTCCGAGGTTGAGTGAAGCGATTGAAGTGTTTTAGCCAATCTAGACCAATCTCATTCGTAGTCCATCCGTTTTCGCTTGGATGGACGCGCCAAGTTTGGGGCATTCGGCCATCTTGGTACCAAGGAAGAAGGTGATATTTTCCCTTGACGACAATATACGGCGGCACCATCCAACCATCCGCACATACGCCTTGAATAACTGTAACCCATTCCCGATTGCCAGGCTGCTTTTTTCGAGGCCTAGCACGCCTTTCTGAGCTTGTTACCACCTTTGTAACGCCAATTATCCCCATCAGAAACCCAGTCTCGTCGAAGTTGTAGATATCCCCCTCTTGGATGCCATATTTCGCGATTGTATTCCGTACAAGCCGAAACCACGCGTTTACTACCTCTGGGTCTTCGCATTGGGCTCTTTGGTAATCGATTTGACGCGAAAAACGCGTTTTTAAGCTGGGTTGCCGTTGTATAAAGCGATGCGCCCACAGGTTACCAACACCCGCCGCGTCGCGTATCGCAAGGAGCCGATCCGCCATTTCTCGAACAGCATTGATCCGGGGGGGAAATCCTCACGAATCTAGATCAATTATGTATTGAAGAATAACTTGTTCCTCGGATTGAGTCAGCTTTTTACCATTTGCAATGGTATCAAGTCGGAGGCCAAGCGGTCTTAGGAAGACAAGGCATATTATCAACTCCTTGGCTCACAGAACGACATGGCTACGATCCGACTTGAAATCCTCACGAATCTAGATCAATTATGTATTGAAGAATAACTTGTTCCTCGGATTGAGTCAGCTTTTTACCATTTGCAATGGTATC
>JAZQPT010000103.1:0-8940 GCA_045628725.1 Saccharimonadales bacterium (SeqCode)
CTGATGCTATTCGCAAATGGGCTAAAGGCAATGGCGTTGAGTTGTCAGATGAGAACGTATTTCGTGAAGAAGGCGTATCTGCAAAACTCATAAACCGCCCAAAACTAGCAGTGATGCTCGATTATTGCGCTAAAAACAAAGGCAAAATATCGCATTGTATAGTCTGGAAAGTTGATAGATTGGCTCGCAAAAGTGAGTATCATCACATCATCAAGGCACAGCTAAAAAAGCTAGGTATAAAGCTGGTATCAGTTACAGAGCCTATCAGTGATGACCCTATGGGTAACTTGATGGAGAGTATGCTTGCAGCCTTTGCAGAATTCGATAATGAGATTCGTTTAGCTCGTACAACTGGAGGGATGATTGCTCGCTTAGAACAAGGGGCATGGCCTCACGCTGCACCAGTTGGCTATAGGCGTATTAAAACCGCAACGGGTATCGTAACTATTGAACCAAATGACGATGCGCCTAAAATGAAGCAACTTCTAGAAGAGTTTTCTACAGGTGCTTACACGGTACAAAATGCGCGTGACTATGCCTATAAAATCGGTATTCGTAATCGCAAAAATGGTATGCGAACATGGCAGATGCTAAAGGATATGTTGGGTAATCCCCTCTACGCAGGGTTTGTAACATCTGACTACATAGATGGCAGGCTTATTAAGGGTATACACGAGCCTATTATTAGCGAGGCTACCTATTACCGTAATCAAGCAATCTTAAATGGTAGCTTGCGTAACTTTAGCCGTTCAGCTGAAGAAGAGTGGCCACTTCGTAGCGGATTCTTGCAGCACACTTGTGGTAAAGCTATGACTGGTAGTTCACCTCGTGGTCGCAGTGGGCCAAGTCCTCGATATTCTTGCATGTTCTGTAAAGCAAAAGAGATGGGTATATCAGTAAGCAAGATGCGTGCTTTAGTTCATCAGGATTTCATGGACTTAATGGAACGAGTACGCCCTACTGAAGACGCTCAGAAGCTGTTTAAGCACATCGTGTTACGCGAATGGAACAATGAAACACGAGACTCACATAAGCTCGCACGAACGCTAGACGGTGAGTTAAACGCCCTGCAAGACAAACGAATGCGAACGCTAGATTTGTATATAGATAACAAAATTAGTGAAGCAGACAAAGACCGCAAACTAGCAGAGGTTGATAACGATATTACAAAGGTAGAACTACGCCGTGCTGAGATTACTG
This sequence comes from Saccharimonadales bacterium (SeqCode), assembly GCA_045628725.1. Classification (GTDB taxonomy): domain Bacteria; phylum Patescibacteriota; class Saccharimonadia; order Saccharimonadales; family Saccharimonadaceae; genus JACQGD01. The sequence goes on from JAZQPT010000103.1 coordinate 1,201, forward strand.
ATGACATCAAGGATAAAGAGCAAGTAATAGATAATGCACTACTGTTTATGAGCAATCCAGCTTCATTTTGGAACCTCGCACCAATAGAGGTCAAAAGGCGTATTCAAGATGCAATATTCCCTGACGGGCTAGTATATGACTGCGATAAGGGATTTAGAACCGCTAAATTAGCAGAATCTTATCTGTTAATAAAGAAAATAGCCTCCGAAGAGGCTGAAAATCCTATTTTGGTAGCAGCGACAAGAATTGAACTTGTGACCTCGAGCTTATGAGTCTCGCGCTCTAACCAACTGAGCTACGCTGCCGTGTTATAACTGCACTTATGTATGCAATCTAACTGTCGAACAGAACAGACATTAGTTGGTGAGAGCGCTGCGCTAATTATTATCTTATCGCCTTCGGCTGGGTCAACTGAGCTATTACTGCTATACAGTAGTTCACATTCAAGTGAAGAACACTGACGATTGTAACAGATTGGTGAGCATATTTCCACTACTTAGGGGCTAAAAAGTCCATGTCGGTAAACTTTTAAATCTCTACGTCGGAAAGTGCACTGTGTCGACTATTGATAAAGTCGAGTAGTTGATCGCTTGATCGCTGAATGTTCCATGTCGCTAGGTCAGCGGTATCAGAAACAGACGCGACATCTACGTCGCTGCTATGTGTTTGCATTTTTTTGAACCTTTTTTTGTTTTAGTTGGTTATGTACTTATATTAGCATAAGTTTGTTAAAAAGGCAATAGTATTTTATATTGTTTTTGTCCTACGACCGCCGTCTATATACGCCAATACACAAAAAATGAAACGAAAATTGTAGTTGATACACTACTTATGGTAAAGTTAAGGATAAGTGTAAACACATAATCAGGGAGCTGTGTATGAATACAAAAATTTTAAAGATATCAGGTATCACGTCAATATTGTTGGCTTTATTTATGGTTTCGGCTACCGCACACGCCGCAACCTCACCATCACTTGGTGCCGCCAGTTCGTTTACAATCCTCTCTAATAGTTACGTTAACACGGCGCCGGGCACAACTATCAATGGTGACCTAGGGTATACCACTGGCCCTGCTGTTGCACCTACTGTTAACGGCAATACTCACGTTACGAATGCCAAGTACAACCAAGCAGGTATCGATCAAAATAGCGCGCTTGTCGCATTGAATAATCAGCCGTGTTCGTTCACCTTTGCGCCGGGACCTGTTAACCTTGCAACAGACGCAACGCATGGTTCTGCTGGCACATATACACCAGGTGTATACTGTATCACTGGCGCTGCCTCTATCGGTAGCGGTGGCACTATTACACTTAGCGGCGCAGGGACATATATTTTTAGAATGGACGGCACACTTACAACGTCAGCTAACTCTGTCGTAACACTTGCCAATGGCGCTACTTCATGTGACGTCTGGTGGACACCAACCGCAGCCACAACACTCGGTGCAAATTCTACATTTGCAGGAACTGATATTTCCGCTGCAGGAATAACTATCGGCAGCAACGTTAACTGGACAGGAAAAGCCCTCGCCTTTGGTGGCACCGTCTCGACTGACACCGACACTATATCGTCAGCTGCTTGCGCCACACCTCCCGCCACCGGAACCCCTGATAGTAACGGTAGTGGTAACAGCTCAGGTCAACCCACAATACCAACAACACCAGGCCTTCCAAATACGGGGTCACTCACACATTCTCCTGTAGCATTATGGAGTATCCCTGCAGCGCTCATTGTTGCCGGTGGAGCAGTTTACATAATTCGTAAAAAAGCCTAAAAACATATAGCTGTATGGGTATTGCCACCACGCGCAGGCGAATATATATTCGAATAGCTGCAGCCAGTATCTTCTTCATAGCGCTGGCATATATACTATATGCTGTTACAACCACATATACCGCCGCCCCTGCGCCAAAGGCTGCCAAAGTGTCTCCATCGACCACCACGCCGCCCGTTACCACCACTAAAAAAGACCCTATCGGCCTGCCCGTACGTCTGGTCATCCCAAAACTCGACATCGATGCCAATATTATGCAACTTGGCCTTACAAAAGAAGGTAACATGGACGTACCTGATGATTTGATAAATACCGGATGGTATAAATATGGTCCCCGGCCAGGACAAACAGGAAGCGCCGTGATAGCAGGCCATCTAGAAGGCGTAAAAGAAGATGGTGTATTCATTAACCTGCATAAACTTATCAAAGGTGACGTCGTTTCCGTAAAAGACGACAATGGCACAGACATATCATTTACGGTACGTGAAACCAAACTATACGACCAACACGAACGACCGACAGAAGTATTTAATAATACTGATGGATCCTACCTAAACCTTATTACCTGCACCGGCACCTGGAACACCGCCGAGCAGCGCTATTCAAAACGCTTGGTCGTCTTTACTGAGAGATCGAATGAGGCCTAAGAACGATTGTATACATCGACTTTTAATTTGTAGCAAACATCTCCGGCTGGATGCCCGTATGTACTGGGTGAATTGACGTATTCATTATCCTCATAATCATACCCGTCGTACGATGAGTTGTTATCTGCTTTTTTATACGTCGTACATAACTGATATCGGTACTCGGTACGAGTACTGCGACTAGGTGACACTTCATAGTCTGGTTTTACGAGAACGCTGTCTTCTTTTTTATACGTTACCAGACCTCGGTCTACGAGACTTTGTTGCTTTGCGGATAACGACACATCCTGCAAACTATCCGGTAGTTTATTATTGTCTGTTACATATCTGTCGACAGACCGACTGACCCCACTGATAGATGTAGCGACATCACGGTCGTCTCTGGTGCTACCCGCCTGTGCTACCGGCCCCACAAACCCTAGCACGATAAACACCCCTACAACAATCGCCATAAATACCGGATAAACGTACTCCATACGCAGCTTCTTGTTTGGATTTAGCGTGCGAACAAACGTAAACGCATAGATGATCGCGCTCGTAAACGCAGTGACCACCCACGTTGTTTGTACCTCGGTGCTATCCGACGATCCGATCGTCATTTGCACCAGCACCAACACGCCACTTATTAACAGACCAATGCCAAATAGCGCAAATATGACAGCATGAATAACCATCACGACCATTGCGGCTCCCGTTTTTTTGGCTGGTTCGCGCCGACCATAAAAGACATCACACACAACAGACAACGGCAATAGCACTAATGTTGCGGCAATCGCATAGGGTACCATACTCGTAGTATCTTGGTCGGTAATCGTGTTCGCAACGACAATAAAAATCAACCAGACGAGCGAAAGTAACGTCCAACCCCAAAACGCATATGTCAACCACTGCAATATGATTACTCCCGCCGACGAACTCGATGGCGTTTCGGTTGCCCTGCGCATATTTTTTTGAGATTCGGTCATAGATACCCTCCCTTATGTGTTTATCCCATCATATCATGCGCCGTACCTTTGACCACCAGATAGTGCTTGTGGTATAACTAGTATAAAAGGATTCAAAATAAACATGACACTGATAGCCAGTCTCGCCATTATCGCTTTCGCCGCACTGATTCACGCTAGTTTCCAGCTGAGCGTGAGCGTGCTGACGTTAATGAGTGGACATGCAATCGGCAAGCGAACACGGCACATGCGACTACTGCGGATGATGAGCGGATATACCGCCGGCGCAGGTGTTATGACGATGCTACTTATCTCGTTTAGCGCCTACATTGCCACACAACTATATGGCAATCAAATACCTATGATCGTATGGGCGGCCACTTGCGGGATACTCGTTGGTGTCGGCGTCTCTGTTTGGCGTTTTTATTACCGATCTGGGCGAGGTACATCGCTATGGGTTCCACGCGGTGTTGCTGATTTTCTTAATGAGCGCAGCAAAGCTACTCGTCGTGGTACCGAAGCATTCGGGCTCGGGCTAAGTAGCGTCACTGCCGAACTATTATTTATTGCCGCACCAATTATCCTTAGTTCGCTGATCCTTGTTAGCTTACCGCCAACATTACAACTCGTCGGTATCGTACTATACACATTCATCTCGCTGTTGCCGCTACTGATCGTCAGCGTACTTATTAGCGGTGGCCACAAACTTAGCCAAATACAGCGATGGCGCGAATCAAACAAGCACTTTTTGCAATTTATCGCCGGTAGTGGCCTGTTGGTTCTCGGTGCATATGTGTATGTCGAAGAAGTCGTAACGGCAACCGCTATTGCAGCAGGAGCCCGATAATGTCAGCTGCTCAGACAAAAGCAATCGACATCATCAAAAGGGCGGGCAAACGTCCTACCGAGCCATTTGACCCAAACAAATTACACGCCAGCGTTCGTTCGGCGTGTTTAAGCGTCAGAACGCCCGACGGCGTGGCTAACACAACGGCTAAGGCCGTCACCGACGCTGTCATCGTATGGCTCGAGACAAGACCAGAAGTAACAAGCGCAGATCTACGGCGCGTAGCGGGCCACCATCTAACGGTGTATCATCCCGAAGCAGCCTATCTATACGAACAACATCGGACGATTATCTAAGGAGCAAACCATGGCAAAAAAACAAAAATACGATTATGACCTAATAGTTATCGGCAGTGGTGCCGGGGGAAGTGCTGCAGCAACCATCGCCGCGCGTGACGGCAAGCATGTTGCTATTATCGAAGCCGATACATTTGGCGGCGACAGCCCTAACTGGAGCGACGTTCCTACTAAAGCGCTCCTACACGCCGCACAGCTATACGACGAAGCAAAAATGGGCGCACGATTTGGCCTGCGTTCGAGCACAATGAGCTATAACTATCCGTCACTTCTTGCCTGGAAAGATATCGCCGTTAAACGAACAGGCGCCGGCGGCAATCGTCGCTACTACGAACAGCAGGGCATTGCGACGTTTCAGGGAGCAGCACATTTCATCACTCCGCACGAAATCAGCGTTAATCGACGTCATTTGTCCGCCGAATTCTTTTTAATCGCCACGGGGTCACACTGGGTACCACCCCAAATCCAAGGCATCGAAGACATCGCCTACCTGACTCCACGTACAGCACTCGAAATAGTCAAACCGCCAAAGACGCTGTATGTTATTGGCGGCGGCACTACTGGTATCGAACTTGCACAACTAATGGCAATTTTTGGCACCAAGGTCTATATTGCCGACATCGCCGCCCGCTTACTGCCTGGCTACGATAGTGAAGTAGGGGAGGGGATAGAGAAGTTGCTTACCGAGCAAAAAGGTATCACTGCACTCACCCACACCCGCACACTTGCCATCGAAAAAGAAAACATCGCCAAACGCGTTACGTATAACCGCGGCGGTGTCGAACACTCCCTTCGGATTGATGAAGTCCTGATTGCTGCAGGCCGCCAACCTACTGTCGACCTTGGCCTAGAAAACGCCGGTGTTGAATATACCGCCAAAGGCATCGAAGTCGATAGCTATTTGCAGACATCCGCAAAACATATCTATGCCGCAGGTGACGTATTAGGCCGACATAGCCATACCCATACAGCTCTGCTCGAAAGCCGCGTTGCCGCACATAACATGTTTGCTAAAAACAAAATGACACCTGATTATACGGCGACTCCACGGATTGTATTTACCAATCCCGGCGTGGCATCAGTTGGACTAACCGAAGACGACTGCCTAAAGCGCGACCTCGACATCAAAAAAGCAATCGCACCACTCAACATCATTGCTCGCAGTAACACGAGTGATTTCCGCGATGGATTCGTCAAGATTATTACTGACAAAAAGGGCGTTTTATTAGGCGCTACCATCGTCGCACCACATGCTGCTGAATTGATTCATGAACTAGCGCTTGCCCTAAAACACGGCATGACTGCGAGTGATATCGCCATTACCCCGCATGCATTCCTTAGCTGGAGTGAGGCTATTCGCGTGGCTGCCGCAAAACTTAGTTAACCCCACCTACTCTTTCAATAATCTGTTTTATACCATAACATTGACTTTATGCAATACAAGTGCTATTATAGTATTTAGCAACCATTCAATCGTTTGGTAGCGTTCCGTGCGTTATTTGCACATGACAATCAGGAGTAGTCTTGAACGACATCGATACGACCACCCGCACTCAGCGCGAAAACACCCCCCGTTGCACGGCTTCTCTCGACAGGAATACGATCTTCAGGGTGAGGCCCGACAGGGTCGCCGATCGGGAGCGACACGCCGATATCGAATGATCGACACGAGTGACGGACGACGACAATTTCGTCGTCCGTCACTCCGACGTCTCAAGCTACTCCTGCACTCCACCCTAAGGGGTGTTTTTTTATTTGACTATAATAGGTTTGTATTTCATAATGATATATATGGCTATGTCATCCGACATGGTCACACCTACATATGGGGGAACTATGGAAACGACACGGCTGATACTGATCGCCGATCAAGGAATTGGTACAGTCATGCGCAACGAGGAGGTTGAAATTCCTGACACGCCACTGGCCGCACACCGACGAGTGACTGCGGCCATTGAACAGTACCAGATCGACTGTGACCCTTTTGGCATGCCAAAGGGAGACGTTATCGCTGTTCATACGGTACTGTACAAGGGGAATATCATTCTCACTGCAGGCACCTATTCCGACGGCCAAGAACAGCCCGGATTTGAACTGGCAATGTTGGCAGCAAGAGGCGTCACTGCGGATTAAAGCCGTTCTGGTTCGGCCCAGATCAGCGCTGTAGTCACCCTACCCATCACCACCACGTCAGTCATTGCGACTGTCATTGAAAGCAAATGACCTGAGCCACGTCCTAAAACTGGCTCATTTTTACACTGGCATAATAAATATTTGAATACTGTTACTAAAATAAGCACAAAGAAAAAACGACTACCAGACGGTAATCGTTCTTTCTTGGTTGCGGGGGCAGGATTTGAACCTGCGACCTAGTGGTTATGAGCCACTCGAGCTACCGGGCTGCTCCACCCCGCGATACAATGATTATCTTATCAAAAAATCACAATGTTTGCAACCCTAGGCAGTAGCCGAAGTTGGTATGACAGCAGCTAGCTAGTGCTGTTGCGCTAACATCTCCATCTAGGCTTGATGAAGTCAGATGATTCATATAGCTATAGCGTCCCAAGTAAATTATTAGCCATCAAGCCGGCGACTATTGCCGCCAAACAAGAAATTTGCCCACTGCTGGAACGGCGTCGGTTCGCTGTCAGCACCAGCGGTTCGTGTTGGATTTTTCGCAGGACCAGCATCATCTGCACTCGCCGCTGGTGAATTTGGCGGTAGTACAAGGACTTTTTCGCCAGGTTCGGCAAGACCAAGGCGTTTTTTTATTTCGAGCGAAAGATATTCACTGCTTTTATAGTAGCGCTGTTCATATTCCAGGCTCTGCGTCTCTAGTTCTAATAATTGCTTTTGGCGAAGTTTGTCGTCGATATCACTCTGCAATGCGTAGTTTTTTTGCACTACCCCGACTGATGCCCACGCCCAGCTAATAGCGATTGCGGCGGCAATCAAGACGACAGCATTATTCATCGTCAAATAACGGTGACGAATGACGTAAACAAGACGATTAATTTTTATATTTTGCATATTTTGACTATTATAGCATTAGCGGGTCGAGAGAAGTTAAAATCTATTTTTAGTGCTACCCTGTAACGCTATCGAAATTCATGGTAAAATGGGCTAGAATATCCTACGGGATTTCCAAAACGTGGGGCTGTAGCTCATCGGTTAGAGCAGGCGGCTCATAACCACTTGGTAGTTGGTTCGATTCCAACCAGCCCCACCAGA
>JAZQPT010000104.1:0-10149 GCA_045628725.1 Saccharimonadales bacterium (SeqCode)
AGGTACAGCACCTGGCCGCCGGCGCCGCGGTACATCTCCTCGTAGAAACCGGCAGAGGCACGCGCATACAAGCGTTCGTCCAGGGTTACGTACTTGTTCAGCAGCAGCCGGTTCAGCTTGAAACGGCTGCCGCGCTTGTACTCGGCGATGTCGGTGCGTACGTGGGGCAGCAGGCTGTTGGACGGCTGCGTGACACCCGAGACGTTTTCGAACAGATCCAGCTTGAAGGCGCTGTTCAGGTAACTGCCGGTGCCCAGGCGCATGTCGTAATTGGCGGCCGCCGCAACTTCATAGCGCAACGCGCCACTCGGATCGTTGAAGAAAAAGGAGAGCTTTGGCACGACCTTGAACCGGTTCGCTTCCCGGTCTTCCGAAGAAACCTGGATCATGTTTCCATCCTTGCCGAGCTCCACCGCAAGGCCACCGCCCTCTTCCTTGACTGCGGCCAGCAAACCTTGCTGGTCGTCGCCGACTTTGTCCCCCGGTGTCGAGTAGCGTACCACGACGGTCTGCAGGAAGGCTTCGCGATCAGCCAGGCCCGTCAGGTAATCGGTCAGGCGCTGCAGGTCTAGGAACTCGTAGGTCGCGATCGGCTGTTCGAGCTTTGTGTAGGTAACGTGAATTTTACGCGCGCCTTCCGGCGCAAAAGCAAGTGCAGTACGTACAGCGCGGCCTACAGCGCGGCCCATATTCGAGATGCGATTGTTAGTCAGTGCCAGTTGAAGCGTAGTACCATCAAGCTCAATACGGAGATTCTTGAAGTCCTGCTTTACTAGAGCTTGAACCAGTTCAGCGCCATGGTTTCCATTCTTTTGCCATTCTGCATTAGAGACGCGCACAGGAGCGTTTTTCGGGTCGAACGGAACCGGTTCAAAGAATTTCGGTATAAATTCGCGCTCGGAAAACGGAATGCTGAGATAGGCATTTGCGCTAAAGTGGTCGCGGTGGCGAGCAATTTGCGCACCGAGCCAACCCCAACGATATTCGATGCCAATAGCAGGGCCTTTGCGGCGCTCACCAGCGTATGTTTGGTCTGCCCGGAAATCTTTCAGATAATTATTGGCATCATATTCGGCGACAAACGCTAAACCTGGCAGTTGAAGCGGCGCCCATCGAGCGCCGCCAAATATACCGTCCGGCCGCTTACCGCCATATCCAAGACTTATTTCAAAGTTTCGCGCCGGACCAAAAATCTTGGACGCAACAATGTAATGGCCTTTAAATAACTCAGTTCCAAACAGGTCGGTCGCCCCGACTGCCACCGCCGGTAGCCATTTAGATTCAGATAACATAAGTAGTTTTGCATCAACTACCTTGTCTTTATATCGTCCATAGGCGCTCCCATATTCTCCTCGGATATTGGTAAACCCCGGGATGCCATTGACGGAGACGTACCGGCCAGTCATCTGAAGAAATGGAAGTACTGTAGCGGTTACCCAGAAGCTACCGTAGGGATTGTCGAAACCATATCCCGTCGATACCGTACCATCGGCCTCTACTGTAGCGCTTGGCATGTTGATATAGCCGGACTGGCCTTGCAACGTGGGAGTCGCTGCTACCGCGTTGGCAGCCGTAAGTAACACTAAACTCGGCCAAGACCGGATTGTCAATTTAAACATTATGCGTCGAATAAAAGAAGCTGCACGACCTCACCCAAGAAAGATCACTTGATGACAAAGACGTGGGCTGAATTCTTACTTAAAAAATTTGCTCGGCATCTTTGTCGATACTAAGCGGTGTACCGGCAGATCTGGCGACCGGTGGCAAATCGAAACTCACAGAGATGATGGACGAAAGGCGATCGATCTCTGCCTGATGAAGCTCGCCTTTTTCCGACCGGCGCCGTGCGAGGACTTGGGCCAGTGCATAGCGACAAAAATAGTAATATGCGGCCCAAACCGTACCATTCGCGGCACGAAGATTACTTCGAAGGACGGAACCCGCCTGGCGAAGTTTATTTGACGATCGTGACGTCTGCAAAACCATATAAACACCCAGCGGCACTTTTAAGCGCGTCCCTCTTACGCCCGATGACAGCAACAGCAGAAAGAAAAAATAGTCTTCGGTAGACAATGACCTATCTTCAGGGAATCTAATCCGAGCTAATCTCGATCTGGAAATCACCGAGGTCAGGCACATACCAAACCCTCGTTTATAGTAGTAGCCCGGCAGCTCTGCTACGTCTGGCGCTGTAACAATTCGAGCGGACAGAACCTCTCCTTCGCTAACCGTGAGTTCATAGTAATCATGGTAGCTGAAGTCGATTTTTTCGATTTCCATGAAAGCAACTTGCTGCTTCAACTTCCCTGGCAACCAAACGTCATCTGAGTCCAAAAAGGCGATATAACGCCCTTGGGCAATATCTATGCCACGGTTTCGGGAAAACCCTGGCCCCATATTCCTTTTATTGAATACCACTCGAATGGAATTAAACTTATTGGCCAAACGCGAAATCACGTCCCTCGTACTGTCATCTGAAAAATCATCGACAAGTATAATTTCAATTGTTACATCTTGGTTTATTGCCGATAGCACAGCGCGCTCAATCGTCTTTTCGCAATTGAAGCATGGGATAATGACAGAAACGTCATATTCCTTATTCACAGCAGAGTAGTTCAAACTTTGGATCCTCAAGTGCGTCCAAAAGAGCTTTAAACGAGGGAAACAGTGTGCCAATTCCTTGGTAACGCTGGACCCAATCGCAAAAAAATCCACTGTTGGCGGCAAAAAAATGAATATTGTGAATCAAGCAATCAACCGCTATTCCGCTCGCGGTTAAATCATACTGTTGGGACTCGTATGGAAAAATCGCGAGATCGAAACTCGCAACCATCAAAGCATATTCGGTGTTGGTTATCTGCACCGTTGTATCAACGGTGCGAACCGATTGCAAGTTGCCATAGTCAAAGGTTCCCGAGTTAGGGGCAATCACCATAAGTTCAAAATCCTGGCACCCTAGAGCTTCAGTCCGTCGAGTCAATGCACTAATTGCTGCTTGCAATCGCGCTCGGTTCTCACGTGAAAGCGCTCCAAAGTACCCGATCCTTGGTCGATCCATCTTCGACCCACCTACATTTTTCGGGACTCGGTCCATTTTTAATGGAAATGGGTGCAATACAACCATAGATGAAGGGGTTTCACGGCCTGCTGCAGCATATGCATTTTTCTTTATTGCCTCGGACAAGAATACGTCAGTTAAACGTGTGCTACGCCGGATGGCGAAGTAGCGTCGAACGAACCTGCTGTACCTCCCAACAGAAGCGCTATTCAAACCGGTAAGCTCGCCATGATGCACCAAGTACACACGCACGGGAAAAATGCGCGACATTAATTCGATAAATACTTTAACGCTAGCGTAAGCCGACAAAAAAAATATATCGTCTCGCCGAACTACTGAAACCAAAAACACAAGGAAAACAAATAGGGCCTCGTTTAGCGTTTTCGCTGCAGCCTTCAACCCTGCTCCACTACGCAACACTGGTACCGTAATGCTCTGTAATTTGGATGCAGCAGCAGACATTTCCGTTACTTCCCGCGCGTGCAGCGAATCAGCAAAAAAGAGATTGCATTTTTCCGCATCTGCAAACTTATCAATAAAGCCGCAATTAGATAAAAGGTGCTGCCGCCCCTTCATGTTGAGCTCTACGAAAATCAATACATACTCCTATCAATAGACTCAAAAAAGAAATAATAAGGGTCCAGCAAATCCCAATAAGATGCAAGTGAACCAACGTATTTCGCAAAAAATACAACTATAATCAAACCTGTGACGCCACGTGTAAACGAAGAGGCCCTACGAGCGCTGAGCACAGCGGAAGTAGCAATCAGCGCTTCAACCCAATTAAAATAACTCGCCAGACGCGCCAAATATGGGAAAGCGGCAAGTGCGAATGCGGATATGGCCAAGCCACCGAGCAAACAAAACCGAATTGCCGATTTTACGCTCGCATCAAAGTTATTAAGACTGCTCCTCGTAAGCAAATAAAGCAAAATTCCACAAGTTAATAAGCGTTCCATCAATCGATAGATATTCCTTGACGAATCAAACTCATATGCATTCTCATAAATATAGCTGTTAATGCGTGACTCGAAGAAACCAGCTATGATGGGCGCTGCAATAATACATAGAGTCGTTACTACGCCCACTGCTATCAGAAGGCGAGTTTTACTAATATTCCTAGTTCTTGCTATGATCGGCAAGGTAATAAGAGAGCTCGAATGTATTAAGCTAGCCCCGACAATTGGACTAAATAAACGCCATGCGCCATGCTTGCGCCCAAAAAGCGCCAGGGAAACTGAAAAAATACACACGGCGATCGCGAGCTGCTGACGGACTGGATACCAGAACTGAGACTGTTCCATGAACAAAAAGGCGATAAATAACAGAGGGGGCAATCTGGCAAGACGGGCACTCCAGTAGAGAAGGCAAGCGATACAGAGCGACTCAGTGAACAAAAAGAGAGGGTAAACTCCAAACGTCTTGGAAAATATCTCCATAAAGTATGCAAAACCCGGCTCAAAGCTACCACCAAGAGCTTCTATGGAGTTCGACTGTAAAAGCGAGAATGCTTGTTCATAAGGAATCCAGTCCGTCCCTGTCCGCCATCGCGCCCCTGTTATAAAAATATAGGCGGAGTAACCAGCCATGCTGAGCCAAGCATGTACCGGATTGCTCTTGCGTAAAATCGACTGCAGAATACCACCGAACAATACACACAGCTGAACAGTTATAAGAAACACTACCTTAACTCCTATCTAAGAGCAAGAGCAGCGTGAACCTCATCAGCGAAGCGGACTGGATCAAAATACATATTTATCTCTTCGTCATATCCAGTTTTTTGCTCAGATCTTTGCTCTACTCCATTTAGGATGTTGTTTGCGAAATGTACTACGTCAAACGGCGGCGAGAGGTAACGATGTGGAACAATATCATTTACCCCCGGTACATCGAATCCAAAAACAGGAATACCCAAACTTCTGGCTTCTAGCGCTACCAAAGGTGCACCTTCCACGCGTGAAGGCATAATTAGTGCATCGCATCGCTTTAGAATTTGAAGCGGGTCTGCTAACCAACCATGCTGCTGAATGCGGGCAGCAACCGAAGCAGGTAGCTTGCTAATCGCAGCCTCAACGAAATCCCGATCGGCTCCATCCCCAACCAAATCTAACGTAACGGTACTGTGTGCGGATATGAGGGTGATCACGTCAAATAAAAAATCCAAGCCTTTTTGCTTACGATCATAACGCCCGATAAAGCACAAACGTTCTGGAATTCTACCTAGACGGTTCCTGCGAAAAGACGATGCCACGGGAAGATCGACAAGATTATGTACCACGATAGTGGATTGCTTTGGAGAAAACCATTCAACTCGCTGTTTCCAAGTTTCGCTGATGACGAGTACGTCCGTTGACAGAGCAACACCACGCTTAACTGCTCGCATATAAAAGAATGATTTGAACCGCGAAAGTGCAAGCTCGACCGATGTATGTAACATAGGAACATAAACGGTGCTACGGACTGATAATTTCTTGCATGCCAATACAACGCCGAGCGTAAGCCGATGATTTGCCACAGCATTGCCATTGACGATTATTACATGTTCAGCGCTGACTTTTTTAAGCTCTCGCCGCATGTATATACTCAAACAAATAATTAATGGGTTTGCAAAACCTAAAATTAGATCAATTTTTGAGCTGCGAAAATTAACACACTTCACTTTGACTTCCAGCTTATCGAGCTCTTCCAATAAACGAGAATTGGAAGAATTCACAAAGCAGAAAACGTTGGCATTATTCCGCAGCACAACGCGAAGTATTTTAATAGCCATAATTTCGTGACCGCCGAAATCTGGGCTTCCAAAGACGAATACCTTCATTTTTTTAAAATAAGACCGCTATAAGCAATAGCGTCTCTTGATCCACTTGTTATAGGTGTGCACGGCTCAAGGAGCCCTAGGGGTATTGCTATCACAGGTGTTTTTCGCCAGGCGAAATAGCGATAGCAAAGGGAAGAGTGGTGCGGCCGATTTTCTCAATAGCATGCAACGCAATCAAATCGGCAAAGGCACGACCGGCCCACGCAATGGCAACGCCAGAAAGTCCAAAGTGCGTTACAACGTAAAGCAGACTGGGAATATAGAAGGCGGCTTCTGCAGTTCTAAGGACTGCTGTTGATTTAGCACCGCCCCGTGCCTGTATCGCAGCATATGGCACATGAGCTAAGCCATTGAAAAATATACCAATGGTTAAAATTACGAAAATGTCTTTCGCTTGCTTGGCAAAGTCGCTATTAATCCAGATACGAAGTATAACTTCAGCGTTGAAGCTAAATATTGCTGTAATTACAGACAACACGGCAAAATTGAAGAAGTAAGCTCTTCTATATGCGGCGTTACCTTTTTCCTTGTCGGAGTTGGCAAGCATTGACAACTTCGGAAAAAGTGCATTTGACAGTGCGCTAGGAACAATCAGAATTCGCAGCAGGGCCTCAAGAGGAATAGTGTAAATGGAGACAAGGCCGGCCCCAAGAGTTGATGAAACGAAGAATCGATCGCATGTCACCATCAATGGGCTCACAATATTTGCAGTTGTAATCCAAGCCCCTGTCGAGAAGAGTTTTGACTGTGTACGCACATCGATTTTTGCTCGAGTCTTGAATATTCCAGACCAAATTCCGGGAAGGCGAGCATATCCAATCAATATTACTATCCGCAAAATTAATATACTCAGCACAGCAGCTGATATTGTATTTGCGACGAGATAGATAAAAATTATGGGGAGTACAAAATTGAGTGAACCTTGAGCAACGCGAAGAATATTTACAATTCTGAAGTTCTCGAATCCCTCTTGCACTCCTCGTAGTGCGGACGTAGCGGTAGTGATGGGCACAGCGACAGCAGCAATTATCAGCGCAGTCTTTGCATCCTTCAGAAAATCGCCACTTACACCTAGCCAATTGGAAGCAATAAAGTCTGAGAAAACAAAAATCGCGAGCCCCCCAGCCGAACCAATGAGCACAGTCGACCACAAGCCGGTCCTAATGACATCCCACACCTCAACCGTATCGCCGAGTCCGCGCTTCGCTGCAATCTGCTGCGTTATTGCAGTGCCCAAACCGAGATCAAATATACTCAGATATCCAATAACGGTGCCGATTAGCGTAAAAACACCAAAAGCGGCGAGCCCCATCTTTGACACCAATACCGGAACCGAGACAATACCAACCACAGCCGGCAGTCCGAAGCCAAGAAGGTTGAAAAAAGTATTCTTTCGTAAGCTCATCGAGTCTATATATCTTGTTGTGTGAATCCGTCGGGTAACGGCTCAGCGGTCACTTACTGCGCCGCTAAGTCGAGCTCACTTTCTCGAGCATAACAAGGCACTTTAAGCAGGATTTTTGGCACGTGTCCCAACAAGTGAGAGGGGCACTATAGTCGATCTATAACTGAACAATCCTCACTGCGCCTTGGATTCTCCCCCAACTAGAGCGCCAAATATTTACCAAAACGACTCAGGTAGAATCGTTAGTCATACAAGATCTTATATGGGCGGCACTCCGTCATCATTAGATGAGAGTTACAGACAGTATGGTAAATTACCTTTTCAGCTTTGCGGCTAAGCTAAGCTCATCCCACTTTGCGGCCCCGAAAGGTTCCGAAACAGCTCTGCGTTTTGCATCACCCAGAAAAGCCCAAAAAGTAGCGACAAATAGTCCACCTAGGCTAGCCAAGAGAATTATCAGAAGCCGGTGCGGTTTGAACCTAAACTCGGGCTCAACGGCAGGATCCAGCACTTGGATAACAGCCGGATCTTTTGCCTCATCCAGACGTGCGACTTCGTATTGCTTCGCCAAGAGTTCGTAAAGCATCTGGTAATATTTTACGTCGCGTAGCAATTTTATATTGGCCATGCCACTTTGTTTATCGCCGGCAACTGCCGGAGTGGAATCAGATTCTTCACCTCGTCCGTTTTCTAACTTAGCCAACTCGGCTCGTGCACTTCGCAGTTCTTCTTCGACGCGCTTGAATTCGGGATTATTCGGTGTAATGAAAGCGCGCATCGAACTCAACTGAATTTCTTTTGCAGACGCTTGTGCCCTTAACCGTCCAATCGTTTGGAGGACCGCCTGACTTTCGGTGTCTACACTAATAACACCGTGTGCGTCGAGGCCACCCTTCAGAGCACCCTCGGCTTTTGCTAGATTATCCTTGGCCTGCTCCAGTTGGCGTTCGTAGAATATTCGGCGTTGTCCTGCCTCGGTAACGGCCATGACCTTAGTAAGCTGCATAAGTTCTGCAACATAACTATTAGCTAATGCGGCCGCACGTGTGCCATCTTTATCTTCTACGTCGATCGTAATGAGGCCATCTTTACCAGAGTTAATAGTCGTGCTTTCCTCTAATTTACGACGAGCTTTTTCTTGCGAGTCGGTCTCGTAGACCTTTTTTAAATCAAATTTTTCAACAAGTTTATTTTCAAGGGTTCGGCTTTTCAGCATGCCGATATACAAATCGCTTGGATTCTTAATGCCGGCCGCGCCTGCTGCCATGCCCGCCATCCCGCCAAGTTGCGAAAGTAGCGCGGTCGCACCGGATTGCGACTGCTGCGGAGGCAACAACGTAGTGGTTCCTCGATAAATATTTGGAAGTGCGAAGCTGACTGCTGCGGCAATCGCGGCACTAGCTAGAGGTAGCCCGACAATGAGCTTCTTGCGCTTCAAAAGAATGATCAGCAGGTCAACAACGCTTATTTCGTTGTCTTGACGGGTTGTTTGTTCAGGTGTGTTCATATTCACTTGCCTCAGGCTTTCGCGTCACAGTTTTTGTTTCTAGGGTCGGCATGCGCCGCATGTCAAAAGAAATAGGCGCAATGACTCGATTAGTCACGTAATGTCTTGACAGCGGCAGCCCCCAGACCAAAGTTAGCGAGGATTTGAGTCCACTCCCGAGCCCCCTGTGTAAATCTGCTCCAAGCAGTTGTCTTATCTAATTTCTCAGGCACAACGATGGTGTCTCCAGGCATTACCTCAAGGCCGCCAATTTTGCCAAAGAACCATCCCTGCGAATCAGCGGAGACGACGGTTCCATCAACGCGTAGCACGAAGGTATTATCGATGTCTGCATCAGTAGTCGTACCGGCGAGCTTCAGGTAATCCTTGACGCGGCTGTTCGTACGCCACAATGGGGATGCCTCCACGTTGACCGAGCCAAACACGTGCACGAACGCAGGCTTGGCAGGAACCACCAGGCGGTCTCCATTTTGCAGCGTTACTTGAGGTAAGCGGGCGAAGGAGCGCTCCTTCGGCTCTAAGCCAAAGGCGATGCGGCCAGTCGACTGCAGTTTGCGGAAGCGGGCAATACGCTCATCTGCAATGCGTCGCTGCGCTTCGAACTGGGCTCCCGACGACGCAGCGTCTGCCGGTGCCTTAGCGGCCGCGTTCGCGATTTGTGACGACTGCTCGCTGCGAATCTGTGCTTCAAGACGGTCTGCCGCGCGCTGCAGGTTGGCCTGCTGCTCCTTACGCACTTCTTCGCGATAAAAACCCGTACCGAACAGGTAGGCGTTTGCAGTTGGTCCGCCAGCCTTGGCAAGCAAGCTCTGCAGCGTATCGCCTGCAGTCATCTGATACACTCCGGGTACGTTCACTTCTCCTTCAACACGAACGAAAACTTGACGTTTATCCATCGGTACCGCAACGTCTTCTTGGGAGAAAATCGTAACGGTGTCGCCGGGATGTAACTGGACATTATCAGGGCCAGTCGGATTGGTGAACACATTACCAAGATTAAACGGGATCAGCTTGACGCTTAGGTCAGTACGGTTGACGCGTTCGATTACCGCGTAATCCCAGTTAATCGGGTCAATCAGGCCACCGATACTTGCTGCGATTGATTCTGCGCCCACGCTTGAATTCCGATCCTCCTCCTGGGCAGCGGTGCGATTATGGCTGCGACTACGACTTGGATCACGGTTGGCTAATTCGCCTTCGGATGCGGCAATTGCGTCGTTCTGCCGACGCGTAGACTTACGGCTGATCAGAAACTCGCGGTTCGGGATCAGGTCGCTCACCCGCATATTGTTCGTAAACGGCGCACGCACAGGCTGGTCCACATTACCGCGCAGCACCACGGCATTCGAGAAGTTTGGCGT
>JAZQPT010000105.1:0-5549 GCA_045628725.1 Saccharimonadales bacterium (SeqCode)
CGGTGTGCATCGAACCCATGATCACGCGGTTCTTCACCGTCGTGAAACCCAGGTCGAGCGCGGCGAGGAGACGGGGGTAGGCGCTGTTTGTCATCCCGGCATTAAACCCGGAATCCTTGGAGGCTGGGTTCTAAAAGTCGCCGTTACTGGTGATCTAACAGGGCAGGACCGTTTCAGCGCTACGCACAAGTGCAAGGGCTGCAGCTTGGGCGACGCTCAAAAATGGATGAGTAATGAACTGTATGACTACCGCGTCGCCGTCTCGGGCGAATGGCAGCAAACCGTCGAGCTGTGGCCGCTGGGTGTCGTTGCCCGACCTTGTCAATAAAAAGCTCCTCTATCTGTACCTAATTGAGCTGACGCTGTGGATTTTGGTCGAAACCAGTGATCCGGACATAACCGATACGCTGACCTCGAAAAACGTGCTTCTTTAAAAAATGGTGCAGGAAAGAGTCCATGACCGTTAAAGGTATACGTGAAGTAATTACAATATCAACCCCATCCTAACGGATTGTACTGGGATTTCCGACATCAGGTTAGGGCATAGACTTACCTGACACAAAAAATCGCTAACTACAGCTCCTTGGTCAATACGCCTCTATAATATGCAGGGGCTGACTGCTTGCGATTAAAAAATCCAGTACGCGGTTAATAAGCAAAAAAACGTTAAAAGCGCTTCAGCAATACCAAGCCCGGCAACCAAAATCAATGCTTTTGCGGGTGACAGTCGACCGCTGCAATTTGACAAGGCACCCGCGATGACTGTCGCGAGCAGTGGGAGCACAGGAATGAAATATCTTCCCTGAACCCCATCGACTGTAACTGCTGCAACCGCTGTCCAATACAGATACAAAGCAAGCATGATCAGTCCAATGCTCGACAGAGCGAGCACACCCCACCATGCCATCGTAAAGGATGAACGAACAGATTTGATATGCGAAACGGAGAATATCGAAATCAGAAGCGAGACGGCTGCCAGACAGTAACTTAATGTCGGAAGCTTTAATTTAAGCCATCCTAATACTCCGATAGTCGTAAAAAAGTAAAACTCATTCCATAAAAATCCATGAGCAACCGCTTGCAGAAACAGAAAAGGATGCCCTATAACATGTTGCAATTGTCCCACAACGCTGGTGCCAAGCTTTACAGGGACAATCAGCCCGGATACAGAGTGCATCCACATTACTGTTATCGAAATTGGAATAATAATTAGGGCCGTTTGTATCCCTAATGATTTTATCGGCCTCTCGGTATCAAACCCTGAAAAAAATGCAATTAAGATCAGCGGTGCATACACTATCTTTATCGAGCAAAATATGGTTGCGCATATTATTGCCATAACAAGGTTAGATGTCGTCCAATTTTTGTTTGCATATGCTTCGAGCGCAAGCGAAGTATATAAAAAAGCCGATCCAATTACCATTGCATCGGGGGAAAGAGATGCAAACAAATATACCGACATTGGCAACAAACCAGCCGCCATGAAGCCAGGCTTGCTTAATGGAGAGTGCCGAACTGCTAATGAGATTAAAAATACTGCAACAATCACATTTACAAGCCGAGCCAAGTACATAAAAGCTAGCGGTCCTGCGCCGAACATTCGACCCAATGCAATGGCAGAAGACTGGGGAATATAGGGTATAGGTGAATAAAAAGCTGCGCCCGAAAAATCGATAAACTCCCGTCTATAAGGAAGCAAAGGCGTGGCAAAATCAGCGAAAGATACGGACCAAGGTCGCTTGATTATTGGCCGCTCTGTATGTATCGCTCTCGAACCTAGATGATCGCTAGAAAGCTTGATAAGAGAAGAGGGAAGCATACCACCGGCGACTCTATTTTCGACCCGGGCAAGGAGCTGCCCCTCGCTTATCTGGTAAGCCCGATAAAAATGTTGGGGCTCATCCGGGACCTGAAATGGTGGCGTGATAAAAATCAGCGGTATGGAACACACTAATCCAACCAAAAAGCAGAACAACTGAGTGTTCCGTTCTACCCAGAGAATCATAACGCGCACCAATATATTAAAGTAAAAGACAGTTAAACATGTCATAACTTGAAACAGGTGCCAGATGCTTAGCGAACCTAATACTATTCGCGATAGCCCGATCGCATTAGGAACGCACTGCCACAATTATTCCGATAACGATTAAAGAAATTCCAAGCAAATACTGAGCGTGAAAACGTTCGTTAAGAATAAAATAGCTCCCGATGGGTACGATGACAAATGCAAGAGCCATTAAGGGATACGCTTTGCCAAGATCTATTTTTTGCAGTACCCAGACCCATGCAATAGTGGTAATACCATACAAAGCGAAGGCTGAACCAAGCAACAACAAAGTTTCAATATGAAAAAACGAAGCATTTTTGCGTAACGCAATCGCGCTAAGTTTAAACAAAATTTGGCCGGCAGCGATTCCTACCACACAGAGAAGCGCAATGAAATATATCATCGGGATTGTGCTTTCATTGGGTTGACTTAACCGTACTGAGCTTAAGATGTAACGTTTCACTGGGCGAAGTGGCGATATCATGTCCGATGAATGCCAGTATAAGCTGCATGCCAATAATCATAGGAAGTGCCGCAAACATGACAGTACCCGGCAAAGTAGGGTCACCTGAGTTTATCGATTCCACCCAATGAAACGCACCAAATAATCCGCCACCAAGCAACATCATTATCCCAATAGGGAGCTCTAATGATGCCAGGGACATATCCCGCAAATAATAATTGTAACCTATCCGCTTCCAACAATTACGAACATGCTTAAACATGAATTCGCCGATTATTTTGGAAATCTTTAAATTACTAATTTCGTCACCGTACTTTGCAGACATGGGAATATCCATTGCGACTGCTTTGATCGTATTAAGCCGGAAGAGCAAATCTGATTCAAAAAAATAGCGCCGGCTGATTTTATTGAAGGGCAGCAACCGAGCCACATTGCTATGAATTGCGGTATAGCCGTTTGTTGGGTCAAATAACTCCCAATATCCCGAGGACAGCTTAGTCATAAATGATAACGCAGCATTACCGAATAGCCGGATTGCCGGCATTGAACGGATTTCCTCGAGATCGAAAAACCTGTTCCCTTTTGTGTAATCTGCTCGCCCCATAATAATAGGTCGTATAAAATTAGGGATTAAAGCTGGGTCCATTTGGCCATCACCATCAATCTTGACAATAATATCCATCCCGTCGGCTATCGCGGTGGCATATCCAGCCATAACCGCGCCCCCGACTCCTTGATTCTCAACATTGGAAATTACCTGCACCCTGGAATCCCGGCAATTATCCTTAACAAATGCGCCGCTTCCATCCGGACAACAGTCGTCGACAACGTAGATGCGGGCCACTTCTGGTCCGATCTGGGCAATGACGTCCAAAATAAAACGTTTTACCCGATACGAAGGTATTACAACAGCTATTAAATATCCCATTGTGTCCATAATATTTACCTTGTTGCGTATTTGGCATTATACTGAAAATTTTTAAGGAAACAATTTATTTTGTAAAGAATTAAGTTTGCCTTTTTTCAGCACCTATTGCGCAAATCAGACACCGCGAGCATCGAGTCTGGGCTTTGGTAGTCTAAGCGCATGGAACCGGATCCTTAGGGGAAACGCTGATCAATTAACGATTCGGCGCATCTACCTCTCTTTACGAACGCGGTGGCGTCGCAATTGAAAGTACGTTTTTTCATTCGCGCTACGGACGTTATTTCAGCAGCTTGCTGTATTCCTGGCACCTTTCGTCGCTCAGACGCACTTCGGGTTTCAGTGACCGTAAATCGCCAACCTGCAGGCGCGAGATTGGCGATATCGGACAGCGTGAACGGTTGTGCCGTGTTCTTAGCCAAGCCGCGATAGCGCGCCTTGCGATGCCGGAACCGGTTCTTAATGACATTGAACGGACGCTCTACTTCGCCCGCACGGGCGCCTTGAGATGCTCCAGTTTTTCGAGCATGCGTCCGGACTTGTTCTTGGGAAGCTCCCGCGCTTTGAGCGCTTCATCGCCACGTGCCTAGTCATCGATTTACCAAGATTATCGGCGCGCTTTCACCACTCCAGCATCGCTAAAGCGCTGCAGTTTCGTCGCCATGCAGCAGCACGTACGCTTGCGTCACATCGGAGACGTTGCCGGTGGTGCCGATCAGCGTGTACACCAAGCCCGGAGCGGCGTCTACGCTGATATGCGTGAGGCCTTTCGCGTTAAGCAAATGACGAAATGTCAGCAGCGTCAGTGCGTACCGCACCGAGTCGCCATTGAGGTCGATGCCAACAAACCCCGAATTGACTGGCCGTCGTCGATCGCATCTGCAATGCCTTCATCGGACAAGCCAAAACACCGCTGTGCCACATGCATGCTCAGCATGCGGCCAGGCCGATCGGTGGGCGACCTGGCCCGCATGCCTTGGGATAGTGCGGCTCGATCAGTTTGTGCAACTTTCCCAAGGGAAGCGCTGATCAATAGATCATTTCTGCGGTTCCGCGGATTTTCACGCGAGCGAGCGCCTTTCAATTTTTTATCACGTCTTTTCGGGCCGCCAGAGGCTCGTTTTTCAGCAAATAGACTGCTTTGCTTGCGCCTCTCCGCGCTCAGGACGCTCTTCGGGTTTCAGTGATCGTAAAACGCCTGCCGGCCAGCACCAGATTGGCAAAGCCGAACAGGGTGAACAGCTAGGCGGTGTTCTTCGCCAGACCAAAGTAGCGCGTCTTTCGATGGCGGAACAGGTTCTTGATGACATGGAACGGATGCTCGACTTTCGCGCGCACGCTCGTTTTGAGATGCTCAAGCTTTTCGGTCATGCGGCCCAGCCTGTTCTTCGGCAGCGCCTTGCGCTTGCTGCGCTTCATGGCCACGTGCCAAGCTACCGATTTGCCGATGCAGATTGCCCCACGGCGTGGCCACGTCAATCTCTGCAAGGAAACGGTCGCGGCGTGTCAGCTTCTTCTTGGCGGCGTACTCGAGGTCGGAAAAACTCTTTTGCATGATCGATGGCGGTGCGGGGAAAGTGCCCATATTGTCTCAGGTCGGGCCAAGCCGCCACACGACAGGTAATGAATAAGTCGCCACTCCCCTAATGGAAATGCGCGCTACACATCACACCAGATGACTCTCCGGCGCGCGCAACTCTGCAAACTGCTCGATGGTGCCAATCCTCACCGTGACGGGATTGAGGCTCGTATTCGGCGACAGCGAGCGCCAGGCGAATTTCCACTCCTGCTCCTGCGCCTCGGCGCGGGTCTTGGTAAACGCCGCGCCCAGCGGCGAGCGGCTACCGTATTCGACGGCGCCGTCGATGCCGGCCCAGTTCGGCAGCGCGCGCTGGACGGCGCGGTGCAGGCGTTCGCCGAATTCCTCGCTGTTGTGGATCACGAGGCAGCAATCGGCCGGCCCCAGTACCTCAAACAAATTCTTGCTCCAGGCCTGGGAGAAGGAAACGGTCAGGAAACCACCGGCGCTCTGCAGCCGGAACTGGCCTTCCTTCAAGGCCAGTTCGAGCTCGTCGCGCATGCCGTAGCGGTGCAGGGTGGGAGGGCGCTGGTAG
>JAZQPT010000106.1:0-8118 GCA_045628725.1 Saccharimonadales bacterium (SeqCode)
GCGCATAGTGAGCGCACTTGGTCGCGGGTATCAAACACTTGTTAAGTTTCAGCCCGACCAACCAGAGAACGGTGTCAAGATGAATCACCTTCATACGCATATCTACCCCAGATCGGCTAACGACCCTCTGATTGCGACGCCAGAATCAAATGCCTTTGATGGCATGGCCACTCCCACTCCCGAACAGATCAAGCGCTCTGTCGATTTCTACAAGCAATAACATATTGTAATCATAACCGTTTTATGCTATAATATATTTATGAATCACAATAGAATGCTCGGCGTCAGTAGTAATGCATCGTCTAGTGAAATCCAGTCAGCCTTTCGCAAGGCTGCTATGGAGATTCACCCCGATCACAGCGATTCGCCAGAGGCCGCTGAAGCATTCGCACGCATAAAAGAAGCTCGCGATGAACTAATGAAACGGGCAAAGTCGCATGAACTCGCCCGTGACGACGACAGCGTCCTGCGTTCAACCGCAGCAGCCGTCAAAGCAACCTCGAATGCAGCATTCTCTACCACAGCAGATGATCTATTTGACGGCATGACGCCTGACGAAGTCGCCCGCGTTCAAAAGCTCGATGCACTTGCAGCAAAAAAACCTCATAAATCGTTATTCAATAGAATCAAAGAACCACTTGAAGTCATCCGGCACCGCAAAAAGATTAAAACAGCGAACGACAGAATTATAGGTAAATACTAACAATCATGATGCAGCGCCATCGCTACGCAGCGTAGTACACTAAATTATGCACTACTCTAGCGGCAACATTTGTCCAGGACAAGTCCCTAGCACTTGCCGCATCACATCGCCCTCGGCCTGCGTGACCCACAATCGATATTTCACCTTCACTGCAATTTGCCGAGCGACATATTGGCAGCGAAACGATTTATTGTCTGGTAGCCACGTCGCCGCATCTCCGTCTGATTTCTGCTGATTTGCCGCTCCATCAACCGCCAAAAGCTCGAGTGGGTCATTGGCTAGCGCTGTTCGCTCTTGTTTCGTTAGTTGCTGCGCTCCCTTTTGCCACGCGTCACTTAGCGCAACAACATGATCAATCTGCACCTTATCGCTGGTCGCTGCGCCACGCTGAAACGCCACAGTAGTCGCGGTATACGGATCATTGAGCGTACCTGTGAGCACTTTACAATTTTGATCTATCGTCACGTTAGTCAAATCTCGGTTCAGAATAATATTACGAGTGTCGCATCCGCCAATATTAGCCCACCCGTTGCCAAATTCAGACCGCTCATAACCGGTCTTTGGCGCGCGACCTTTGACAGGAATTTTCTCAAGCTCATCGGCCGCCTGACCAACGGTTACTACTTGCTGAGCTGCCGGTGCAGCAACGGGCTGATCGACAGGCTGCCACATATCCTGCGAGTTAAAAATAACCACCGCTAATCCAGCCAGTGCAGCCGCACTGACAATAAACCGCCGCATTCGATGAACATTCTTCATGAGTCTAGTATACTAGTAATATGCATACAGTTACTCGACTCATCGATTTTTTCATTCCCAAACACTACGACCTATCACTCGACATTGACCGAATAGGACGCACATTTTCTGGCACCGTAACAGTTCACGGCAGCACAACAAACGCCGAAGGTACGATTACACTCCACGCCAAAGACCTCACTATCGAATCAGCGCTTGTCGACGGACAGGTCGCTCAACATTCATTTGGCGATAACGACGAACTATCGATTACAAGCGGAGATTTAGCACCTGGCGAACACGTAGTCGTGCTACGATTCGCCGGTAGCATCACTGATGCGATGCACGGCATCTACCCTTGCTACTACGAACACGCCGGTGTCAAAAAAGAGTTGCTCGCAACACAGTTCGAATCACACCATGCCCGCGAAGTATTCCCATGTATCGACGAACCAGCGGCAAAAGCAACCTTCGACGTCACCCTTACTACTGATGACAGCGTCACAGCGCTTAGCAACATGCCCGTCAAATATCAGGACACCGACGGTCGCAGACTAATAACAAAGTTCGAAACAAGCCCACGCATGAGTACATATCTACTGGCGTTTGTCGTCGGCGAGATGCACAGCAAAACCGCCACAACCAAAGACGGCGTCGAAGTAAATGTTTGGGCAACACCAGCACAGTCACCAGAAAGTCTTGATTTTCCGCTATCGGTGGCCGTTCGTTCAATCGAATTTTACAATGATTATTTCGGTGTGGCGTATCCGCTACCAAAAAGCGATCATGTCGCGCTTCCAGATTTCTCGTCTGGTGCTATGGAAAACTGGGGTCTGATTACCTACCGCGAGATAGCCCTTCTAGCAAACCCAAAAACAACGAGCATATCAAGCCGCCAGTACATCGCATCGGTCATTGCACACGAACTTGCCCACCAGTGGTTTGGCAACCTTGTAACAATGGAATGGTGGAATGATTTATGGCTAAACGAGAGTTTTGCTACACTGATGTCTTACCTAGCTGTAGACGATTTGTATCCGGAATGGAACACATGGCTTGATTTCTCGCTCGAAGAATCTATTTTTGCGCTGCGCCGCGATGCTATTGACGGAGTACAGTCAGTCCAGGTTGACGTTAATCACCCAGACGAAATCAGCACGCTATTCGACGGCGCTATCGTCTACGCCAAAGGTGCACGACTAATGCGCATGGTGCGACAATATATCGGTGACGAGGCATTTCAAAATGGCCTAAAGTCATATTTCGAGAAGTTTGCCTACAAAAACACCATCGGCAACGATCTGTGGGGCGAGTTGGCTCAAGCGAGCGGCAAAGACATTACCGACATCATGAACACCTGGATTTCACAATCAGGGTTTCCTGTTGTCTCGATTGAACGCAGTGAGAGTGAAGTAACATTAACCCAAACACAGTTCTTCGTCGGACCGCACGCCGCGTCATCAAAACTATGGCCAATTCCGCTCAACAGCAATAGCGATGAGCTGCCGGCATTACTTTCTACCGAATCAATCACTGTTCAAACAGACGCTCCATTACAACTAAACATCGGCGATACTGCGCATTTTATCACCCATTATGACGATATTTCGCTCGCCGAATTAACAAAGAAAGTGACTGACGGATCACTTGACCTGATTGGACGAGTGCAGCTGCTAAACGAAGCAACGATGTTAGCGCGCGCCGGAATCATGACGACCGATCAGCTTATTCCACTTATCTTAGCCTACAAAAACGAAACATCTGAGCCTGTTTGGAATATCATCTCTCTAGCGCTCGCAGAGCTACGTAAATTCACCGAAGATAATAAAGAGGCCGAAACAAAGCTACGTCAGCTATCTAAGCAGCTTGCACGTGATCAATACGAACGATTAGGATGGACGCCAATTGATGGTGAGTCCGAAGAAGATGTAAAACTTCGCTCAACGGTTATTGGCCTTACCCTCTACGGAGAGGATCCAGCCGCCATTGAACAAGCACAAAACATATACCGCACGACACCTCTTAGCGATATCGACCCCGAACTACGCGGCATCGTTATTAGCACTGTCGCTCGCCACGGAGACGCTACGATCGTCGATGACTTGCTAGCGGTGTATACCACTACTCAGTCGGGCGAACTGCAGCAAGACATTTGCGTCGGTATTACCAGTACGCGCGTACCCGAAAAGATTGATCAGTTGCTTGAGTGTATCAAAAATCCTAAAATCGTTCGGCCTCAGGACGCCGCTCGGTGGTTCGTTTATATGATTCGCGGCCGCGAAAGCCGCACAGCTGCTTGGCAGTGGATCCGTGACAACTGGGACTGGATTATCGAGACATTCGGTGGCGACAAGAGTTATGACGATTACCCTCGCTACAGCGCTAGTGCACTCTCGACCAAACAGCAGCTTGATGAATACGTCGACTTCTTTGCGCCTAAAAAAGAGATTCCTGCTTTGACAAGAGCCATAAGTATGGGGATTAGCGAAATCGAAGGTCGAGTTGAATTGATCGAGCGAGATAAAGCAGCAGTACAAGCAGCGCTCTTAGCACTATAGAAAGCCATAAAAAAACGGCCGCATGACCGCTTACATACTCAGGAAAATATTCCGACAGATTGGTTAGTCGCACAGGCAGTGAATCATCGTTGTTCGCTGCCGAATTGACACCATCGCTTGAACATACTGTCTATCGGTTTGAGCCCAGTACTTCTATTTCGCTTCCTCAGTACGCCATAAGCAATCACCGTACAGCCTATCCATCCTATGACGCAAATAGTTACTTTAACTCGACATACTCTTCAACGTCCGGTGGATTACCCGTCATAGAAATCACGCTCAGTAAAAGATCTAGGTCGGTGATCTTTTTCGTCTGTACATATAAATTCGCAGCAAAGTGCATCTGATTACGCTTCTTTTTGGTAATTGCCGCTAACCCGCCACCTTGATCGGCAGTTTTACGATATTTCACTTCCGTAAAGTATACCGTTTCGTTTTTTATAGATATGACGTCGATCTCGCAGTACTTCGTCTTCCAGTTTCGATCGATAACCTCATGTCCGCGACGCACAAGGTAATTTGCGGCTTCATCCTCAGCTCGATCGCCAATATTTTTTGTCGTCTCGTCACTTAGCTGTGTCTTTTCAACTGTCACTGTAGCAACCGGGGCGTCTCTGCGGTACTTTTGCAATGGCGCAAACGATAGTCTGTGTAGCGGTGTTATGCCCAACTTTTCAATCGCCGCCCGATGCGCGGCCGTCCCATATCCTACATGTGACGCAAATTTATACCCGTCATATACGGCATCTTGCTGCGCCATATAGGTGTCCCTGGCGACTTTTGCGATAATCGATGCTGCGCTAACGCTTGGCACCAATAAATCTGCTTTTGCCATAGTCGTGACATATTGACCTTTACTCGTATCTGACAAAAAGTTTATCGTTCCGTCAATAATAATCTCATGATACGAAACCGTCACCTGTTCGACCGCGCGCCGCGTGGCTAGTCGCAGCGCCTCGCTCAGTCCTATCTCGTCGATTTCATATGCATGCACCCACCCGAGTCCAAACCCGCTCGCCTGTTCGCGAATAATAACGTCCAGTTCATCCCGACGTTTTTTTGATAGCTTTTTGCTATCGGTCAATCCATCGATCTGGCTGCCACCGAGAACCACTGCACCAATTACCAGGGGTCCTGCCCATGGTCCACGACCTACTTCATCAATTCCAAGTATCATACCTATCATTGTAGACCATTGACATTGTGATGAATAAGTAGTATAATCATGCCGTCCCTATTTTCCTACCCAGGAGCACCATGACAATCGCCCACGCCACCCTGATCGATCGACTCTATGCACGGCGTCTGAAGAAGCGCGACGACAAGCTCTTCAGGTACATTACGACTATCTCGGATGAACGTCTAAGGCGAATGTTTCCCAACGAGAACTTTCGGCGTGAATACGAGCAGTGCAACAAGGAGCGTTACATCCTCCTTGCGATGAAGTTGCGCCTCATAAGAATGAGGTTCAGACTCGATGATCGGCGGATGAGGGGTAAGTTTTCCTGGAATCCGCTCAGCGACAACAGGCGTGAAGCGCGGCTGGTTCTGCGACAGATGCAAGTGGTCGAAGCGGAAGTCCAGATTGCCGAACGCCTGTCCAAACTGCTGCCGTCCGACGATTACATGACGACGCAGCTGATGCAACATCACGAAAAACTCGCAGATTTGCACAATGAGTTGGCGCTACTCGGCATACAAGTATGAAAGTAGGTGCACGTGGCTCGCATACGCGAGCCACACTACCTAGATTATAAAAAAACACCCCAATCTCTGAGGTGTTTTCTTGTTAGAAGGATTACTTGTCTTCTTTTGGAGCTTCTTCTGCAGCAGGCTCTTCAGCTTTTGGCGCTTCAGGCAGCGTGTTGACAGCCTCGCGGTCAAAATTCTGTGCTGTAAGACGTGCGCTTTTACCGCTACGGTTACGCAAGAATGAAAGGAAGTTGCGGCGAACTTTCGCACGGCGTACAATTTCGATCTTATCTACAAGCGGGCTGTGAAGTAGGAAGCTTTTCTCTACACCAACACCGCTAGTGATTTTACGAACAGTAATTCGTGATGTGTGAGACTGCTTGTTGTCAGTACGAAGAACAACGCCTTCGAAAATCTGGATACGTTCTTTAGTACCTTCTTTAATTTTTTGGTGAACACGTACAGTGTCGCCGCTTCGTGCATCGACTACAGCGTGCTTCTTTTGTTCTTCGTTAACCTTTTGGATTAGTGCAAAACTCATAATATCGTCCTTTATTGTCCTGTCTTGATAATAGCTGGCCACATAGTTGTATCCCTATGGCTCCACGCCTTCAAGTACATGGTACTTATTTTTGTATATACAATCAGCTATAAACTATAGCACAGTTTTATTGATTTTAAAAGGGGTTATTAGCATTTTTATCTATAAAAACCGCTCGGTGTCAATATCGTCAATGTAACATTCTGATGAATACCTACAAAGGGTCTTTTGACGATGCAAACTAAATAGCGCGGTTTACTTCTTCGAGCGTTGTATCGCCGCGAAGAGCCGCCAACGTGCCAGCCTGTAACAGCGTCACAAGTCCAGCCGATTTCTTCGCTTCTGCTTCGATAGCCTCTGGATTAGCATCGGCAATATCACCACGTAGGAAGGCCTGGATAGCAGGATTAACAACCATCTGCTCCATGACCACGATACGACCCTTAAAGCCGAACGGAGCGTCGTCATGCACTCTTGGGCGCCATAGTTTAAAGTTATCGAGGTCTACACCGCCCAAACGATCTTCGGGAACACCTTCTAAGACTTTTTTCACCCATGCTTTTGTTGCCGCATCTGGTTCGTATTCTTCTTTTGACGGATTATATAGTCGCCTAACAAGACGCTGTGCGATGAGCAAACGGATAGCAGAACTAAAGATTGGGTTAATGCCAATCATGCCGATCATACGACTAAATGCCGCGGCCGTAGAGTTAGCGTGGAATGAACTGAGCACCAAGTGACCAGTAATCGAGGCCTGGATCGCCGTCTTTGCCGTATCAACGTCACGGATCTCACCAAGCATCACTACGTCAGGATCCAAACGTAGCACTGACCGTAGTCCATCGGCAAACGTCTGCCCATGCGTCGTGTCAATTGGAATCTGGGCAATGCCAGTGATGCCATATTCAATCGGGTCTTCGAGGGTAATTATCTTACGATCACTTGTGTTTAATGCATTCAAAAGACTATAAAGAGTTGTGGATTTACCAGAACCAGTTGGACCCACCATCATCATCATGCCACGCGGATGGCTGACAATTTCATCAATCTGGGCTCTTTCTTTTGTGGGAATCCCTAGTAGATCTAGGTTCAACATACTCTCGTCAAAGTTAAACAAACGAAGAACAGCGTCCTGTCCGTACATCGTAGGCACGGTTTCGATACGAATATTTAGCAGGTGAGATGCTTTATCGCGGTGTATTTCCTTTTGGATATGCCCAGACTGTGAGGTCTTTGCCGCAGACGAGATATTTGCGCGAGACCCAATAGCGCCCATCAAAATACGATACTTATCTTTTTCGATTTCCGCTACGGGGTGAAGTGCGCCGTCAACACGCATACGAATACGAATATTTAGTCGCTGATTTTCGACGTGGATATCGCTCGCGCCTAAACGATCAGCTTGGTCGATCAAATAATCAAGGATTTGGTCAGACCCCACCGAATTGAGCGTCTTACTGACCTCAGCGATCGTAGTACTGTCGCCTTCTTTGGCAATGGTAATGTCCTGATATATGACCTTTTTAGGCGGATCATAGCGGTTCATCAGCACTAGGTATGCCCCGTTACTTATCAGGAATATGTCTGCAGTGCGACCTTCGTCGGCGTATGCTTGTCGCATTTTTTGAATGACCGATTGCGGGGTTTGGCTCGTGACAGCAAATCGATACGGTTTATATTCGTTGCCCATCTGCAACGGAACCATACGGTTTTTGTGCATATCTTCGATAGTGACGAGGTTCCTGACAAGTTCTAGTTCGTCTTCAAATTCTCGCGTATCAAGATACTGCAGCCCCAGAATAGCAGCGCGTTGCTGGGTCGACTTCTCTTCGTGGTCGCGACGTTGGTGTTGGATTTGTTTCTCGTCCATTTGTCATTACTATAGC
>JAZQPT010000107.1:0-3455 GCA_045628725.1 Saccharimonadales bacterium (SeqCode)
TTCATCGTGGCGGCGTAATCGTAACTACTGCCTTTCTTGCCACCTCCGGACTTCTTCCCACCCGTTGATTTCTTGCCTGACGCTTTCTTCCCACCTGATGATTTCTTTGCAGTCGCAAGCGAAACCTCACCCGTCTTTGAACTGCGGAATTTGTTGTAGCTGTTTACGCCTGCTTCTTTCAACTTATCGCCGTAAGCCAGGACGTCCTCAAGAATCTTTTTACCGTTCTCGTTCGTGGTGACAAGGTTGTATAGTTGTTGCTTGCTAAGCCCGTAGTAATCACGAGTCTCTTTGCTGAACTCCGCGCCAATCTTTGCCTTGTTCAGTTGTGCTTCGGCTTTGATACGTTGGGTAGTAGAGTATTCACCTTTCTTTACTTTTTCGTCGAATTTGGCTTGTAGGTCTTTGTATTCAGCGTCGTTTGATGATGCAAGCTTTTCGTTCGTTTCCTGTTTCGTTTTTGTAGGCGTGGATGGCTTAAGGTAATCTTCTAACTTACGCTCGCCACCCTGTAATGCTTTTTGATTCTTCGTTAGTTCTTTGGTTTCATATTTGCTGTTCGGATTTTTAGCATCTGCCTGGGCATAACCTAGAGCTTTAATATCTGTTTCAAGTCTATTCAACGCCTTGGCCTTCTCATCACTAGCAAGGTTTTTATAGCCTTCGGTTTTCACCAATGCGTCCCTGGACCGTTTAAACGTACTTTCTATCTCATCCTTAGGTTGTTTCTGGGAAGCTCCATAGAAACGTCCACTAATTGATTCCGGGATAGATTTTCCTTGTACAGCATCTTTATCGATCACACCGAGTCCAGCAAGGATACTGTCAGTAAAGTTGATAGCATTTTGCCCTGCACCTCCGGTTGATGTTTTGATTGCATTATCAATCACGCGAGGAGATTGGTTCGTAATATTCCCTAACGTCTTTGCAGTGCCGCTCGTATAGTCTCCGTACTGTTCATTGGCCGGTAGATTCCTCTGACTTTCAGGAACGACATTGTTACCTGTAAAAAGGTTCTGGTTAGTTAATGTCTCAATGCCTGGTTTTAGTGCTTGTGGCATTACCTTATTCGCCATGGCGCGGCCAGATGAAACATCGAACGAAGTAGTCGTCCCGATAACACCGCTTAAGACATCTGCCATCTTTAGTTCACCGCTTTCATTCGCTTGCTCAAGTCCCTTTCGAGCTATAGAGTTAAGACTGGCAAGGTCGGGCGAGATTGGTATTTTAATGACATTCCATTCACCTGTCTCTTCGTTAAACTTTGGATTTTCAGGGACGATAATCAGGTTTCCAGCTTTTTCGTGGTCACTGATTTGGTCATATGCAGCCTTACGCTTCTCATCACTCATGTTCCATGCGGTCGTCGTAACGACAGGCAATGTACTAAGTACGCCTATCTTCGCAAGCGTTTGCGCTGGACGGTCCCGAATGTTCCTATTAAGGTTGCGCGCTCCTTGGATACCCGCATTTAGATATGGCAGTGCTGAGTTCAAAACCTGTCCATACTCACCTGCTCGTGCAAAGTTAACCGAGTTATTACGTGCTGCATGAGCAGCATAGCGGGTCGCGTCATCCGCAGACATGTTCTTTGCGAGTGCTGCCTCTTTGTTACCGTAATACTGCAGTGCACGTACGAACTCTTCCGAACGGCCTATCGTATCCTCTACAGCGCGCAGAAGCTCGCCGGGGTGAGTAACGACATATCCAGCTCTTGCGCCGACATTCTTTTCACTGCGTATTTTTGCGACAGTCTGGCGAGGTGCATCTCGTGCTATATCAAACGATGTACCACCGGCACCCTCTCGTACCATCTCTGCGTATTCGCTACTTTTATGGTTAAGTGCGGACTTTGCAGCCTTTTTAGCGATCGCAGGATTAAATAGTGAGGTGCGAAGCGGGTGTTTTGAATTGACCGCAGCAGATACAAGGTCTTTTGAAATATTCGCTAGTGCAAACCCTGGGTTAATACCCGTAGCGCCTAGTCGAAGCGCTCGAGTTGGGATACTGACAATCTTTCCAAGTATGCCCATCTGCTCTTTATTTAGAGACTTAGCGGCCGCTTCAATCTCAGGGGTAGTTTCGAACCTCCTTACTTTCCCGTTTTCTATGAAAGATATAGTAGACTTCGTACCGACTGATTCGTCGGGCTTGAGTTCCCTGAGGCTGAATGGATTGTCAGGCAGGTCTTTGTAGCTTGCTAGGATAGATGCGGCCTTATTGCGCTCACCTTGCTTGATGACGTCCTGAGTCTTCGCGGCTATTGACGCTAATGGGCTCTCTATCTCCCTGCTTGATCCCTTAATCTTCTGAACGACAGTTTGTGAGCTAATGGAAGCTTTGCCCGAGCCATTACCTTTAAAACCTGTTAGTTCATCTTCATTGAAGATACGGTTAGCAGGAACATAATTTGGGTACTTTTTCTTCAGCCCGTCCGCCAGCTCCTTGCTGATAAGACCGTAATTAACAGTCGTATCAAGTAATTCGTCGCTATAACGCTTAACCTCATTCGCATATTTCTCGTATTGCGGGTTTAACTCCTCTACTAGTCGTGCATCGTCAGCAAGATTTCGGCCAGTCTTAATACCATTCGCCTCCAAATCTTTTGCATGTCTCGCTATCAGGTATTGATCAAATGCCTTGGTGTCAGGCACTTCTTGAATGACCTTGGCGAGTCCCCTGTCTTTGATATACTGTCCAGCGATAGTATCGCCACGAATCGCACGATCAATCTGCGTAGTAATGTTACGCTCGTCGCCGATGTTGATGTTCGCGCCATTCTTATTAGCTTTGCGCAGGGTCTTTTCGATAGGTGTAAAGCTATCAATTAGCTTGGTTGCAATCTCTTCCCGCAACTCGCCAGCAAAACCTTTTCCTTCGCTTTTACGAGCAGCGTCTTGTAGTTTAGTTTGCTGTCCGATGTATTCAGATGCGTTGAAATTATCCTGATATGGTGGTATAGTTTCATTATATGAAGACAACACAGGAGATTGCGATAATTGTTGTTCTCGGCTTTGGTGGGCTGGTTGTTCTTTACTCCTTGTCAGTAGGCCGGATTGAGGACGGGCCGGTGCTTGGTTTGGCGTTGTTTGGCTGGTTGGTACTTGTGACTCTGGCAGTAATTGCTGGGTCTTTCTATCTGAAGAAACTAAAGAAGTAGTAATCCTAGGCTGTACTCCGCCGCTCTCACCTAATGGATTCTTAGCAAACCCACCCTGCGCCGCCATCCGCATTTGTGCGGGATTGACCTCTTTGGTAGGGATATAGTCAGCATCAAGGTTCTGATACGCCTGCAGCCGATGGTCACCGTCCAACACCTTTAGCGTACCGTCTGCGTTCTTTGCGACGGTCAGAGGCTTCTCATTACCGTTCATAATCTCTTGTTCGTAGTGTGCGACTCGTGCAGGGTCGAGCGGTTTGCCACTACCTTGTACATACTCTTTCCGCATATTCAC
>JAZQPT010000108.1:0-3400 GCA_045628725.1 Saccharimonadales bacterium (SeqCode)
GGCTGTCACGAGGCCATTGCCCAGCGCAGTGCGCAAGCGATCATCCCGACGCGCAGGAATGCCAAGCCATGGAAAGATCTGCGTCCCGGCGCCGCCGTCCGTAACGCTATCCTCGATGCCACGCGCAGGCTTGGCCGGAAAATTTGGAAGAAGTGGACCGGCTATCACCGACGCAGTCTAGTAGAAACGAAAATGCGTTGCTTCAAACTGCTCGATGAGCGCGTCATGGCGCGTGACTTCGACCGTCAGGTCGCCGAGCTGCATGTGCGTGCCGTAATTCTCAATCGTTTCACACGACTGGGGACGCCTACTACGGTGGTCATGCCATACCTCCGGCTGGGGTTTGGGGTATTAAGCGCTGAGCGTATTTATCCAACAAAGCCACGACGAAGTAAAAATGTCGTCCAGCTTAACTGAACGGCATTACTTGCTACGCAGGATGTTCGACGTCGGTGGGTAGGTCGGGCCGCAAATCGTCGATTGACTTTCCCATGTCGAGGAATTCCTTAATCCACTTTGGGCGGCGCCCGCGCCCGGCCCATGTCAAATCAGGGCGATCTGGGTGCTGGATGGGGCGTGATATCGGTTTTTCCTTGATCCCGCGTTCGTCAAGAATGGCCTCAACCGGAACGCCGACCTTGCTTGCAATCGAAAGTATCTGCCGTCGCGCAGTCACAACTCTCTCGACGTATCGAATTTTCAGAAGTGCGTCGATCTGACTTCGAAGGAAGGCGAGTTCTTCTAAAGTAAGGTGCGAAATGTCCATCATATTATCCTCTTGTTTGAGGTACTTACCCATCCAAGCACGGACGGAATGCCTACAAGCGGCGTCACAGCAGCTAATTTGAAGAAAGCAGGCTCCTGATCAGTATCTTATCGCACCTAAGTGCTTGAGTTGGATATATGTGTGTGAATATTGATCTTTATATACATGAGGGCTTTCTTGCACAAATCTACCCACTACACCTGAACGGGAGCGCAGGTAAACAGACCCCCTAAGCTAAGAATCTGCAATCTATCCTCACAATCGCTATTTGCCGCTGATCATCACTGCATAAGTCATGCGTTGTGGTTTGCGCATTTGTCACAGTTACCCGGGTCGTATAACTTTTATGCAGCACGCTTGATACGCCGCAACCTGTCGTTTCGTGGCACCGTTTTGCCCGAAACGCTCAATAAAAGTTCGAAAATTCGCTATAGAATATCCCCAAGGAAATGTTCTTGGGCAGTCCTTTCTTCATGACGCGAAAATGAGACTCGGAGTAAGTCGGCATGCATAAAATCACCAGAAAAGACACGGCAGTCGAACTGATAGTGCAATTAGGGATCATAGTAGATACCGAGCTCGGCGGGGTGAGCGCTTGGGTATTCATGGTACGTAGAGGTGTCAGCGAGTCGACTATTCGGCGGGTGCTGCTGTGGCCAGAGCAGCGTAGAAGTACTGATCACTTAGTTCTCGAAGCAACCGTGCAGTATCTCCAGTTGCGAAGAGAAATCGAAACGCTTGGAGGCTTAAGGAGAAAGCAGATACCAAGAAAATTGTAAATGCCTGCGGAAGTTCGTTCTTATTATTTTCGGGGTTTGAAATGAAAATTAATTGGCATAGCGCTGTAGTCGGACTTCGGCTTTACTTGCTCAGAAAAAAACGTGACCGTAAAATAATGGACTTGCACGCTTTATCGTGTCAACAGATGAGCGATTTGTATCTGGGTGACCACCTTCTGGGTGAGATACGTCAAATCCAAAGAAGAATAGATTTGTGCATGCTAGGCAGATCGGAAGGCCTCCGTCCTTTTTCGAAACAGGACTAATACAAGGATTCTGAGAATAAAATGGAAAGGTTCACGGTGGCGCCCACATACGATCCCAACGTTCTAATTGACATGCTTATAGAAAACTTATGTTTGCGTAATGATTCCGCGCTTGCGCTTGTTATCGGTATTAGCCCCCCGACAATATCAAGGATGCGGTCACGCAAAATGCCGGTCGGTGCTGGCTTTCTGGTGTGTGCAAGTGAACTGGTTGAACTTGATACCCGGACGCTTCGTGCAATTATGGGTGATCGGCGAAGAATCCATCGAATCTCTAACGTGCAACCAACCCGGTTGTGACCACACCTCTGCTGTAAATGGATCTGTCATCCATTATTTGATGTTTAAAGCTCGCGAAATGTAAGGTAGCTAAGACCTGTTATTAGCAGGTCTTAATTATATCGCTCGAGAATTCTTCGACAATTATTCGTCTGCAAAGGCATCACTCTGGAAAGGCTATGGACCCGCAAATATGTTTTAGAGCCGCCACGTCTTGTATGTGAATCTTTCGTCCAGAAAGTCGTACATGTCCAAGTCGATGTAATAAGCTAAGCTTGCGCGACACTGTTTCGAAACTAAGGCCGAGGTGATCAGCCATTTCCATTCGACTAAGCGCAATGATTGCCTTGTTGGCAATGCCATCGCTGTGCTGATGGGCATAGTAGAACTTTAGGAGAAGGTAAGCGACGCGCTCCGCTGCGGTTGAATTCGAAAGGACGTAAATAAAAAGGGAGTTTTCCGATATCGCTCTTCCGAGAGCTTCAAGAACGAACATTCGAAACTGCGCGCTGATCTTCAATAGTACAGTTAAGCAGCCAAGCGGAATCCATATAGCCTCTGTTTGGACCGCTGCTGTGGCTGTGCTCTCGTAGTATTCGCTATATAGGGAGTCCATCCCCAGGACATCATTTGCCAGCGAAATACATGTCAGCACCTCGCCGTCATCAACTTTCGTGAAACTTTTTACCAATCCGTTTTTAACTAGGTATGCGCCTTTGAAAGGCGAGCCACTACTGTATAGCACAGTACCAGGGCGAAAAGAAAATAATCTAACCTGTTTTAATGCGCTCTCGATTTTGTACTGTTCATGGGGGGCGACATCACTGCATATATTACAAATTTGTTCAAGCATATAGTTCTTTCAAGTTTTGGCTAATTAAATCATCCACGCCTTTCGGTTGGGAGGATGAGACAGAGTAAAAACGATGTAGCGGACCTACACTTGAGTAATCGCAATTAAGGTGTCCACAACCAAGACGTGAAACCTATATTTTTTTCAGGAAACAACTTGAAGGTAACTCATGCTGGCAAGTGCATATTGATCTTGAACAAAGTGTGGTTTGTCCTATTCATGCTTACTTGTTTTAATATGAAGACCCCCTGATCCTATCTTGGTCAACATATCGAAAGTGTGTCAGGGTCAGCGCGGTTGCGCTCTACCGGAGCGGGCGGTCGGGAAAGATACCCGCACACTATTCGATTAAATTTAGCGACCTCATGAAAATAACTATTGCGTCCAATCTAAAAATCGTTTGCGAAGCTCTTTCGTCCTTACTTGTCGAAAAAGGGTTTAATGAAATTGGTGTAAT
>JAZQPT010000109.1:0-1504 GCA_045628725.1 Saccharimonadales bacterium (SeqCode)
GTGAAAATAACGGTTAACATTATTAATCGCTTGTATAAGAGCCCAAATTATTCGATCGCCTCCCTTGTAGCCAACCGAACCGCCCAGTGTCTTCATCCACCCTTTACCGGAATCGTTCACTTGATCGAATGGGGATGACACGCCCGGGATATAGACGCGGAAAAAATTATTGTACCGTTCAGGGCGGTATTTCCATATGACGCCATCTAATACTTTGGGCACCCCGCGACCAGGAAATATGTCATACATACGTGCCACGTTCGACTGATCAGCTGTTTTAGCGGCTAATTCGTAATTATTACACGTACCGTCGAAAAAAAACCCAAAGAAAAGATTAGCGGCACATGCTGTTTTCATATCATTACTCGCGGATTGTTCTCGCTTTTCCAATTCTGCAATTATTTTACCTTCTTCTTTGGTAAAAAATCTTTCGAAATTGATTGCGGAATTATATGAGCCAGCAACAATTGGACATAACAACGTACTCACGGCTTTTCCCTCAATAGTTGATCAAGCTCCTCTTGGGAACGGCGCAATCCTTCAGTATCTCTGGCCTCTTGATATATTGCGTAGGCGGGATCGTCTGGACCAGAAAATTGTTTAATAGAGTTAGGCTGATGCTCCTTTTGTAAATCCCAGGAATTCTTAAGGTAATCTTTTTTGAATGTTCGATACTCCTCCAAGGATTGTCCAAATATCTTTACATTATATTCGGCACGCTCTTTATATAGTTTCCATCTCTCACGCTGGTATGCCAGTGAAGGCTCCGGCCAGCCTTTTACCTTGCCAGGCCATTGAGGGTTATCCGGCTCTACGTTGCTAGTCACTAATTCGATCCCGCCATCGGCCGTGCGCAGTACCCATAGCTCACCAGCGCCCTCCGGGTAAGCCGGTACTTCAACCGTGTAATTTTTCTCCACTTCGGGCAAGTCGCCCTTGTCTGTTTTCGGCAGCCAATGGGTAGACTTAACATTTACCCGAATACCTGGCCTCCACCGTTTCGGAAGCACGAAACAACACATAATGCCTCCGCCGCTAAAGGGGCTAATATGTTCCGCTGCCGCGATCGATGAATTCGCAGGATCAACTAGTACGTACCTGAACGGTTCAGCCGTATAGTTCACTCCGTGGACGTTGACTGCGACAGTGTTTTTCTGCGCCAACGCCTTCGTTTCAGTCGCCTTTGAACATCCAGCCAATAGCAAGGCTAATGCGCTAAGCAGTGCGATATATCGTTTCATTTGTGCTCCCGGAGTTTTCGACTATCCACTCTGCCAACCTGGGTCTCAATGATTCCAACTCGCTTTGACCAGAATTTTCGATGCAGTCCATGCACCAGGCGATTTTGCGTATCTCGTTTAGCCCATCTTTATCAGCGACTTGTAGCGCATTCGACAGCAAGACGTGACGCTGTGACGGCAGGAGATGGGTTCGTACGCCGCGATCGAGTAACTTCACCCACATCTCATCGGGCTCGCTGTCCGTGAGTAGCTGTCCGAACTGA
>JAZQPT010000110.1:0-51130 GCA_045628725.1 Saccharimonadales bacterium (SeqCode)
AGAGTTGCAACGGCAAGTGAACCACCGCTCCAGCCGTAAGCAATCGCAGATACTGGTTTTTCAGCCCAGTCAGCCCCAAGCGAATCAAGCGCGTTCTTTTGGATTGCACTGAGCGTATGGTTGTACTCTGGAGTAATAAACAGAACGCTGTCTGCAGACTGTACCATCTCGCTCCACGCAGCTACCTTTGAATCGGTAATGACGTAATCAGGCGAAAGTGGTGAGTTTTCATTGTCGAAAAACGGTAGATCAAGTTCTTTAAGATCAGCAACGCTGAATTCAACATCTGCACGCTTGGCAAGATCGGTAGTAATATGGTCGAGGATTTTGTCTGCAACGCGGCCTTTACGGGCACTGCCGACAACAACAAGAATTTTTGACATAAGTAGGGAACTCCTTCATTAGGTAAATAATCGCATAAAAAGTCATCTATCACGCAGAAACATGACAGCTTTATACTATAGTAAGTATACAACATACACTATATAAAGTATAGTATTGACCTTTTGCGTAACCTATGATGTGACCGTAAAAGGAAGGTAGGTGATGGCTATAATGCAAAAAAAATAAAACCGCTACATATGTGCGGTTCTATTAGTAAAGCGCAGTACTACGCTTTGTTCTTTTTCAGTAGCGCTTTGAGTTTTTTCTTCAAAAGTCGCTTGCGTGAGGCACCATGCCAGTTTTTGTGCTTTGCCATACTAATTCCAGTTAAGTTATTTTATATCTAAACTACTATACCACATCTGTTGCAAATTTAATAATGCTCTAATTAGAAGAAGCCCGTATGTCATCCAATAAAGGACGACATACGGGCTGTCAACTAGGAGAGGAGAGGAAGTA
Organism: Saccharimonadales bacterium (SeqCode); assembly: GCA_045628725.1. Classification (GTDB taxonomy): domain Bacteria; phylum Patescibacteriota; class Saccharimonadia; order Saccharimonadales; family Saccharimonadaceae; genus JACQGD01. The sequence goes on from JAZQPT010000110.1 coordinate 844, forward strand.
ATAAGTAAAAACTAGTCACAGAGCCAATACAGCCTGAGACATTTCGAGCGTTACAGCGTGCAGTGCCTGATTGAGATCAAGCAGTGTCAGTGTCGTTGGCGATTAAACGCCACCCATGAAGGTAGACGCGAATGCCATACCCTGCTGGACCATGGTGTCAACCATCGGTGCCATCTGGGGTGCGGTGTTGTTCACCACTTCTTGAATCTGCTGTACCGGAGCGTCGAACACCTGTGCGACAGGCGCAGAGTACGACTCGTAGGCAGGCAGTTCAGTGTGCGTCGCCGGAGCTTCGTTCGTCCAGCTACCGTTTGCGTAGTCCTCGATCATTTGCGTACCCTGGTCAACCCAAGTCTGCACCTGATCTGCGATCTGCGGCGGAGCAACCGTCTCGAGCATTTGCATGCCATTGTCGATTGCCATCTGAGCAGGCTCGCTGACTACGGGTGCAGTGAATGCGGGCGCACTGACTGCGGGTGCACTGATTGCAGGCGCAATCGGCTGAACATACTGAGTAGGCTCACTGACTGCGGGCGCACTCGGCTGAACATTCGTGCCAATCTCGGCCGGTTCCAGAATTTCATTGATGAAACCTTCGACCGCCGGGCTGGACAGACCTGCATCGCGCAGCACCTCGACCAGAGGCGCAACACCGTTGCTGTCTTTCAGCGTGATGTAGGTATCCTTGCCGTCAGTCTTGACGACACGGTCACCCTCATCGACATTGGCGTAGTCCGGGTGGTTCTTGAAATACCCTGCCAGTGCGTTCGCCAAGTTGACCGGGTCGGTCTTCTGAGGAAATGCACAAATGGGATCCCATTCACGGCAGATGTACACCTGATGAGACGCGGTTTCGCCGCGCTCGCCGGTCATCGTAGCACCGGGCAGCACCTTGGGCATGTTGATCTCGAGGCCCGTACCGGGAGTCCGAGGGTCACCGATATTTACACCGGTCACACACGGATTATTTGCCGCATTGGCAACATCACCCGATACACGAGCACCCTGAGAGTACCCTTGCAAGGTAGCACAGCCACCCTGTTCCTCCAGCTTGGCTGTCATGTCGGCGACACCAATGGCGACAGAATCGTCATAGGTTGTCTTGCCGATGGGAAACAGTTCAGCAGGATACTGGACAGGCGTCACCGTCGCATTGACGGGGATGTCCATGCCAGCTGACGGCGTACCGACAGCATTCTTTGAACCCGTTCCACCCGCAACAATAATACGGTCACCCATTGACAGGGGTACGTTTGTTACGGTGTGCAGCTGCTTTCCTTCCGGTGCAGCAGGGACGACAAATGCACTCGAGAGCTGTTCTTCGCTAAAAAGCGGAGTATTGCCCTTGAGATCCATGATGTCGCGACCCAGTACGTTGCTGTCATCTGCGTTCGTGACCGGAGGAAAACTCGTACTGACGGCATTGAGCACCGTGGTACTGATCTTCTCCAGATCGAGAGCAGCAGAGACAGGTGCGCTCTTCACGCTGATCGCACACACCATCACCAGAGCGGCAAAGGCAAATGCGAAAGTGCGGAAAAGCCCGCTCCAAGTGTTCCGAGTTTTCACTCTGATCACTCATCCTTTCCTAGTTGTTTCACCTGATAGATATATCAGGGGCAACTTAGGTAACTGTGTGTTTCACTCACACTCCTAAGTAACATCAGCATTATACCATAGATTTGCTATTTTGTAAATACTAATGGATGCATTGCGCGCATTGATATATGTTGGTGATGTCACGAAAAGAGAGCTCCGCCTCAGTTACACCGGAACAAATGAAAGACTATCGCGAGTCAAGCTATTCTATGACAGCGTAAAAACTACTGAATGCCGTTGATATCGTGGCCGCCAAACCCTGCGCGCATTGCTGCAAGAAGCTTTGTAGAGAAGTCAACGTGACCCTGTTGTGATGCGAGTCGAACGTCAAATGACGCTTGGATCGCAGGCATTGGAATATTCATCTCATTTGCTGTTTCTAGCGTCCAGCGAGCTTCGCCTGATTCTGCCACCACGCCGCTAATACCGTCCATGTTTGGATTAGCATGCAGCGCTTCGCGGGTTAGATCATTAAGCCAGCTTGTTACGACACTTGATTGTTGCCAGACGTCACCTGCTTTTGCTAGATCGATCTCTTTATATGGCCCTTCGCGGAGTACTCGGTAGCCTTCGGCAAGTGATTGCATCATGCCATATTCAATCGCATTATGTACCATTTTAACAAAGTGACCCGTACCCGCAACACCAAAGTGCGCATGTCCGCCGCGTGGCAAAGAGAGAGTATCTAAGATTGGTTTCATCGTTTCGTAGCCAGTAGGATCGCCGCCCACCATCATAGAGAACCCATTTTTTAGGCCGTGTACGCCGCCGCTCGTGCCGATATCCATAAGTTCGCTCCCGGCAGCGCGTACACGCTCAGCCCTTGCAGCATCACCGCGGTAGTCACTGTTGCCGCCGTCGATAATCAAGCTACCTTTAGGTAAGATAGCAATCCATTCGTCAACCTTGGCGTCAATAATATCTGCTGGCAACATAATCCATAGCACGACAGGGTCGCCGCCAAATGCGTCAACAACCTCTTGGTCGGTATAGGCTGGCGTCGCACCGTATGCCTTGGCTTCGTCTACCTTTTCGGGACTACGGTTATGCGCAATAACTTCGTGGCCGTTCTCGTGTAGTTTTTTGGCAATCTGTCCACCCATGCGGCCTAAGCCTGAAATAGCAATCTTCATCATATCCTCCGTCGTTTAGTCTGTGTATACAGTATACGACGAAAGCTAGTCATTTCACTCAAACCACTAGTATTAACTACTGAACTGAGTGAAATCGTCAAGCACCCCCGGTGGAGCGTCCGACGACCTACTGATCACCAAACGAGATTAGCCGTCGCAGTCACCAGCCGACGGTGATGACGATAAGTAGAGCGATAAAGGGTGTGTTTATAACACTCCTTCCGTAGATGTGCTAGGTCGAGAGTAAGTGTGTCGTTTAAAGCCTAAAGTATTGTAGGAAGCTATAGAGACCTGTCAAAGCAGTTGCCACGTGCCGTTCAACACAAATAAAACGCCGGATGCCCCCAAAGGGGCATCCGGCACAGTCGCGGCACGTGGCCGCAGTGCAAAACAAGAACTACAGGGCGCTCGGCAGGTCGCTATCAACCACATCATTGCGCTGTTCGTTTATCTTGTTTTGTCTTTCGATACTCATCTCCTTTTCCAGGCGGTGTTGCGTCAAAGCAAACCAGCCAACCAGTAGCAATATAAGGACTGCCCAGAACACGTGCTGCGGCTCTGTCAGATTTACTGCAATGTCGATGCCCACCGTGGAAGTCCTTTTATTGACGGGATAAAAAAGTAAGGGTCGCTGACGAACTGGTCAGAGGCAAAATTAATTATATGCTTGTTTTACAAAAAATCAATAGCAATTATTCAGACGAAGATTTATTTGCGTCTTAGCACTTGTGCCGTGCGAGCAGGGAGGTAGATTTTGAGTTGCTTATCAGAGTTATAGGTGAGTGTAGTGTCGACACGATCCTGACCGCCAAACTCGCTCGCGTCGCTCGACAATACCACTGAATAATCACCTTCAGGAATCGCCACGCCGTAATCGGTAAACGACTGTGCCGGGTGAAGATTGAAAGCAAACACATAGTCGCCGCGAGTAAATACAATCGTATGGTCACCGTCATTGACTGTCACGTTTTGGATAGGTGAGGTGACGTCATTAAGTATGTGTGTCATCGCTTTATCAAAACGACCAAGCCACTGATATTTCAGCTCTGGATTATCCGCCAGTTGCCATTGCCGTCGTGCGTACTGATATGACCAGTTGTTGCCAACGCGCGGAAAATCAATCCATTCCGGATGTCCAAATTCGTTACCCATAAAATTCAGGTACCCGCCGCTATTCGTACTTGCTGTCAGTAATCGAATAATCTTGTGTAGCGTTACTGCACGTTCGATAACAACAGAATTGTCGTCTATCTGCATATGATCGTACATATCTTTGTCGGCCAGACGAAACATAATCGCCTTGTCACCGACCAGCGCTTGGTCGTGACTTTCAGCATAGTTAATTGTTCGTTCTTCTAGGCGATGTGCGGTCAGAGCTGAGAATAACTCGGAAACTTTCCAGCTCTCGTCAGGCTGATCTTTGATGTATTTAATCCACAAGTCAGGTGCGCCCATATTTAACCGATAGTCAAACCCAACACCGCCATCAGCTAGCGATCCAGCCAGTCCAGGCATGCCACTCATTTCTTCGGCCACTGTTATCGCACTTGATTTGACTGTATGAATAAGTTCGTTCGCTATCGTCAAAAACGCAAGTGCGTCATCGTCAACATACTGGAAATAATCGTCGTAATTAGTATACATACGGCCAAGTCCATGGTGAGTGTAGAGCATGCTCGTCACACCATCGAATCGATAGCCGTCAAAATGATATTCATCTAACCAGTAGCGGCAATTTGACAGCAAAAAGTGCATTACTTCTGGCTTTCCATAATCAAACAAGCGTGAATCCCACTGGTCGTGCGTACCACGTTCGCCGGCGTGGAAATATTGCTCATAGGTTCCGTCAAATCGACTTAGTCCTTCAACTTCGTTTTTGACTGCATGCGAATGTACAAGGTCGAGTATCACTGCCATGCCCATGCCGTGCGCCGTATCAACTAATTCTTTTAACTCTTCGGGAGTACCAAAGCGCGAACTGGCGGCGAAAAAGCTTGATACATGGTAGCCAAAACTACCATAATACGGATGCTCTTGGATTGCCATTAACTGAATAGTGTTATAGCCGCCGTCTTTTATTCGGGGGAGTATATTTTTTGTAAATTCAGCGTACGTCGCGACTTTTTCGTCGGCACTCGCCATACCTACATGAGCTTCGTACACCATAGGTGATGTTGCCGAAGGCTTGAAAGCGTCATTTTTCCATACATATTGCGTTTCGGGGTTCCATACCTGTGCGTCAAATACGTATGTCTTTGGGTCTTGAATGACACGCGTAGCCCATGCTGGAACACGGTAGCCTTCACCGCCGTCCCACCAAATATGCAATTTGTAGGTGTCTTTGTGTGCAAAGAAATCGTGAGGTAATTTTATCTCCCATTGACCATGTTGCGTGCGTGTCAAAGCAAATCGTTCGTTATCTTTCCATCCCGAAAACGGCCCGACAAGGTAGATTTTGGTCGCATTTGGTGCCCATTCCCGGAACAGCCAGCCATCTGCTGTTTTATGTAATCCAAAATAGAGGTACCCTGATGCAAAATCTTGTACCGTTTGGTCACCTAGAATACGCCGTTTTACGTAGTCGGTAAAATCAACTCGTTTTTGCAGTTGATCGGCATGTGATTCTAGCCAAGGGTCAATTTTACTTAGTTTTTCTTTTACCATTAGTATTATCATACCGTACTCTTCAGTTATGAGGAATGCCCCGTCGTCCCGCGGTCGCAACAATTGCGACCTTTGCGGAGTTCATATAAGGGCCTGATGCGATATACTAATATGATGAACAAACGCCAAAAAGCTCTTCAAACCCTTAGCCCTCGCATGCGCGAATCAATCGCAGAAAACATGAAAGAGCGAGTTTACGCGTCGATCACATTGATAGCCGTCATTGCGGCGCTGTGGCAAACCAGCGAGCACCAGACTATTCGCGGGACAATCCTGACTATCGGCGGGTCAGTTGTAGCGTTATGGCTGGCGACACTTATCTCTACTCGAATGTCCTACCGCGCCATTCATGCTAAAAGCATTACTCCGAAACAATACCAAAGTACGATTTATGCTACTTCGGGATTACTTGCACCTGCGATTACGCCAATATTGATCATCGCCCTGAGTGCTACGGGATGGTACGAGCTAAAGTCAGCGCTAATGGCATCTATGATCGTACTACTACTGTCGTTATTCCTGTTATCATATAGTGCTGGTCGCAAGATTTACACAAATAAATCACGCTTAATACTTATGAGTACCCTAGAAATGTCAGTTGGATTAGGCATCATAATCCTGAAACTTACAGTAGGGGAGTAGTTCGTCGTTGATGGATAGTTTGCATTCGACGAGTAACGTTTCTTATTGCCATAGAATCAATTTTTTTACCGTCGATATGCATCTTTTCAGTCAAATCGATTGCATCAGCATCTGACACGGGTGCATATATTATTTCCGATGAATGCTTGCCTCGCACCATGGCGAGCGTCGACAGACTACTACCCAGTGCATAATGTACGAGAGCTTTATTGATATCTTTATCTGTCCACCAAAATCCCACCTCGGCAATATCACAAACATAGAATGCGGCATTTTCGGTCCGTGCGGCCGTATGAAAATCAGGAATGTCGTCAGATGACGAGCCGCGCGCTACGTCGACAACATCTGCAAAAGTGGCATTCATAAAATCTGGGTCGGATTTTATTGCATCAAGCCCAGCCGAAGATACAAGCAGGGTTGTCGAGGGATCAACGAGATATTCAAGGTGACGAGAACCGTTAAATTGGTGCACGGAACTAGGTTCTACGTTATAGATTTCCGGCTTATCATCCCATCGATTCCACTGTGTCATACATATATTATAGCATAAATAGTAATATTAATCAAAATATGCTATACTTAACAAATATGACAAAAAAAGTTCTTCCAATCGTTGAGGTTACTCTCGACAAGATCATCGGTGGTGGCCAGGCTCTCGGTGTATTAGATTATGGCAAAAAATTATTCGCATGGGGTGGCCTACCTGGCGAAACAGTAAATGTACAGGTCACAAAAAAGAAATCAAACTTCCTTGACGGTACCGTTACCGAAGTAATTACACCAAGCGCCGAGCGCGTTACGCCACGTGACGAAGAAAGCTACCTCTCGACAAGCCCTTGGCAAATTATGACCTTCGACGCCGAGCAGCACTACAAATCTGCACTTATTGAAGAAGCATTTGAACTGCACGACATTGTTCTACCAGAACCAATCGGCATCTACAGCGACGGCAAAGAGTACGAATACCGCAACAAGATTGAGTTTAGCTTTTGGTGGGACAAAGAGCGCGACCAATTAGACCTTGCGTTCTTCCGTCGGGGCACACACGGTAAAATTCCCGTCGACAAAACAAGCCTAGCGCACCCTGCTATCAACACTGCAGCCCACGCTGTACGTGACACACTGCGCGCTCGTGGCACGCACGCATTTCACCTAAAGACAGTTATCATCCGCTGTGACCAAGCCGGCAAAGTAATTGCGCAGCTGTACGTCAAAGACGAAATGTTTGATGCATTCGACGAACAAGAACTAAAAGATCTGCAAATTGCCGGATTTGAACTTATTTTTAGTAATCCAAAAAGCCCAGCCAGCGTTATTACAAAACGACTACAGGCATGGGGCGAGACGACGCTTACTGATACCATCCTAGGCGTGCCATTTACATATGCTGTCGAAGGGTTCTTCCAGATTAACGTACCTGTTTATGAACATGCGCTGCTAGACATGAAGGAATGGGTAGAACCAGGCAAGCCAACTGTTGACCTATACAGTGGCGTCGGTAGCATCGGCCTAACAATCGGCGGCGACAACGTCACGATGGTAGAGATCAACGAACATGCTGTACGCGAAATGGAACGTAATATTACAGCGATGGAACGCGAAAAAACGGCGAAAGCTATTTTGGCACCAAGCGAAACGGCCCTTGAGCATATTACCAGCGACAGCACGATCATCCTCGACCCACCACGCGCTGGGCTACACGAAGACGTCGTGAATAAGCTACTTGAAACCGCACCTGAGCGTATCATCTATCTCTCATGCAACCCTGTTACACAGGCTCGTGATGTTATGCGTCTTGCCGATAAATATGGCATCCGTCACCATCAAGGATATAATTTCTTCCCACGTACGCCGCACATCGAACACCTTGTTGTACTTGACAAAAAATAGATAAATTGCTTTAGTAGCATCAGTACCTTTATATCCCACCTATCACTCCCCAAGGAGATGCGATGTTTACGTGGTCCTACTGGATAGTAGTTGTCGTTATCGGGCTGATAGTAATTGCCGTCGTCTACTCGTCCATATTCAAGGATTTCATGTCCCGAAAGGAACACGCCGGCTATTGGATCACTACACTGCTTGTAGCAGGCCTGATGTACAATGCAGCAACCATAGCGTTCAGTACTGATGACCGATTTACAAGCAGTATTGTGGCCCGCGTCAATGACAGTGTCGTTGCCGAAGAGTATTTTGGGTTCAAGCCGAACGAACCATATCCGCTCGTTCTCGGATCGCAAGTAGCATCGTTCCAGGCATCAGCCGACGCCGAAATAGGCTTCTTTTCGTCCGCCCAAGCCTCAGCCAGCGGCAGTCCCACTATTACCGTGGCGTTCACGCACAGCGACACAACATACACGTTGTCGCTCCCACGTAACGCAACGCCAATCAAGATTGACGACAGCAAGACCCCACAGATGATCATTCATCTTTTGCCGCAAACACACACTGCAGGTGGGTATCTTCCACTCAGCTGGTCTGAGTGCGATTGGCGCATCTCCAATCTGGCAATTGCCTGCCAAAAGACACGGATTTTCGACGAGAAACTTGCGACCAACGCAGGCGTACGCGAAGCCGGGCTAGGCAAGCTGGTCAGCGAGGCATTTCAAAGTGCCGAACTGACGATGACGTCACGCATGTACCAGCAGATGATAGGTGAGATTCGCTAAGGACACCCCTCGTCAATCTACCTGTAAACAAATACCCCCGTTTACTTGAAGGAGTTGACGGGGGTATTTGTTTATCTGGCAGTTTTTCTCGTACTAACTTGTCTTGATCCGACGATACGCAAATCGCGCCGCGACACGCCAGCCGCTACTGCTGTCAGTGTCAAACTGCTTTATTTCACCGTCTTTTATCTCATGGATTTGCACCAAACCTGGATTATAGGGGGCAAGTGTTCGATAAAAAACAATATCGTCTTTAGATGGATTGCGGCGCCCTGGGAATACCTCGCTAAATTTCGTTCGTCCGATTTCATCAAAATAATCAACCTCGCCCTTTGGTGGGAGATACAGCTCTGCCTTTAGTCCCATACGCGTAACGATCTTTTTGACGTCACCGAGTACCAATTTAGAATGGGCCGAAACATAGACGAATAATTGTTTTTTAGTCGTCATAAACAGCGTTGCTTCGGCAACATGACTGACAGGAATCTGACGAACGATGACTTTATCAACTTCGATTTTTAGCCCAAATTTTGACTTGGCAATCTGTTCGAGTGCGATATCATCGTATATTTCGTCGTTCATAGGTACCGTCAGTATAACACATAATGTAGGGGAGTCATAGACATAATATTGTTTTTATGCTATAATAGTAATATGACGCAACCTTGCGCCAGTACGTTAACTACCGAAAGGTAATACCGTGATTCAACGGTCTATCTGGCTGCTGGTGCTCGGAGCGCTCGTAGCGATCCTGACTGCATGCGGCGGAGATACCACATACAAGTGTGGAACGAACACCGACGGCAGTCCCATCCTTTGCTCGATCGGCGCCGCCGAATCGACTGCGACGACAACGACTCATACCGACCAGACCAGGTCGCAGAGTACGACGACGACGACATCGCCAACGCCGACGACAACGACGACAGTACCCCGTGAAACGGTCATTGTCGTCGTACCGCAACCAACCAAGACCATCACGACTATCATTACACCAGAACACCCGCCCATTCCCGCACCAATTCCAGAACTCACACTATCCCTTCAGGGTGACAAGTGTGGCGGGACACAGGTAAAGCCGGGCATGATCATTCCTCTTCCGGGAATGATAATCGAACTGAGCGGGGGAGGGCCGAACATGTACCGCCTCCATTTCAGTGCGCCGCCGCCCTTCAGGATTGTCCGCATGATAGTGCAGACAACAGACGTAGAGCAGGATTTCGCTGGCTATCGCACTGTCGAGGACTTCTCGAACAGTGAGAATACCGGAAACATCGGTGTCGGGCCAGGCCAGTCACTTGATTTCTTCATCGACACCGGCAAGTTCATCAAGGCGCTGTATCTGTGTAGTAGTTAACGTTGTTGTTAGTGGAATCTCTCGTTAATGAGAGACTCCACTAACACAACAACACTCATTGACTTTTAATAATCATAGGCGCTATACTCTACTCACCACTATTAGGAGAATCCGCTATGGCCCACCCGATCGAAACGTTTACACCCCACGACGATGGGGATTTTTTGTCTCAAGATTTTACGCTTCCACCAGGTGCGGTCGCAGAATTAGGTGGCGTCTCGGACGAACGCGTATTGTACGACCGTAATGACATCTTGATCAAAAATCGTCAGTTGCAGACTGCCGACAACAAAACCTACAGCGTCACTTCATCTGTCATCTTTAACGCAGACCCAGGGCGAATCAGTCATGTGTCAAGCCTAGAGACAACCGCGTTCGCCACGCAACCAGAAGGCATGTATGTACACAGGTTACTACTACTTGCAAAATTAGGGATCGAAGGCACCGTCGTCGGTTCACCCCACGGCCTAGGACTGACGTCGATAGAAGACGGCGCCCATAACGTGCTGACAATAGGGCATTACGAGGCACTTCGTCACGACCGCAATTTAACACATCAAATACACATCGGTTTATCCAGAGGTGCGATGTACGAGATGGCAATGAATAGATACGCCCATAAATTTGGTAAACAGGTACTGTTCAGCCACGCAACCGGACTATGTATCCCTAAAAAGCCCAATGCGCTTTCTGTAGCAGCTGGTATGGCAAAAGCAGTCGGTGAAGAAATACTCACTATCGGTAAAGCAATCGACATTGATAAAAATGCGCGCCTACGGTACGGTTCGACACTCGACACCTCAGCAGATGCCCTGATTGTTCATGCACAAGAAGGTCTGTCGCTACTGACGGGCGAGGCGGGGATTCACGGCGAAAATATGCCCGAAATGACGTTTGGATTTGCCCACAATTCGATAAAAGACGGGCTAAGTAACGCGGCCATCTGGAATGTACTACTTAGCCAATACCCGGGGATGACCGTTCAGACAGAGCTGCGAGGTGGTCATTTAAGTATATTAGGACGATTATTCCACGAACAGTTACGTCGCAACATGACCACTGCTCGTAATGTACTCGATGAGAATCCATCGCTACTTACCAAACATCCTTCTGTCATCATGCCGCAGTTTAGTAATTTGGCCGCCGAACAAAATCCGCTGCTTCGACCGCTCCCTATGAAATACTAGGTCGTCATACGGCGATCGATAGTGACATGTATCGTTACTTATAGCGTACAATAGTAATAATGGATTTTGAAAATCGTTACAAAAAGCTGAATGCTAATCAAAAAGTTGCCGTCGACACTATCGATGGGCCAGTCATGGTGGTTGCCGGTCCGGGAACAGGCAAAACTGAACTGCTATCAATGCGCGCAGCCAACATATTAAAAAAGACCGATGCATTGCCCCAAAATATCTTGTGTCTTACTTTTACCGACAGTGGGGCAGCGGCTATGCGTCAGCGACTCGTCTCTATCATCGGCAAAGACGCCTATAAAGTTGCCATTCACACATTCCATAGTTTTGGCAGCGAAATTATCAGTCAAAACCGAGAGCATTTCTATCGAGGTGCTGAATTTAGTCCAGCTGATGAACTTTCAACATACGAAATTATTCGGACAATATTTGACGGACTAGAATATAGTAGTCCACTTGCATCAAAAATGAACGGTGAATACACACACCTACGCGATGCGCTTCGTTCGATATCAGAATTAAAAAAGAGTGGGTTAACGAGCGAGGAATTACTCTCTATTCTTGATGCAAACGATACGGCTCTTGATGCGGGCGAGCAGACACTCGCTGAGATTTTTGCCCTCGGTATCAAAAAAACAACCGCCGAGCAGATCGCTCCGCATATCGATATTATTCGTACATCCGCCGAAGATTTAACGGTGACGGGCATCACGCCACTTGCCCGAATAATTGCCGATAGTCTGCAGCATGCCGTTGTTAGCGCAACGACCCACAATTCGACAAAACCCATCACTGCATGGCGTAACGAATGGATGAAAAAGAACGACCGCGGAGAATTTGTCTTTAAATCACGTAGCCGCCAAGAAAAACTGCGTGCCGTTAGCTATGTCTATCATCAGTACCTTGCCCGTATGCAAGAAGCCGAGATGTATGATTTTGACGACATGATCCTGAACGTCGTTCATACAATCGAGCGCACACCGGAAATGAAATACAATTTGCAGGAAAAACACCAGTACATCATGGTGGACGAATTCCAAGACACTAACATGGCACAGATGCGTATCATTCATAATCTTACCGACAGTCCGGTCAATGAAGGCATGCCAAATATTCTTGTTGTCGGCGATGACGATCAAGCAATCTACAGCTTTCAGGGCGCGGATATCGGTAACATTGTTGGATTCCGTGACACCTATCCATTGGCGCGCGTTGTAACGCTCACCGATAATTATCGTAGCGCTGCCGTCATCCTCGATCATTCACGCGAAGTAATTGTTCAGGGCGGCGACCGCCTAGAGACCCGTATTCCTGATTTAAATAAAATCCTTACACCGCACACACCCGACACCGATAGTCGTGTGTCGCTTATCGAAACAGACACAATCAACGACGAACGCGCATGGGTTATACAATCAATTAACAAACACTTGCAAAACGGCATTGCCGCAGAATCTATTGCGATATTAGCACGTAAACACAGCGAGATTATTCAGCTGCTCCCGTATTTTGCCGACGCCGACATTAATGTCAACTATGAACGGCGCGACAACGTACTAGAACTAGATGTGATCGTTCATATCGAACTTGTTAGCCAATGTATTATTGCCTTGCAACAGCAAGATCACGGCGAAGCAAACGCGCTACTGCCTAAAATCCTAGCCCACCCAGCATGGGGCATTGACCCCGTCGATATCTGGAAATTAAGTCTCAGCGCTAAAAGCAGTCGTTCATCATGGTTCGAAACGATGGCGACAACTCCAGTATTCGTACCACTCCATAAATGGTTCATCGAAACGGCGCAGGCGAGCATTCATATGCCGCTTGAACGTATCCTCGACACCCTGATCGGCGTCCCAGAACCATCTCATCTGACTGACGACACGCACAGCGACCAAGATTTTCACTCACCGATATATAGTTACTTTTTTAGTCCCGATAAGATCAGCGAAAAGCCCGATGAATATTTAACATACCTTGATGCGCTACGTACAATCCGTGGTAAGTTACGTGAATTCCACCCCGACGAACAGCCACGGCTTTCGGCGTTCTTAGAATTCATCGCTCTGCATCGACAATTAGGCAGTACGATTACAAGCCTTCGCCCGAAACCGGAGCATCTAGACGGCGCCGTCAATCTCATGACTGCTCATAAATCTAAGGGACTAGAATTTGACTACGTATATATCATTGGCGCCGTTGATACCACATGGGGTGAACGTGTGCGTATGCCAAATCGTATGATTAATTATCCCGAGAACCTGCCGCTCGCACCAAGCGGCGGATCATTCGACGAACGATTACGACTGTTTTTTGTGGCAATGACGCGCGCTAAGCGACAATTGACGATTAGCTACGCCCAAAGTGACGACAACGGAAAGTCACTGCTCCCTGCGAGTTTCTTGTCGGGCGGTTCATGGCAAGCGCGCCATGAAAGCACAACTCATACAATTGATAGCCTCGAAAAAGCCGCCCAGTTGCAATGGTATCAACCAATTGTTAGTGTACAGACAGGTACGATACAAGAGCTGCTAAAACCGATGCTTGAACGCTACCGATTGAGCGCGACTCATATGGGGGCGTTCCTTGATGTTACTCGTGGCGGTCCACAGGGATTCTTACTGCAAAATCTTTTGATGTTCCCTCAGGCAAAAGGGCCTCAGGCCGCATACGGAACCGCCATTCACGCAACGCTGCAACGTGCACATGCTCATCTTGCTGCAACCGAGAGTCACCGTGCCGCCGAAGACATCCTGCGTGATTTTGAAGCAAACCTGCGCGACCAACATCTGCCGGATGATGAATTTCAGCTATATCTGCAAAAGGGAAGTGATTCATTGCATGTATTTTTAGAACAAAAATACGTTGATTTCAAAACGACACAAAAAGCTGAATTAGATTTTGCCGCCGAACACTCAGTTGTTGGCGATGCGCACCTTACCGGAAAACTAGACCTTGTTGATATTGACACATCAGCAAAAACGATGATTGTTACTGATTATAAAACAGGCAAACCAACGCGCGACTGGAAAGGCTCTACCGATTACGACAAGATAAAACTGCATAAATATCGTCAGCAGTTGATGTTCTACAAACTACTTATCGAGCATTCGCGCAACTTTAATACTTATACAGTCGAACGCGGCGTACTGCAATTCGTCGAACCGACAGTTGATGGTGACATTGTTGCCCTCGACGCGACATTCACCCAAGAAGAACTCGACGAATTCAGCCTACTATTACAAAAAATCTGGCACAGCATCAAGACACTCGATTTGGCGGACACAAGTCACTACGACCAAAGCTATAAAGGAATATTAGCATTCGAGAAAGATTTGCTCGATAAAGATTTTCAAGACGACAAGCTTTCGGGATATTGACATATTGTCAAGAATAATCTAATATAATATCCGTACAGATGTGTGCGCAGCGGAATATACAGGATTCATTCGTATATATTCCGCTGGGTGCTTTCCTGTATGAACTTTTGCAATTTAGATGAAGCAAAACTCATGTGATGGAGATCAAATCTCAGCACCACGGGGTGTAGCGCAGTCCGGTAGCGCACTTGCGTCTGGGACGCAGTGGTCGCAGGTTCAAATCCTGTCACCCCGACTGCTAGTCCGCTATGTTCGCCGTACAACCGTTCGGCGAATCGTTTCGACTCCTCAAAGGGGATGATTTATATGATGCGCAGACCAAGGCGTCTCTGCATGAGAGTGACCGGTGACCCCTGCGGAAACTGCGGAGGTCGGGGATACATTTCTTATTTCGGAACCCACCTCACGTGCAGTGCGTGTGGCGGCAGTGGAAAGGAATAGCCCCCATGGCCTACGAAAGAGAGAAGCGCTACGTGCAAGACAAGCTCGCACGTGGAGTTACGCAGTTTTCCCGGAGAGATCCTCACGTGCAAACACTTCTTCGCGCGACAAACCTCAGGGAGATAGAATCGTTCGTCCAGACGACCGACCTGCGAAGTAGACTCTACTAGCAGTCGAGGAGGGGAAGTATAGTGACCACTCTCACCCTCTGTTCGAGGGTGGTCACTATACTGTTTGTTTCATCAATTGCAAATCGACCCGTCTACACTAGTAGCGGGTCTTTTGCTTTGTTACCATTTATTTTAAGCTAAAACGTGTTATAATAAGAATATATGAGTTCACCAGAAACACCTAAAACATATGGACTCGCTGGAGCGCTTATCATCGGCAGGATACTGCGTGAACAACCCGTAAATAAATCAACTAACCATCTAGAGCAATAAAATGAATAACTTCTGGAGCGATCTACCAAAACCTTTCTTCATCCTTGCCCCTATGGAAGCGGTGACTGATGTTGTATTTCGTCATGTCGTCGCACAGGCAGCGGCACCAGATGTGTGGTTTACCGAATTTACAAACGCTACTGGTTGGGCTGCAGCGGGCGACAAAGCAATCGGCGGACGTCTAGTAAAAACCGATGACGAGAGCCCGATTGTTGCGCAGCTATGGGGTAGCGATCCAGCCGCAATGGAAAAGCTTGCTAAACACTGCGCCGACTTAGGCTATCACGGCATCGATATTAATATGGGCTGTCCCGATTCGTCGGCAACCAAAAGTGGCGGCGGGTCAGGTATGATCTTAAATCCCGAAAATGCCACTGCAATCATCGCCGCTGCCAAAACGAGCGGTCTGCCTGTGAGCGTTAAAACTCGTCTTGGGTATAGTAGAATAGACGAGTGGACCGAATGGCTGACGCATATCTTTAACCAAGATATCGTCAATCTGACGATTCATTTGCGTACCAAAAAAGAGATGAGTAAAGTACCGTCACATTTTGAGCT
Source organism: Saccharimonadales bacterium (SeqCode) (assembly GCA_045628725.1). Lineage (GTDB taxonomy): Bacteria > Patescibacteriota > Saccharimonadia > Saccharimonadales > Saccharimonadaceae > JACQGD01. The sequence continues at coordinate 16,926 of JAZQPT010000110.1, forward strand.
TATTCCAGCTATCAAAACCCTTCGCGACGAGATAGCACCTGATACGCTACTGACGATCAACGGCGATATACGTGACCACGCGCACGGACAAGAACTTGTCCAGGCATATGGGGTCGACGGCGTTATGATCGGCCGTGGTATATTCCATAATCCCTACGCATTTGCACATTCCGGTACAAGCATCGACCCGGCAAGCCAGCAGCATAAAACGAATCTGTTGAATCTACTACGACTGCAACTGGATTTACACGACACCTATGACGCATTGCAACCACGAAAGTTTGATCCACTAAAACGTTTCTTTAAGATATATATTCGTGATTTTGAAGGCGCTGCCGAATTACGCGACCGCTTGATGCACACCCGATCGACAAGCGAAGTTCGGGATATTCTCGATACAATCCAAAAGCAGTAATTATTTACTAGGCGTACTTGCGCCGGCTGTTAGTCCCTGGAATCCATTCAATGCGTCCACGATTCCACCTAACTCAACTTGAGCAGTAGTAATCATTGCGATGTTCTGTGACAACTGAGACAAAATTGTTTGAAATACAGTAAAAGCGCCGCTAAAATTACCGCTCGCAAGTGAGGTAATTAACAAAATCACCGATGTAATAATCGCACCTATCGACTGAATCAACTGATTTATCATGTTCATATGTTGCTGCATATTTGCGACTTCTTTACCTAATGCAGCGGCAGCATCAATCATCGCCTGCGTATCACTAGCCGTTAGCTGTAGTTGCGTAAATCCTTCCTGCTGCAAGCTACCGTCTTTCATCGTCTGAGCCGTCGCGTTCGCATTTGTGTACTGATCATATTGGCCGTCAACTTTAGCCGCTAATTCCTTTGCGGTTTTTAGGTCTTTAACTTCACTTATTTGCTTTTTTAATTCTTCTAGCGCAGTCTTGCTAGCCGTAAGTGCTGTTGCTATCGTTTTTTTAGATGACGAAGCTATACTATTCGAACTTTCAAGGGATTTTGTGGCCTTTTCAGTCTCGGTCAGGCGACGATCTACTTCTGTCTTCATCTTGGCAACGAGCGCCTTTATTTCGTTTTCGGCAGATTTTGTAGCTAGACCAGCAGACTGAGCACTAACAGTACTCTGTGTCAAAAGGACGACCGCCATAATCGCAATAAGCGACGTCTTTGCTATTTTTGAACAAGCATGGAGTAGTTTAGTTATCATTTTTCGCTCACTTTCACTCGCTTAGTCGAGTCGTTCACCGCTGCCGATGCATTACTATGCGCTTCTTTACTTTGCTGCATCGTCTCATCCAACTGTGCCATGCCTTGGTTTAAGGTTTGTTGAGTGACCGTCTTGCTTGCTTCAGACTCCTGGGGCTGCGGATTCGTCACCTGTGTTTGCTTATCGTCAGAATTAAGCTGCGCAAGCGCGTATCCTACGCCAATGATAATCATGAGTATCACCACGACGACTGCGCCGATGACAATATATTTCGTTTTAGATTTGTTTGCTGCGGGTTGCATTGTGGTCCTTTTTATTTTAAATAGACTCGCTACGTGCATTGTAACGCATATGCTTTTAAGGTGCAAATATACGTTCAGTAATCAGTGCCGGTAGTATTCAGTTATAGTAAAATATTGCGCATGAATGCAATTGCCAGCAGCGCTGCTAAAATCACGACACCGCAAACCCGTACGTCTATAGACGCCGGCAATCCGACAGGCCGAGGGCTATAGGGGATTCACCAACCTAATCGACAAAAAACACACTGGTCGATGCCTATTTATGGATCAAAGTACCATGTGAAAGTGACGGTGCGTGTGATCGCGGCGTGGTGCGCCGCTACCATCTCGCATCGCTCATCGTTCATCGTTCATAATATACGTACACTGTATTTACTTTACGTTAAATATATGTTATAATCAAGAAATGGGCACCGTGCCCATGTTTTCGACGGGAGAACATCATGACGTTTCCGAAGCGTAAGAGCAAGAGAGCGATTCTCGCATCCATCTCCGTAGTTGTGCTCGCCATCCTCCTGATGGCGTTCACCGCAACATCTGCCATGGCATCGCCGACGCAGCCGCAGAACGAACGCGACTTCAATACGAGCCTGGAGCTCGAGGAGATCCTGCGGGAAAGCGGCTTCATCAGCTTCATCGCACTGGAAGATCTGGACGGAACCGTCCATGTCAGCGGCATCAAGCTGGGTCAGCCCGAGGCAGTCGCAATCAGTCTGCAGGCCAGTCTGGACAACCAGCCGTGGTCGCTCGCAAGCCAGCAGGGCACCGCAACGAACCGCATGAACGACGTGGACCAGGGCGAGGTGTTCGCCGGCAGTAAGCTGACGATCAAGTCGGATGTCACCACTTCATTCGTCATCGATTTCACCCCGCCGAGCAAGACGTCGTGCGCCGAATACCGGGTACATGTCGCATCCGCCTCGGAAGAAGGCTGGCTGTTGAGCATACCCGTTCCGAAGCAGACTTCGTCCGTCGAAATGATGTAGCTTCCGTAGCTACAATCAAAACGCCCCGTTGGGACGCAATCTACCGTAAAGGTATGAATGTGTCCCAACGGGGTTCATTCATATTCAGAATTAATCACCCTACAGTAGTGCGTCTCATTGCTTTATAGTAAGTATTGTTATATTGTATAGTATGTGGCAATCACCACTCTACTACGAGAGGAGCGCTATCGTGCGCACAGTTACAGGGATGTCGATCATTGCATTATGCGGGTCTGTCGCCCTCGGAGGCTGCAGTATGTCAACGATAACAATCGAAATCGCCCATGAACAAGATGCGGACAGACATATCCGAAATCTTGTCGTTGACGGGATCGACTGCGACAGTGATCACTTCTCGATCGGCGGCGAAACCACCGGTGACAGTCAGATGATCATCTTGCAGCGCCAAGGAGCGACCGAACTGAATGCTGAAAACGCGACCTCAGTACTGCGCTTATCACCGAGCACCTTTGCCTTTGTCAGTCCAGAAATAAATCTGAACAACAGCAAAGAGGAACGGTTCGATGTCCGTAGCGCTGTCGGGCCTAGCGACCCGCAATTGGTCGCAACGATTGCGATAGATAGTTCACACTGTGTTTCCGTCGCAGGTTAAATTTTCCTACGGAAATACAAAACGCCCTCCCTTAGCGATGCTAGGGGAGGGCGATTTCCTTCAAATCATACGATTAGCGACGATGACGTCGGCGTAGATCAGCAACTTTCAAGCGAACAGCATGTCGGTCCACTAATTGGTGGGCCTTTTCTAATTCTACCTGATTGGTTGCAGTCTCACGCAGCTTCAACGCACGCTCAAGCGCAACCTTGCTTTCAGCTTCGACGATGTCTTCACCACTGTCGGCTTCGTCCACGAGAACTCGCAGAGAATCCTGCGATATCTCGATAACGCCACCGCTAATGGCAAAGTATTCAAGCTTACTATCGGCATCGGTCTTGTTGTGACGAACGGCGATTGCACCCGGCACAGCAATACTTACTAATGGTTCGTGACCTGGAAATACAGCGATCTCACCGTCTGCGGTTGGCAAGATAACCTCGTATACTTCGTGGTCAACTTTCACGCCGAGTAGGGTAATTAGCTGGAAATTCACAGTAAACTAGTCCTTCTTCTCGCTAAGTGCGCCTGGTGCCATGTAGAACCATGACTCAGGCTTGTCATCGTATTTACCAGCGATGATGTCCGCAGCGTCCTTGATAGTGTCTTCAAGTTTAATGTAGACACCAGGGTTGCCCGTAAACTGCTCGGCAACGTGAAATGGCTGTGCCATAAATCGTTGCAAGCGACGTGCACGGTTAACTGTCTGCTTTTGCTCGTCAGAAAGTTCTTCCATACCAAGAATCGCAATGATATCTTGGAGGTCTTTGTATTCCTGCATAATACGCTGTACTTCACGTGCTACGCGGTAATGCTCTTCGCCCACGATTTCTGGGTCAAGGCTCGTGCTTGTACTATCGAGTACGTCTACCGCAGGGTAGATACCGATTTCTGTCAGCGCACGGTTCATCACGATAGTTGCGTCAAGGTGAGCAAATGTCGTTGCTGGTGCTGGGTCAGTAAAGTCGTCGGCTGGTACGTAGACGGCCTGTACAGAAGTAATCGAACCGTTCTTTGTACTCGTGATTCGTTCCTGCAATGCACCCATTTCTTGCTGCAAGTTTGGCTGGTAGCCGGCTGCAGATGGCAAACGACCAAGGAGGGCAGATACTTCGGCGCCTGCTTGGGTGTAACGGAAGATATTGTCGACGAATAGCAATACGTCTTTACCTTCGTCGCGGAAGCTTTCGGCCATCGCAAGACCGCTTAGTGCAACGCGAAGACGCGCTCCAGGTGGCTCGTTCATCTGTCCGAAGACAAGTGATGTTTTGCCAAGTACGCCGCTGTCTTCGAGCTCTTCGTAAAGGTCTTTACCTTCACGCGTACGCTCACCAACACCTGCAAATACCGAGTTACCGCTGTGATATTCGGCGATATTATTGATAAGCTCCTGGATTAGGACGGTCTTACCAACACCAGCTCCCGCGAAGAGGCCAGCTTTTCCACCTTTCATCAGTGGTGCGATAAGGTCGATCACCTTGATACCTGTCTCAAGGACTTCTGCGGTGTTTGATTGCTCAGTCAACGCAGGTGGTTCGCGGTGAATAGGGGCAGTTTTGCCTGTTGGTGCTGGCTTGCCGTCGATTGGCTCACCAACGACGTTAAACATACGACCTTGTGTCTGTTCACCTACAGGAACGCTAATAGGTGCGCCTGTGCTAGTGACTTCTTGACCACGCTTGACGCCGTCTGTGCTCGACAGAGCAATCGTACGAACAGTATGCTCGTCAAGGTGCTGTGCAACCTCTAGCGTGATTGTGCGGTCGTCCTGCTTGATATGTAGTGCATCATAAATTGCCGGAATACGGCCTTCTTTAAACTCTACGTCGATAACCACGCCCACAACTTGGACGATGGTACCTTTCTGGTCTGTTGTCTGTGCTGTCTTAACCATTATTTTCTCCTCTTTCTTCAATCGTTCCGTCTGCGTTTCTTATAAGTATTGGGTCATCTTTTTGCATTGCAGCGATTAACGCTTCAGACGCTAGCGCGCTGTTTACAGCTGCATTTTCATCAGGCACAGCCTCCCAAGATTTCGGATCATCCGAGGAGAAGCCGCTTTCAAAATTACTCACTTAACGCCTCCACACCACCGCTAATCTCGGCTAGTTCCTGTGTAATCGCATCTTGGCGAGCTTTGTTCATCGCAAGCGTCAGGTCGTCAATGAGGTCATTGGCGTTGTCGGTTGCGTTTTTCATGGCAAGCATACGCATAATGTATTCTGATGCGCGAGCAGTAAGCAGTGCATGGTACACCTGCGCTTCAACCAGCCGATATGTCACTGCCTCAAGCACCTCTTCGGCACTTGGTTCGAATGTCGCTTCTTTGATTTCGTCAGTCACCTCGGTCATTTCGTAACCGGCAGGGAAGACCCGCTGCATCGTAGCTACTTGGCGAACACTACTGATAAATTCCGTGAAGACAATATCAACAGCATCAACTTCGCCCGCTTCAAATTTGTCTTTAGCCATATCAACGATCGCTCGCAGTTGGCTACCTGACGGGTCGTCAGGCAAATCCTGATATGCAGCGATGACTTCGGTACCCTTAATACGAGACACGAAGCGATTCGCACGGCGACCGATAGTGATCGTCTGGTTTTTGACGCCAGCCGCACTGTCAGCCATTAGCTGGGTAGCGTAAAGCTTCAATACATTGGCATCGTATGCACCAGCCAAACCTTTATCGGTGGCAACAACAATCAGTAGCCGAGATGCAACATTCTCACGAACAGTAAATAGCGGATGATTCTTGGTAACCCCTTGGCTAGCAAGGTGAGTCAACAGCTCGTTTGCTGCGCGAGTATACGGGGCAGAGGCCTTTTCTGACTCCTGCGCACGGCGCATCTTGCTGGCCGCGACCAGTTGCATCGCCTTGGTAATCTGCTTGGTTGATTTAACCGAGCGGATACGACCTTTAAGTTGCTGAGTGGAAGCCATTTCTAGTCCTCAAATCCCTTGGCAGCAGCCTTTGCTGTCTTTTCGATTAGCTTAGCGTACGGAGAGTCAGAAGAAATCTTCTCGTTACCCTTCGTTAGCTCTTGCATATCTTTTTTGTGATCGGCCCATAGGCGAGTCAGTAGTGCTGTCTGCGCGTCTTTGATCTTACCAACAGGTACTTTATCAAAGCAGCCTACAGATACCGCGTGAATAGACGCTGTCTGCTCCCATACGCTCGCTGGAGTGTACTGGTGTTGCTTCAATAGTTCTGTAAGGCGTTGACCCTTTTCGATCTGTGTCTTGGTTGCTTCGTCAAGGTCGCTACCAAACTGCGCAAATGAGGCAAGTTCGCGGTACTGAGAAAGACCAAGCTTTAGATGTGAACCAACAGATTTGACTGATTTAGTCTGTGCATCACCACCAACACGACTGACTGAAAGTCCGGCGCTAATTGCTGGGCGAATACCTTGGTTGAATAGGTCTGTCTCAAGGAAGATCTGACCGTCGGTGATCGAAATCACGTTGGTTGGAATGTAGGCAGAGATGTCACCAGCTTGCGTTTCGATAATAGGAAGCGCAGTCAGTGAACCCGCACCAAGGTCGTCAGAAAGCTTCGCAGATCGCTCTAGTAGGCGAGAGTGAAGATAGAAGACGTCACCTGGGAATGCTTCGCGTCCTGGTGGGCGACGAAGAAGGAGTGACATTTGGCGATATGCAACCGCGTGCTTTGTCAGATCGTCGTAGATCATGAGCGCGTGCTGTGAGTTGTCGCGGAAATATTCACCCATCGCTGTTGCCGCGTACGGCGCAAGGTAGAGAAGTGATGCAGGGTCAGATGGACCGGTCGCAACGATGATCGTTTGATCCATAACGCCTTCTTCTTTTAGACGCTCAACAAGTCGGGCGATCTTAGAAAGCTTTTGACCAATTGCGACGTAAACGTTTACTACGCCAGTCTTTTGGCGACCTTGGTTGATCATCGTGTCGATAGCAATCGCTGTTTTACCTGTTTGGCGGTCACCGATAATAAGCTCACGCTGACCACGACCGATAGGGAACATTGCGTCAATCGCCATGATACCTGTCATCATTGGCTCGTGGACGTGTTTACGACCAAGAACACCAACTGCTTCGCGCTCTACGAGTCCGCGCTGCTTTGTTTTGATAGCTGGACCACCGTCAAGTGGATTACCGAGTGGGTCGACCACGCGGCCGAGTAGTTCAGGACCAACAGGCACGTCAAGGATAGTACCCTTGAGTGTTACCTTGGCACCTGCACGAACACCTTGGTCGCTACCGAGTAGTACGGCACCGATTTCGTCTTCGTTTAGGTTGAGGGCGAATGCTTCGACGATTCCGTCTTCGCTTTCGATTTGTAGTACTTCGCTGTAGCCTGCGCTACGAAGGCCATGTACCCAAGCGACACCGTCGCCGATGCGGGTAACAATACCTACAGTTTCAAGATCACCAGAGACGTCAAGCTGAGCTATTGCGTCGCGGAGATCTTTGGATAGTTCGGTAACTGATAGTTCTGCCATATATTCTCCTTTAAATCTTGCTTGCTTTTAATTGATTAATTCTGTGTCTGAGCGTTGCGTCAAGTTCTCGGCCAGGGATAGCGGCTTTGATACCGCCGAGTAGTTCGGGGTCAACTGACTGACGCAGATGGATTGACTGCGCGCCCGTCGCGTTAGCGAGGTACGCTTCAACAGCAGCTCGCGACTCTTTACCGAGTACGCTGCTGCTTGCAACGTCAGCCACTAAAACGCCACGTTCAGCGAGGGCTGCTTCGATTTCACGAGCAACCAACTCGACTTCGCGTGTTCGACGAGTTTCGACTAAATAAGCCGCTAGCTGCCCGCGAATATCACGGCCCGCAAGTAATTCATCTGCGTAGTATGCAGCTATCTTGCGACGACTCAGACGGATAGCCATAACTTACTTCGTCTCCTTGAGTGCTGAAGCGATGACTTTTTCGTCAACTTTGTCAGTGACGACTGTGCCGACAATCTTTTCAGTTGCCATTGCAACCAGTTCGATAGTGTCATTATGGAGCGTTTTACGCGCTGCGATAATGTCTTTTTCAATCTGGTCATGTGCATCAGCCACGATTTTTTCAGCTCGGGCTTTTGCTTTATCGCTACTTGTTGCCACCATAGCAGTTGCTTCTTCCTTGGCAGTTGCAACGATATCTTTTGCTTCTTTACGAGCTTCTTTTAGAAGCGCCGCAACGTCTTCCTGTGCAGATTCAGCTTTCTCTTCAGCCGCTTGTGCCGCTTTGACACTTGCTTCGATTTTTTCTTGGCGTTCGTCAATAATACGGACAAAAACCGGATAAACATACTTGCTTAGAATCCACACCAACACAAGAAACGCTACCAACTGAATGGCAAGTAGCGTCCAATCAATACCAAGAGCAGACATAATGTCGCCTTCTTTTGGTTCGCTCGCTGCGCTAGCCATGACCGTTAGTTGTGTGTAATATTCCATCGATTAGTCCTATGCTTTTGCGATAAACGCTACGATGATACCGATAATTGCAAGCGCGTCGGCAAACACGATAGCGGTAATCATCAATGTACGAATGTCGCTTAGTTTCTCTGGGTTACGACCGAGTGCGTTTAATGCTGCTGCGCCAATAAAACCGATACCAAGTGCTGCACCTAGTGCAGGTAGTGCGTAGGTTAGACCAAATGCTAATGCTTCCATAATGTTTATAACTCCTTTTATTAATTACCTAAATTGTATATCACTCTCTCTTAATCTGCCACTGCTGCCTTCGGAGAAGTATCAGCGGGAGAGTGATCAAGAGAGGATTCGGTGTGGTCGTCGTGGCCGTGTGACTGAATGGCCAGGGAAGTAAAGATAAGCGTCAGAACAAAGAATACGTATGCCTGGATGAATCCGATGAAGATTTCGAATATCATCACAAGTGGCAACGCAACAACAGCAGCGTAGCTTGTCAGTAGTAATATGACCATCAGTAGCACTTCACCGGCAAATGCGTTACCAAATAAACGGAAGCTCAGCGCAACCAGACGAGAGAATTCACCGATAAATTCGAGGATACCTTCGAACGCGCCAATAGGATCTTTGAATGGATTGCGCAAGTAGCGACCAATATTACCAAAGAATCCGTGTTTACGAACAGCGTATACCTGTGAAGCGACGACTGTAATGATTGCGAGTGCAAAGGTAAAGTTAAGATCGGCGGGCAGTCCACGGAATAGAGGCACACCGTTCCAGGTGATGACTCCCACACCAGGGAGTGCCGCCACCCAGTAGGTGATAAGAACGGTAAAGAACATTGTAATAGCAAGCGGGAAGATACGGCGCGCTGTCTGCTTGTCGCCAATAATATCTTCGGCTTGTGTCAAAAAGCCTTCAAACGCCCATTGCAGCAAGCCGATAAATCGGTTATATTTACCTTTTTTGAGGGTATTTGCAGCATAAAAAAGAATAGCAAGCATCACCACAACACCAAACGCACCAAGAATCATCGCATTTGTAATAGGTACCGGTCCGGCATGAAAGACAGTTTCTGCGGCAAGACTGATGTGTAATTTATCCATTATTTCGTAGTAACCCTTTGTAGTTGTTGTTTAATGAGGTATCCAGCAATTGCACCTCCGAGTATCGCTCCCGCAAGCATCGCCCACGGTCCGCTATTCCATTGGCTGTCTAGGTAGACCCCTATGAGCGCGAGTCCTATCGTCGGTATGAACATACGCCATGTTACATCACCGATGTCACCGAGCAATAAAATGACCGGCGATCGCGTCGGCTTTGGCGGCATTTCACCTTTATCGTCTGGCGAGGTGCTCATCTATTTAGTATGATAACAGTAACAGGATTTTTCCACAACCATGCCAAGACGAAATAACAACACCAAACATACACACTATCAGCCCGTTAACCGCGAGGTTGGCAAAAAACGTTTTCCGACAAAACGTCAGGCAGAGGATGCAGCCGAACATCAGATGCTACTGTCGCCTGATTTAGAATTATTTGTTTACAAATCCGACCTAGATGGCGGCTGGTATTTGACACGCAAACCCTCTATACAAAGCGGCCGCAAATAAGTCAAAAGGCCCCGACCGGATCACTTGGATAGTGAACACGGGCGGGGCCTCGTAGATTGACGAACAGAAAAGAAAATTTACGCTGCAGCGTCCTCAGACGTCTCGACCTGGATGGGCGAGACATTTGAGGGTGTCTGCTGGGACAGCGCGGCATTGGCCGAAACCGCCGAGAACAAATCCGTTACTTTCAGACTTTCGCCTGAAGGAGTGACGGCATTCGACGACGGAGCGACATTCTGTGGCAGCGTCCAAGAGCCGGCAGACGAATCTACCATACTGGTGAGCGCATCCTCGAATGAAGCAATCAGCGTCGACGAAACCTGCTCCGGATTGAACCCCTGCACGAACGGCAAGGGTGTTTCGGAGACGGGCGTCTCGACAACCGGTTCGGGATCGACACCCGTTGCAACCGATACAGGCATCGTCACCGCGTAGGGCGACGGGCTCTGTTCGGCTACCTGTGTGTCGATCTGGTCAGGCGCCGTTACCGGCACCTGCCATCCCAATGCCTCGTACAAAGCCACCTGCAGCTCACGGGGAGTCTGCAGCGGCTTGCCGTGGATCGTTGAACGTTCGCCCGGTACGTCGACCGGCAAGAGAAGGTCCATGACCTTATCGAACCGTTCTTCGGACACCGGAACTCCGTTTGCACGGAGGAACGCTCCCCACGGATTTTCGTCCATCATGACGGACACGTACGTGATGTTTCCGTCCTCGCGAACGCGAACGACTGTCATCTCGCCGATATCTCCATACTCATTGGAGTGTATCTGGAGGAAACCGGGGATGATGTAGATGTACGAACTGAGGGAGTACGGGTTGAACCCGCACGTCGGATCACCACCAACACAGATCGCGGACAACTTTGCATCGCCAGTAGCGGCCGAGTCGAGATTGCCGTTTGTGTAGCCTCCCGGTATGAAACTGGGAAGTACATTTTCCATGCCGGTGTTTTCGAAACGCGGCGGCGCCAACAGGTAAGCAGTGATGTCACTGCTGTCCTTGCTGCCGTTTTTGATGCTGTTGTAAATCGCATCGTAAACGACATTTGCGCCCTGAGACATCGTCACCAAGGTGATTTTGCCGTCAGTCGCGTTGATTACCTGCTCAACATTCTGCGCACCAACGACCGTTGAGCCGTTGTAGGTGTACACGCCGTCCCCGACGATAATCGGGAGGACAGATTCGCCACCCCGGCTAATCCCAAAAGATGCGGGAGTTTTGATGCTGAGGACGTTCGTTACCTGATCGAACCAGCCATTGCCGACGGTACGCTCCTGCATATCTTCGGCGTTCGGATCGCCCGTACCACCGATAATGGCGACTGTTTCGCCGGCCTGGGGGGCGGGGAGGAACTCCGGAAGTGTATCGGCCTGTGCCGACGCACTGCCAATCGTCACCAAAGCGACAACAGACGCCATACCAGCAACAGCGCACTTAGCAACGCTGGACTTCTTGCGAACATCCACCATGTTATTTTCCTTCTGTCGATGTCAAGCCTCATTGAGCACAATGCCCAAGAGAATACTACGATTGCAGCATACCCAAAGCGGGTATTCAGCAATATGATAAAATTATATCATAATTATGCTTATTATGCAATAGCGTTACGGATAGGGGGGTCATTGCTTGCTGTGATCAGCCTATCGTTCTATACTACTGTCTATACCATTGCACGAATAAGCAGTATTTGATATACTAAGTATAGTAATAAAGAGAGGTGCCTACATGAGCGATACAGCAAATCCACAAATCACAATCTACAGCACAACTTGGTGTGCATTTTGCCATACCGAAATGCAATGGCTTGATAAACTCGGCATTCCCTATGTCGCCAAAGACATCGAAGCCGACAAAGAAGCATACGAAGAACTAATGGGTAAAGTCGGTGGTAATTTTCAGGGCGTTCCTGTGACTGACATTGCTGGCGATATCGTTCTTGGGTTTGATCGTCCAAAGATTCAGGGTGCAATTAAAGCGCACAACATCGAACCAGTAACCGCCTAAATTACGGCACCATATATAAAGCAACCCTCTCTAGGGTTGCTTTATTTTTATCACCAAATTACAAGTTCAACGACAATCTAGACGCGGCCGACATGCACGACGTCACCGCCAAGAGATTTACGGAAGTAGCCATCGTGACTAACATACAGCACAGCACCAGAATATTTTTCGAGTGCCGTCTCTAATTCTTCAATAGACGGAAGGTCAAGGTGGTTTGTTGGTTCGTCAAGAATAAGCAGCTGTGGGTCGTCGGCAAGCATGCTAATCAGCTGGAACCGGGCTTTTTGACCACCAGAAAGTTTTGCAAGAGGAATGTTGGCATCACCTTCGTTGAACAGATAATTGCTCAGAAGGTTACGAATTTTCGACTCACTGATAGACAGGTCTCGGTCTAAGTACATTCGCTCAATCGCCACACCAAGCGGTAAGTCAAAGTACGCTTCTGATACTTCTTGCTCGTACACGCCAATACGCATGTGTTTGTCGAGCGTAATATCACCAGAGAATTTTGTCATGCTGTCGTCGCCAAGAATCGCTTTAATAACGGTCGTTTTACCGGCACCATTACGGCCACGCAGCTCCATCGCTTCGCCTTCACGCAGGTCGATATTGATGTTGTCAAACAGGGGAGTGTCGCCGTAGCCTAAACTCAGACCTTTGATGTTGATCAGCACGTGCTTGCTGCGTGATTCATCACTCTTGATGTTCATTCGGATGTTTTTAGCCTTGAATTTATCGTACTGGGCAGCGACTTTATAGTTAAGGTTTGCCGCAGAATCTTTATCAATCCAAAAAGTTGGCTTTTCTTTAGCTTGCAATTCGCCGAGTTCTTTACGAGATTCGTTTTCGAGTCGCTTGAACTTCTGTATCGTGCCTGGGTTGCGTGATTTTTCTTTGAGGCGCTGATAATCAATCACCTTTGCCTTTAGATTAACAATGCGCTTTTCGATCATCTCAAAATCATTCATCTGAGTACCAGTACTGACAGCATTTTGCTTTAAATAAGCATCGTAGTTACCTTTGTAGCTGACATTTTCACCGTCTTTTAGCTCGATAATACGATCGACTTCGTTCAGGACGTCACGGTCGTGCGTAATCACGAGCATTGCTTCGCGGGCAGTCTTCATCCATTCAACATATTGGTCTTTGGCAATGTAGTCCATGTGGTTTGTCGGTTCGTCGACAAGTGCTAGGTGAGCGTCAGAGTGCATAATCTTAACAACTTCGACGAGACGCTTTTGACCACCAGATAGGGTAGAGAATTTGCGGTGCGCAATACCACTCAGTTGAAAACTATCCAACTCACGCTCGATCTGTTCTTCGATTTGGTAAAAGCCTTTGTCGTCGAAACGTTGCAGTGCGTTGGTATATTCGTCGATCTTTTTCATGTCGTCGCCCATTGTCTCTGGGTAGGTTTCCATGATGTGCGACAGCTGCGGATATTCAGGAAGCCCCTGCAGGACATATTGCAATACCGTTGTATCGCCCATGTCGTGGTGTTCCTGCGCTGTCGAGACGACCACGGTGCCGCGCTTATAAATCACATCGCCCGAAAAGTCTTTATCGACACCAGCCACGATGCCAAAGAGAGTAGATTTACCGACACCATTGCGACCAATAACGCCTACTTTTTCTCCATCATCAATAGAGAATTTAATATTAGACATCAGGACCTTAGGTCCGAATGATTTTTCGGTAACGGTAATATCAGCGATCATATCTGTTAAGTATAGCACATCTATTGCTTTATAGTAATAATATAGTATAACTATGCGCGAACTGTCCGTTATGTTACTGGGAGTGAGAAAATTACCTTCAACTTGAGCCACTTCGGTGGCCTTTTCATTTGCTATAATAAATTCTATGACTTCGACCGAAAAAACACTCAACCTTTCACAGGGAATTCTGCATTACTGGGTATATAACCCCAAAGCAACACAAACGATCCTCATGGTACATGGGTTTCGCGGGACACACCACGGTCTTGAAAAACTGATTGCTGAATTGCCCGAATTCCGCATTATTGTGCCAGACATGCCAGGATTCGGCGCGTCACCGGCCATGAAAAACCTTACCCATACCGTGCAAAACTATGCGACGCTCATGCTTGAGCTGATCGATACGCTCAAATTAAAATCACCGATATTATTCGGTCACTCAATGGGGTCGATCATCGTTGCAGACATGATCGCCACAAGGCCTAACGTTACGCCGCGGGCTGTCTTTGTTAACCCTATCGCAACCCGACCTACAGAAGGCTTTGGCGCAGTAAAAATCGCTCCTGGCATCGCATATCATCACTTAGCAGGACGAATCTTGCCCGAAAAAATCGGCATGCGAATATTGCGCAACAAACAACTATTTCTTATTGGGAGCGCCACGATGACCAAAACGCGCGACAAAGAACTGCGTAAATGGATTCACTGGAATCATGTTACGTATATGAAACAATTTAGTGACCGCAAAACACTACTTGAGGCGTACGTATCATCATCGACGACGACAATCAGGGATTATCTACATGAGGTCAAACTGCCAGTATTGATGGTGGCAGGTAAAAAAGACGATATCGCACCGATTAAAGGCCAGCGACTACTAGCGCGCGACCTTGCCGATGCGACATTGATAGAGGTGGACAACGTAGGTCACATTGTCCACTATGAAAAGCCTAAAGAAGCCGCTGCGGCAATACAGGAGTTTTTGTCGCGATAACCTGCGCGTAAATCTCTTCGAACCGCGTAAGCGTATGTGAAATATCGTGAGTCTTGGCAATTGCAAGGCTCGCTTTTGCATATTTCGCATGAAGTTTTTTATCGCTCAGCATCGTTTCGAGTGCGTCCGCGATTTCTTCGACGTTATCTTTTTCGCAGAGTATGCCATTAACGCCGTCTTGGCAAAGTTCGCTTAACGCACCCGCATCAACCGCGACCGCTGGTTTACCACTTGCCATAGCTTCGAGTAGTGCGATACATTGCAGCTCTGCCGGAGAGGGAACGCAGAAGATTTTACCGACTTTGTGCAGCTGTACAATCTCGTCGTCAGACACTCGCCCAGTAAACGTGACATGACCGGCAATACCAGTCGATAATACGATGTTGCGTAGATGCTCTGCGTCGGTACCGTCGCCAACTATTAACAGATGCCGATTATCGGCAATGATCTTTGTAAACGCTTTTATTAGCACTGGAACGTGCTTTTCTGCGTCAAGTCGTCCGATATAGGTAATAATATCTTTATCTTTTGGCAGATTGAACTTCTCGTAGATCTCATCGTCGGGTTTTGTTGGCTGGAATTTACTCAGGTTAATGCCGTTACTAACAGGTTCGACAGGGACTGAAACTCTATCTTCGCCAAACATATCGATCGCAGAACGAGTCGGCAAAGTAATGTAGTCGACTTTTGAATGGAAACGCGCACCGTATTCAACCATCAGGTACTGAATTGGCTTTGAGATAGGCGCAAGCAGGCGTATGTTGTCCATGAGGTTTTCTGGCATGGCGTGATTAGTTGCTATAAGCGGAATATTATATTTAAGCGCGTACGTCCTTGCCCCTAGTCCTAGGAACATCGCCATTTGAATATGGATAACATCTGGCTGAAACTCACGAATAATCTTGCGCACCTCCATCTGCGGAGTAGGGGAGATTCTGAAATTTTGATAAAACGGAAAGGGCACTGATCGGGTTCGTTTGATCAAATAATTTCCGTCGTATTCTTCATAACTTTTACCTGTTTGACTTGGGGCGATTACGAGTACTTCATGACCACGATCACTAAGCCCTTTTGCGAGGTTACGACTAAATGTCGCAACGCCGTTAATAGTGGGCCAGTGCAGGTCGGCTGCAATGAGAATTTTCATATATTTATGATTATACCACTTTAAAATCAGACATACCATGAACCATGAGTGGTATAATCATTTTAAGATGAAAATAATGTTTGACGCCCGTTATATCCGTACGGATTTTCACGACGGTATTAGCCGCTATAGTACTGAACTAGGCAAGGCACTTGCTGCACTGACACCAGTTACGTTTATTATTTGTGATCCTGCGCAAGTTGCGTTTTTACCTCCACACGCAAAAACGATCCTAATCCACTCACCGACATCGGGAAAAGAACCTTTGACGGCGATAATACTCAACAGACACGCACCAGACGTCGTGTTTAGTCCTATGCAAACAATGGGGACCGCAGGACGCAAATTCAAGCTAATTCTTACGCTGCATGACATGATCTATTATCGTCATCGCACCCCGCCGCCAGCGCTGAACCGAATAATCCGCCTAGGATGGCGAACGTACCACATGACGTATGTACCCCAAAGAATAACCCTCAACTCTGCCGATATCGTTGCAACGGTCAGTCACACTAGCAAACAAGACTTTGAAAAGGTACGACTAACGAAACGACCCGTGATTGTCGTTCCAAATGCACCCCAAGACCTAGCAAAATACCTGGACGCACCAATAGCCATCAACAAATCACCAAAAAACTTGGTATATATGGGGTCATTCATGCGCTACAAGAACGTCGAAGCATTAATTGCAGGTATGGAATTCCTGCCTGGTCGGACACTCCATCTGCTTAGCCGGATCAGACCCGAACGCAAGGCAGAGCTACAAAAATGCATTCCAAAAGACGCACACGTTGTATTTCATAGCGGCGTCACCGACAAAGAATACGCACAAATACTTGCCGATGATGCGGCCATGGTAAGTGCTAGTCGCGACGAGGGATACGGATTGCCGCTTGCTGAAGCACTCGCGCTTGGCGTACCTGCGATTGTCAGTGATCTACCGATTTTTCATGAAGTTGCGGGTGACGGAGCGCTGTATTTTGGCGCCAACAAACCACGAGAGTTTGCTGACCGTGTTAAAGAACTCGATTCGACGGACACTGTCGAGACGCTGATTGCTAATGGTCGGCGTCATATCGACCGGTTCGACTGGAATAAGTCAGCTAAAACCCTTCTAGAATCTATACATACACTCGTTAAGTAAAGCAAAAGCCCCTGCGTTAACAGGGGCTAGTGCCTTAATACAGATAGTTCACCTTCGGACGAGCAAGTCGTCCAGTGCCATGGTAAATACCTTTTGCCAGCTGCGCTGACGTTCAGCGTACGCACAGTGCGGCGATGCTACGGGAACGATTTTCATGTTCTCGAATATCGTGCTCCACGTCTGCGCGGCTTGTGGCTGCTTGACGGTGACATTGTCTTCGTCGCACCGCAGGTAAATGGCAGGGTATGCCAGTTTTTCGCGGTCGAAAAAGTAGGTAGCCATGTACACCAACTGGTCGCGCCACACCGAGACAGGGAATTCATCCATGTTCTCGAGTGCCGTTTTTTTGACCAGTTCTTTGTCTAGATGATCTTCGATACTGTCGTCCTTCGGTGGCAAGAGCATCTTGCGCTTGAGCGGAGCGAGCAGCACGTTGTAGACCGGACCAAACGGCAGGACACGCATCAATGGTGCGAAAATGTTTCCACCACTGAGCATGTCCTGCGATCCGCTGGGTGCGTCGACTAGCACAAGACGCCGATCGGTGATCGGATACCTCATATGGTCGAGCTTCTCCAGAACATCCAGACCCAGCATGCCGCCCATCGAGCTCAGAATGAACACGATACGCCTGTGCGGGGTATTCAGACTGTTGTGCAGGGTGACGATATCACGCGCGATGTGGTTTGCCACAACGCTGCCGTCGAAACGATTGCCGACATAGCTGACGTGCATGACGTCGCCGAATTTCAGCCAAGCCGCCCGTACGGGGTCGCTCGACTTCACTCCGTCGGCCAATATTCCAGGCACGTACACGATCAACGTGTCCGACACCTGATCGTTTACAGCAGCGGTAAGCGTACACCGAACGGTTGACTTCCATAAAGCCCGGCGACGCACTGCATCACTGACGAGCAGTCCGATCGCTCCGGCAAATATGCCAAGCAACCCCAGTCCGATCCATTTCAAGACCATCAAAAAGCCGTCCATGGTACTCCACCCCTTTCAAAGGTGAGTGTGTATATTAAGGTACTACTATCATTATACCATAATAGTCAATAACAATCAAGCTGCGCAAGCATCCCTTCGACTAAATCTCATCAACAAAAGAGCTGCCGCATAGAGGGGGCGACGCTATATACAAATAAGACAGGGCGATTAAGCCGAGATTGTCGTACCGACAGATTCGCCAGCTACAGCGCGGGCAATGTTATTTTCTTCAAGTAACTTTAGAACAACAATTGACTGATCGTGATCGGCAGCAAGCGCAATTGCCGCTTTGTCCATCACTTTAATGTCTGGCTGTTCAACGGCTTGTTGCAATGCAAGAGTGTCAAACCGCTTCGCATCATCGTACTGAGCAGGGTCTTTGTCGTAGACGCCATCGACTTTTGTCGCTTTTAGAATAACGTCACAGTCCATCTCTAACGCCAGGCTCACTGCAGCGGTGTCAGTTGTCAGATACGGACGTCCGATACCACCAGCAACAATAACGACTCGGCCTTTCTCTAGGTGAGACAGTGCACGGCGATGAGTAAACTGATCGGCGACTTGGTCTGTCTTTACGTTTGTTAGTGCTCGCGCATCAAGCCCTTCGGACACAAATACGTCTGCGAGCGCCACTGCGTTCATAATCGTTGCCATCATGCCTATATTATCAGCAGTCACACGACGGACGCCACCACCAGCTAATTGAGTACCTCGGGCGTAATTACCACCACCGACCATCACGACGATTTCAGTGCCAGCATCGGCCGCTTTTTTAATTTCGTGGGCAATCCACGCTGCTCGTTCGGCATCAAAGCCGCCATCGAATTTACCTTGTAATTGTTCACCAGAAAGTTTTAGTAGGACGCGTTTATACATGTTTTCCAGTATAGCAAACCTATAGCATCCGAGCGAGAGGAACATGGTGACGCCGTGCAGTGATAAAATAGTGACATGACCAAACCACCAATCCTCTACAGCCACAGGCAAGGTCACGGCAACGTTATCGTTATGATTCACGGGTACCTTTCGTCGTCCCACTACTTTAAACATATTCAGCAAAAACTCGCCGCGACGCACACGGTCATTTGCCTCGACCTATTAGGGTTCGGATTGTCACCAAAACCGCGTGGTACCTACACCTACGAACAGCAGATAGCCGCTATCAATGCGACACTCGTTTCACTCAACATAACGCAGCCGTTTGTACTATTAGGGCATTCAATGGGTGCGCTCATAGCCCTTCGCTATAGCGTTACTTTTCCAGCCAAAGTCAGTACATTACTCTTGTTTAATCCGCCGGTTTTTACCGATATCGCGCAGCTAGAAAGCATCCATAAATCATCCCGCCGTCGTACTAAAACACTTCTGTCTTCGCCGACAAGCGAAGGACATTGGCAGGCGCTTAACCGCATTCCGCACACAAAGACAAAACATCGTCCAGCGATTAACTTTGCCGATACAATCAGCATGTCAAAACATGCCAGAAAAGGATCGTACCAGCATATCTTAGGTCAGTCGTCGTTACTTTCAGACCTAGGCAATACATCGGTACCGGTGTTGTTTGTTAATGGTCGGTACGACCGGACGGTGTATCAACAGAACCTCAGGGATGTTGAGCTACCGCAAAACGTCACGCTGACACATATCGAAACAGGTCATCATCCGCTTGTGAAAAATATCGAGTTAGGTGAAACACTTATTCGCGAATTCATCAACAAATAAATGATGCCCGATTACTCGTCGCTTTCGCAGCGAGTAATCGGGCATAACCGTTCACCAGGATTGAGGGCCGTCAGCTGGCTTGTTCCAGATGGGCCAGTATCGGGTTGGGTGCTGCCAGTGACTCGGGACGTTAGTCCCCATTTCATCGGCAGCCGCACCTATCAACCAGACACTTAGTCCCGCGAGACCCAACAATTTGAGATTCCAGTTATCGCTCCAGCTGGAGAAATAAAAGGGAACACACATGGTCACCGCAAGGAACCCATACACCGAACAGACAACGAAATCGTGCCACAGTTTGGACGGCGATTTCCATGCCTGCTTGGTGTAGCTATTCGGCGAATAGGTGACATGCCGTACGACGAAGAACGCGACGACAGCGAGCACAATTCCACCGATCAGCAGCCAGACGCTCCGCATCTGAAACGGTGCTGCAACGGCAATAAATAGCGAGAGACCTATGTCTCCCGGGAAAAATGCCCGAGACTGGTGCTTCCAGAGTGGCACGTCCCGGAAAGGAACGCGAGACTCGAACACGTACGCGACAAAATACATCATGTACGCTACGGCAGAAAGCACCACCCAGTACCAAAAGACCTGCATGTTTTTCTCCTCAATGAACGGGTCAGCGCGGTCTGCACTGACTTATATTTTTATTATAACATACTTTACATATTTATGCAATTAATCAATCTGTTATAATGATACATCATGGCACAAAAAAAGAAGGTAAAAGTAGCACCCTCGGCCGTCCTTAATCGTAGGGCGAGGTTTGATTATGAATTAGAGGACGAACTTGTTGTCGGCCTTAGCCTGACAGGTCCAGAGGTTCGTGCAGCCCGTGACGGACATATCCAGCTAAAGGGGTCGTTTGTGACGATTCGTAATAACGAATTATGGCTAAATAACGCTAGTTTTAGCATAAAATTACAGCAAAAGGGCGAACCGGGCGCGCGGTCAATCGACACAGAGCCTCGAAAATTACTTGCTAAACGTAAACAGATCGACACGCTCGCTATCCGTAAAAAGGAAGGCATGTCTATCGTTCCGACAAAATTAATGACTAAAGGACGCTACATTAAACTCGTTATCGCACTCGGTAAGGGCAAAAAGAACTATGATAAGCGCGAAACATTAAAGCGACGCGATCAAGAGCGCGAAGCAAATCGTCAAATAAAATACTCGTAGGTATGATAATGGCCCGGACGTAATGTCCGGGCCATCCCTATCAACCAAATGCTCCTAGCGACTTCGGCCTGAGGCTGGTGTGCTGACTGCGAAGGCCGTTGAGAGGCTTCTTGGTCACTTTACCGTTGCTCCAGACAGTGAACTGCAGGTGTTCGTTTGACAAAAACCACGTCACCAGCTTGTATGCGCGCTGCCGTGATTTTTTGGCGTCGTGGTCTCTGTACCATACCGTCTCGGTTGCCCTGGGCAAGGTATAGAGCGTGCCATCAGTTGCAGCAAAATGAATTTCCATACTGATGCGACCACTGCGGTTTCCTCTGGCTGACGGAGGTAGCGCTTGATCGAGATGATTCATCAGTTCTGCTACATTTGTATCTGATACCTGCAACATATGCTCTCATATGCCTTTCGCTGTAGGGACTCGCTTATTATACAACTAAATATCACTATGTCAATAACTGTTATACTAATTACATGAAGATTTATTCCTGGAACGTTAACGGCATTCGTGCCGTCGCTAACAAAGGCGCGCTCGATAATTTTATTACCTCTGAAGATCCTGATATTATTTGCTTTCAGGAAACAAAAGCCCATGAGTCACAACTCGACCTAGCATTTCCCGAATATAATAAATTCTGGCATAGCGCCACCAAAAAAGGCTATAGTGGCACGGCCATCTGGAGCAAAACCGATCCGTTGAATGTGTATTACGGACTTCCAGACGAACTGATTAGCGAGTATAAACTCGAATCCGATCAATACGGCGACGTTACCGGTGAAGGCCGAGTAATGACTGCTGAGTATGATGATTTCTATTTGATTACCGTCTACACACCAAACAGCAAAGGTGATTTGTCACGGCTAGCCCTTCGTAGCGAACGATGGGATCCAGCATTTTTGGCGTACGTTGCCCGTCGAGCCGAAACAAAACCCGTTATATTTTGCGGAGATCTGAACGTTGCTCATAGCGAAATCGACCTAGCAAATCCAAAACCAAACGTCGGCAAGCATGGCTTTACCGACGAAGAACGGTCTGGATTTGATAAAATACTCGCTGCAGGATTTGTCGACACTTACCGCGCAGCTCATCCCGACGAAGTAGGGGCGTACACCTGGTGGACACACTGGGCAAATGCACGTGCTCGCAATATAGGATGGCGGATCGATTATTTCTTGGCGTCAGCGTCGATTGCAGACCGAATCAAGAATCCACGAATTCATCCAGAAATCATGGGATCTGATCATTGCCCTGTCAGTATTGAAGTTTAAAGAATATTGTGTTATAGTACCGTACGCAACTCCAATCGGGGTTGTATACTCTTACATCTGGGAGCATAGTGCTACACACGACAACGTACGTCAGTGACACCCAAGTCCGCGATTCAGGCCGAACGATATACATTCCGGGCGAACACAGCAAACAGGCAGTAGACCATTTGCGACGCGAAGGCAGTAAGTTCAAAACGTCAGCGAATAACCTGCAGCTTTTCCTGTCGGTCATTCTGGCAAGCCTCACGGTCGGCTATATTGTCTCAGGCTTCACAAGTGAAGACGTGGCAATATGGGGATTCGCGGCTATCTGGGCTACAGGCCTCATTATCGCGCTGCGTCTGTACGTCGAGAGCGTGGAGTTTGCCCGTGCCGAACGTCGACTCGAAGCGGCAGATGTGTCTGGTATCGAGGTGTTATCGTATAGCGATTACCTCAGCAGATCCAACCCTCTGCGCAGTGCACTTCGACGACGCGACCGGCTCACTGAAAACTCCGATGACAGTCCGTACGACCAGTGGCTCTACAATGAACTACTCGGCCACACGGAGCTCGGAAAGCAGATCGCAGAAGTCCTGGAGACATTCTGGGAGGAACACGGCGAAGCTATCGAGCTGTCGCGCGCAGCACCGAGCGGCTACAAGGTACTTCAAGTGCTCGACGGCCCTATCCGGATCGCTGCGAAAAAAATCCACACACTGTTGCTCGATCGTGAAGAGCCGTCGTACGTCACCGAACTGCGCGAAAAGAACAAGCACAAACGCTTGATCAGAGAGGCAGAACAGGCCGAAGCACAGTTCAAGATTGACGAGCTGCTCAAGCAGTTCACAAGTTAACCAGAAGAGTTAAGCCACCTACACCGAAAGATGAAAACGTCATTCGGTCACTGGGTGGCGTTTTCATTGGGGTGATATACTACTTATATGAATAATAACTTGGAGCAGTCACATGGAGATGTATAGCTATTGGCAAAAGCAGGATCCTGCCAAGCCTTTGTTTCCCGACATCGAATGGAACAAACCCGAAGTCGCGTCAAGAGCCGGTAAATTAGGTATTATTGGTGGCAACAAATTAGGTTTTGCGGCAGTAGGCGAGGCGTATTCAATTGCCATGGATGCGGGCATAGGACAGGTACGTGTACTACTACCCGATGCGCTCCGTAAAACAATTCCTCCCACTATGACCGATGCGCATTTTGCCGCCACCAATCCGTCCGGCAGTCTGTCGCGCGAAGCTACGCCTGACATGCACACCGTTGGGCAGTGGGCTACGAGTATCTTACTCATCGGCGATGCTGGACGAAACAGCGAAACGGCGATATTATACGATGATTTTATCCGTGACTATACAGGACAGTTAACGATTACCCGTGATTCGTTCGATTTATTAAAACAAGCCCTCGATGTCGTCGTCGATCGACCAGACACGCTGCTAGTCGTATCATTTGCGCAGCTGCAAACGCTGTTCAAAACAGTGTACTATCCAAAAATGTTAACCTTTAGCATGCAGTTACAACAACTCGTCGAAACGTTACATAAATTTACGATTACCTACGGCGTAACGGTTGCAACATTTCATCAAGGTCAGTTAATTGTCGCGCACGGTGGCCAGGTGACCACTACCGTCTGGGAAAACCCTATGGCTATCTGGAAGGGAACGGTCGCAACGCGAGCGACGGCGTATTGGCTATGGAATCCATCCAAACCACTTGAGGCAGTTACTGCCAGTCTTATGTCATAAAATTGTTCTGAATACACTAAAGTGTTAAAATATTCATCATGACTAACAGCGAACGATCTCTCAGAAATACACCAAGGATTTTTGATGATGATCGTCAAATGTACGAAAAGGCATACAAAGATGGGAATACTCTCGTAAAGGCAAGTGTCACACTTGATACGCAGATCCTCGAGTTAAAAAACCTCTTATATCAATATAAAGACAGCGAACTCCAAACTAACATTTCCAGTCGCGACGAACTTACGCAGAATGTTAATGCTATTTTTATGCAAGCGATGCACGGACTGAGCGAATCAAATAAAAGCGGCAGGGGATCATGGAACGACTATTTTCGTTTAGCAATGCAAGCCGAGATGATCGACGAGCGAATGCAGGCCGATTTAGCGTTTATGGCATACGACCATTTTGATTACCGCAGAAAATTAGTTAACGGGGCAGCAGGTAAAAATATTGGAGTTGTCGAGTTGATATTGGCAACCATTGATAACCTTTACGACGATCAAGATGTCGCCGTCTCTCGCAACAAAGATATCGATACGCGTCTATACGAGAATAGGTTCGCAGGTGAGATAAATCAGCTTCGAGGAGCGATGAGTGAATCAGTTGTCATGGCGCTGGCTAACTATTCCCAGGCACCAAGCAAACTTGCGCTTCCGGCGCGGACCTATGGTGATTTACGGCAAAAAACAGACATGATATATTTCTACGCAGACGACAAAGAGAAGCGATCTTTTACTGTACCCGTGCAAATCAAAACATCCCGAGGCAGTCAATCCAAACCTAATATCGACCCCGAGAACGGATTTACGCTATACATGAATGACTATGATTCATCAAATGATTTTCGCTTAGCCCGATTGCTCGTCGCGCAACATGAACCACGCGAACTTACCGAGGGAGAGCAAGCGTACCTCAATCAGACACTTGTAGCGTTCGATAAAGACATCAAGCAGCAGTGCGCCATGAATCCTGGCACACCTCTGCCTGTTTTTTATAAATAAAGTCATTTTTTAACCACTGGTACCGCGGACCGGACTTGAACCGGTACGAGCTAATGCTCACAAGATTTTGAGTCTGGCGTGTCTACCAAATTCCACCACCGCGGCACAAGTTGTTAAAAAATTGAACTTTGAATTTCATTACCGCGACAAATACTGTCGCTGAAACATTCTTTTATAAGCATTTACATAACCGCACTTACAAAAGGTTCGCTATGTATTGTATAATAAAATGTAATAGGAATCTATAGATATGCGCCCTCAAGATAATACTAATAGCCAAAAGGCAACTCCAGCACGTGATATTTCCATCCCTGCGCGTGATGCAGCTATTAACGTTGTTCGCGGCCAGCTTGATGCGCTATATAGCCAAAAAGACGCTTCAACCCCTGTCGGAACGCCAACCGCACCTGCAGCGACTCCTCAAGCCGTCACTCAGCCCACCCCCGTAAAGGCGGCCGAACCTGTCGCACCGGCAGCATCTTCATCAAAAGAAGCCTGGGCGCAGTATCATAACGCATGGCAAGAATATTATCAGAAATATTACCAGCATTACTACACCGGTCACGCACATCGGATCATCACCGAAGAACGTCAAAAGAACAGTGGAGCTAATCAATCCCTGCCAGTACAGCCAGCTCCGCACATCGCCAATCAGGCCGCTGTAGACGAACTACGCAGTAAAATTCAGGATAAAGTAAAATCTAATGCCCAAAAGGTACGAAAAAGTCGTCACTTCATTCCTATTAGCGCTGCGGCACTCGTACTCGTCATATTCGTATTCCTGCAGTACAATAGCGTGCTTATCGGCACCGTACAGGCCTATGTCAGCCCTGGAACGATTGATCCGCAGAATATAGTCGTTGATCCAACGGCAAACGCTCAGATCGGCCCCGACCCACGTCTCATCATACCTAAAATTAATGTTGACGTTCCTGTCATGTACGGGATTTCAAATAAACACGATTCACAAATGGCCGCAATGGAAAAAGGCGTTGCTCACTTTGCAATACCTGGCGCAAATAGCGTTCCGGGTCAAATCGGCAATACGGTAATTTCTGGTCACTCTAGCAATGATCTATTTGAGCCGGGTGATTATAAATTCGTCTTTGCGCAACTTGAAAAACTCCAAGAAGGCGACACAATCTACGCTAACTATGAAAGCGTCCGTTACACCTATACGATAACCAAAAAAGAAATCGTCAAACCGAGCGAAGTCAGTAAGTTAACTTACCCGACCGAGCAGCCCGTACTAACACTTATCACTTGCTGGCCACTAGGTACTGCCGATAAGCGACTGCTCGTTACCGCAGAGCAGGTATCTCCCGATCCAACAAAAGCAGTACCTACATCAGCTACAGGTACAGGTGACTCATCGATGCCAGGCAACGGTCCGAGTGCATTCGAAAAGATATTTGGCGCCAGGTAGATCTGCAAGGAATAGTTAGCTAGTTAGTTGTTTACAACAAGCTGGCCACGATTTAACGATACGCCGTTATCAGTAGCGGCAAATCCATAAATGTACTTCTCGTTACCAGTCAGTGTGATTGCCTGGCCTTCGATAACCGGCATAACATCTTGCTGGTTTGCGCCGTCAAAGTCATAGAACCGAATCATGTTTGCGCGGTCATTTGCGATCATATAATCATCAATCCACACCAGTGGTCGAGAACTCGTTGCCGGTTTTGTAAACAATGTCACGTCCGCCTTCTCAAGCTCTATGTCATACGTCGCAAATCCATCAGCCATCTCTGCAACCACCAATCGGCCGTTTTCTCCAATAGTTAGACGTTGTGGCGCGCTTGGTAATTCAACTTTCGAAAGCTGCGACAGGTTAGCTTTCGTAGTTTTTTGAGGCAAAGTCCCGACAAATACTTGCATGGTTGTGCCATGTGTGACGCCTACATAATTCTTGCCATAATACTCGCCGAGTGCCACGTGCACATTTGCAGTGTCCGCCGGGTATGAAAATAGCGTCTGCGCTTCATTCATTGCTGCTTCGCGGTACCCAACATGCTTTTGATTCAACTCAGTAGCATCAGGTTTAGTAACATAGAGCACGGTATCGTTTTTATATACCGAGAATTCTTCGACATTATCGACAAGAGGGCCTGAAAGTGTTTTGCCGCCAAAATCCAGACGCCGCACTGTTCCGTCATCGATCAGTGCATACGCGTCGCTACCATTGCGCTCGCCGAATTTTATATCTACTGCGTTGATACCAAACGACGAGGTAATGTTGACTGACTCAGCAGGGTTGGAACGATCAACCAGCAACCATTCTGATTTGTCGGTGTCATAGGTATGCTTTATGAGTAGTTTATCGCTATTTCTGTTCCATAGTTGCACAGAAAATACTTGCGGGGCAGCCGCAGTCGCCGGAGTAATGATAGATTCGGGAATAGTGATCTCGCTATATTTAGGAGCATTAGATTCTATATTTACCAACCCAAGAGTTGAACTTGCCAAATCTTCCTGGACGACAATCCACTTTCGATCAGTTGACGGCAGACTGGCTGCAACATGAGAATACGTTCGCATTTGCTCAACTTTTACTTCGTTAGGGACGAATCGTGCATAACTAAGCCACCCAATACCACCGGCTTGGACGTTAATTGTTTTTCGCCAAGACCGGTAATTCTTTAGATCCATTTGAACATGGTGGCTCTTAGCTTCGACGCTTGCCTTGCTCGGGGTACGCGATGTCGTCTGGACACCATCTAGCGTGACCGTAGCGCCACTTGGTGTACTAGAGAACTGTAGCAGTCCACCTTGTTCTAGTCGTCCGTCCTGGCGATTAAAAGAATACCCTAGAATAACAAGCATTAATACAGTGACGATAGTGAGTACCGATAAAGTCATGAACGCATAGACGAGCGTCCGCACGATAACTTGACGGCGTTTTGTTGTTGGACGATACATATTTTATAGTATACCCCAGTTACCTGAAAAAGTGCTTGCAAAAATGGACGATACTGCCTAAGATATTAGTAACAGCCGTGAAAACATGAGCGTGTTTAGAATAGCGGTAATCACCGCAAGGGGAATAGGGATGAGCGAAAAACAAACAATCAGCATAAATGGACGTCACTACGATGCTCATTCTGGGTTAGCTGTTGATACGCCTGGCATACCTGTCACGCCCAAACATACGCCAACCACACCTGCATCTCACCGGGCAACGACTCACGCCGTTTCGGTACATGCTCGTCCAGGACGATCTCATACACTTAACCGCAAGACCATCAAACGACCGCAGCCAGCCGCTGCACCAGCACCAGCACCTGCTGCGACTCAACAAATCACACCTCGTCGCAACCCTACACTCACAGCGCATCGACCAACTCCCACTGCCGTCAAACATATATCTAAGTTCGCGCCTCATCCGATAAAAGCAGCCAAGCCTATTATGGACATCGGACCAGTTTCTCATCCTCATGTCGTTAAAGCCCATGCAATGAGCAAGGCAAAGACGGAAGCACCTCGAGTTCCAAAACCAGTCAAACCTCAGACGTCTCACGAAATTAAACAGTCTGCTATTCATAATGCGGTACAGAATACTAATGTCAATCACCGTCAGCCTAAAAGTCACATCCTAAAAAGGCGTCCTCGTGCTATTAGCATCGTTTCTGCGTCTATCGCACTCGTTTTAATGGGCGGCTACTTAACATATCTCAATATGCCAAGTATTTCTGTACGAGTTGCAGCAGCCCAAGCGGGCATTAGCGCATCGTACCCTAATTACAAGCCAGACGGCTATAGCTTGAACGGAACTGTCGGCTACAGCGAGGGTAAAGTCACTATGAAATTTGCCTCTAACGGCGGACCACAGTCATTTGCTATTAACCAAACTAAGAGCAACTGGGATTCTGCAGCAGTTCTTGATAACTACGTTTCACCTCGCGCCGGCGCCAGCTACATTCCATACACTGAACGTGGCCTGACTATCTACACCTACGGCAATAGTGCGGCATGGGTTAATGGAGGCATTCTGTATACTATCGAAGGCGACGCGCCACTTTCTAGCGAACAGATTCGCCGTATTGCTACCAGCCTGATCTAGCATATCTGTTATTTCAGCCGTACATCTGTTAGAATAAAGAGTAGTTATGTCTAATATTCGTACTCGTTTTGCTCCAAGTCCTACCGGTTTTATGCACGTTGGTGGCGTTCGAACCGCACTGTTTGCGTGGTTCATCGCGCAACAATCATCAGGAACTTTCATCCTTCGTATCGAAGATACCGATAAAGTCCGAGAAGTAGAGGGCAGTGCCATTCAAATCGCAGACAGCCTGCGCTGGCTTGGCATAGAATGGCAAGAAGGCATCGATAAGGGTGGCGACTTTGGCCCCTATCTACAGTCCGAGCGACTACCGATTTATCAGGAATGGGCACAAAAACTTATCGAAAAGGGCCGAGCATACGCCGATCCTTACACCAAAGAAGAACTTGAAGCGTTTCGCGATAGCGCAAAAGCGAACAAAAAACCGTTTCTTTATAGAGATTATCGTCCAGAGAACCCACCAGTCTGGGATGGCACACAGCCACTACGATTCAAATCAGACCCTCAGCCATACAAATGGCACGACGCCGTCATGGGTGATCTTTCGACTGGTCCCGAGGCAATCGACGATTTTATTCTTATCAAATCTGATGGCTTCCCGACATACAATTTTTGTCACATCATTGATGACATGTTAATGAACATCACTCACGTTCTTCGCAGCCAGGAATTCATCAGTAGCACCCCTAAGTTCCTCAATCTCTACGACGCGCTTGGCATCGAACGACCAATTCTTGGGACATTACCATACGTTATGGCAATGGACGGCAAAAAGAAGTTAGGCAAACGAGACGGCGCCAAAGACATCCTCGAATACGGCAAAGAAGGATATCTACCCGAGGCAATGATGAACTTCTTAGCGACACTTGGCTGGAACGATGGTACGGAACAAGAAGTATTTACGCGCGCCGAACTAATACAAAAGTTTAGTCTTAATCGTGTGCAAAAATCACCTGCGCGCTTTGACGAGCAGCGACTGCTTTGGCTCAACGGGCAACACATACGATTGCTTTCGCTCGACGACCTTTATCAGCGCGTTACTGATTTTTGGCCAGCGTCTGCAAACGGCGCCGACGAATCATACAAACGTCATATTCTTTCTCTCGTACAAGACCGTCTTAAAACGCTCGCAGATCTTCCAATTATTAGCGATTATTTCTTCGCAGAACCAACTCCTGACTGGACAATGGCAGACGACAATAAGCAGCTACGCAAACTCGATAGGCAAGAGCAAGTAGCCCTTATCGAAAAAACGATCACCGCCTTTAAAAACACTAACTTTACCCCCGACGATATACAGGCAGCACTTAATCAGCTACTCGAAGACACCCAGCAAAAACCAGGCATCCTTTTCAGCCTTGTTCGACTCGCTGTGTCGTGGGCGCCGTTTAGTCCAGCGCTCCCTGACACACTAGCTGCACTCGGCAAAGAACAAACGCTTGCACGCCTTGAATCTGCTATAAAAACTGCCTAAATACTTTTAAGTTTGCTACAATAGTGCTTAAGCTATGATCAAACTAAAAACGCCAAAACTATTTTCGGCGATCGGACCGTGGATCCATCGTCACCACACTGCAACCTATGCGATTGCCGCTGTAATCGTTCTGTTGACTGCAGCTGGCGTATCTGCCGTTTTATTCTACAAAAAACCCGCACCCGTCAATCAGTCTGTTCCTATTGTCGTTAAAAAAGTCGCTCCGCCGGTCAAATACTATTCGCCACTTACCGGCCTGGAAGTCCCCGACCAAGCTACAACAAAAAAGCCCGCAACGGCCATCATGATAGAGAACAGTCCCGACGCCCGCCCTCAATCGGGACTTAAGTCATCCGGAGTGGTGTTCGAGGCTATTGCAGAAGGCGGCGTCACAAGGTTCCTAGCACTTTACCAGCAAGAAAAACCCGCCCTTATTGGCCCGGTCCGTAGCCTGCGCATGTACTACGTCGACTGGCTAGCGCCGTTCCAGGCAAGCGTCGCGCATGTGGGCGGCAGCAAATTTGCACTTGATGAGATTCGCAGCGGACGATACCGTGACATAGATCAGTTTTTTAATGCCAGTACGTATTGGCGCGCGTCTGATAGGTACGCCCCTCATAACGTCTACACTAATTTTGAACGCTTAGATGCTTTAAATAAAGCAAAAGGCTACAACGAATCAGAAATAGCTGGGTTTGCGCGCAAAGATCCAGCTCCGTCAAAAACACCCAATGCAACACAGATCGCTGTTTCAATTAGCGGGCCCGCCTACAACAGCGCATACAGCTATGATGCGCCAACTAACACATACCTCCGATCACAAGCCGGAGCACCACATAATGACCGCGAGGCTGGTCAGATTGCACCAACAACCGTCATCGCCATGTTTAGCGACATGACAAAAGTAATGGAAGATGGCTACCGAGAACAGATCACCACGATTGGTAGTGGTCGCGCCGTCATATTCCAAGACGGTATCGCGACCGAGGCAACATGGCAAAAATCAGCACGAAACGCACAAATAACATTCGTTGACGCTGCCGGAAAACCCGTCCAGATAAACCGTGGTCAAACTTGGATATCAGCTGTACCAAATAGAACAGGTAACGTCACATGGAAGTAAACGACACAGCACGGCATCCGTTACTGCTCCGTGATTATCTTGATCAATATAACAAACGTTCATACGCCCTTATAGTCGGAATATCTGTCAGCGTCGCATTGGTAACTTGTACACTGCTAACTTTTTTCCATTTTGTCGCCATGTTCTCATATGACTTCTGGGGAGCGTTTATCATTACTGCCTGTGTATTATCTGTTACTAACAGTGCATTATTCTGGTCATTAACGCGACCGTTTCGAGCACTAGTCCAAACTGTTGTTATGATCAGCGGCGCTCCTACAACAAAAACACCACCCAACCCCAACCAGCAACAGTACGCAGATGACGGATTCAAAGAAATCCTACAGACTCTTTACGAGCTTGCCTCTGCAAATAATCCCATTGTTACCGTCCAGTCATCCGACGACACGCTGCAAAAAGGGCTTGATCAAACACCAACGGGAGTTGTCATCCTCGACAGCAACTTATCAATCGTCTATAGCAACAACAAAGCACCAATTCGCATCACTCAAGATAATAAAAAGCAACTGAATGTTCTTTTTCCAGGGACAAACACCGTTGAAAAGTGGGTGAGTGACTGCCAAGAAAACGCGGTCCACGCCGAGAATACCTGGGTGCGCATTGCCGACAAGCCCCCAGGCGATAACAGTCGTAAGATTTATGATGTCGTTGGGTCCTACCAAAAAGGAAGCAATGCTGAGACGGTGCTTACATTCTTCGACAGAACAGATCAATACGCACCAGAAGAAGATGAGTTAGATTTCATATCATTTGCCGCACACGAACTGCGCGGACCTATAACAGTTATCCGCGGCTATCTGGATGTGATCGATGAAGAATTATCGCCGTTGCTACAAAAAGACCAAGCTGAACTGATGCAGCGACTTATTGTATCTGCAAATCGGCTATCTAGCTATGTGAATAACATCTTAAATGCATCCCGATTCGACCGGCGACATTTCAAAGTTCATCTTACCGAAGAACAACTTGATTCCGTCTACGATTCGATCAACGACGATATGCAGATGCGCGCTACTTCGCAAAACCGTATACTTTCGATCGATATCCCGAAATCACTTCCTACCGTCGCCGCTGACAAAAACAGCGTTGGCGAAGTACTATCTAACCTCATTGATAACGCCATAAAATACAGCAACGAGGGCGGACACATTACCGTCAAGGCACGGCCAATCAGTAGATTTGTCGAAGTGTCAGTGATTGACCGCGGCATCGGTATGCCAGCAAGTGTCTTGCCAAACCTCTTCCATAAATTCTATCGCTCGCATCGATCCCGGGAAACAGTTGCTGGAACGGGGATAGGTTTATATATCAGTAAAGCAATCGTCGAATCACACGGCGGTACGATGGAGGTCAGAAGCCTAGAGAGTGAAGGCTCAACCTTCACGTTTACGCTCCCGATCTATTCAACAGTTGCAGATAAAATTAAAGCGAGTGATAATAGTAACAAATTGCTTATCGAGCACGGCGGCGGCTGGATACGAAATCATTCAATGTATAGGGGATAACAAATATGGCTATAAAAACAATTCTATGTATCGAAGACGACCGATTTATCGGCGAAATGTATGTTCGTAGCCTAAAAAAGGCGGGGTACGAGATCGACTGGGTTATTGGTGGTAACGATGGCCTTATTGCAGCGCGTAATAAACATTACGACTTGATCCTGCTTGACGTCATGCTTCCAGAACGCCGCGGCGACGAAATACTTGATGCGCTCAGGGGCGGCGGCGAAGACCTTATCCCAAACACGCGCGTTATCGTATTGACCAATTTCGAACAAGATGACGAATCTCGAATGGCAATGGAACACCGCGCTGATGCCTATTTGATCAAAGCTGAAATAACTCCCCGCAAATTACTGTCCGTCATAGAGGCGATGAACTAGACAAGCTATTTCATATCTGTTAGAGTAGGGCAGAGTAAAAAAACATGGTCCCGTCGTCTAACGGTTAGGACACCAGGTTCTCATCCTGGCAATCGCAGTTCGATTCTCCGCGGGATCACCAAAATAGAATTTTCGTCGTCATCAGCCTGTTTTATAGTAGTCTTACCTCTATAAAGCGGGCTGATTTCGTTAATTATAAATTTATCGTTTTTTATGTCGTAAATAAATCCCTTGGGAAAAATGAGTTGCTGGAATTTCTGTTTGAGTGGTGAATCCATCCATTGCTGAGCGACATTTTCCATAAACATTAATATATTGTCCCGACAGACATAGCTCAAGTCTAAAAATATAGCTCTGTGACGCGTCTTAAGACGTCTGACAGCGACTTTGAGGCAATAATGACATATGTGTAGCTCGACAGAGTAAATCATGGTAAAATATACTTCAATATGGCTAATCTTTTCGGTAGAAACAAACTTCGTGAAATAGCACAGACAATCGACACTGAATCAGTCAAGAGTTACATCGGCATCGTCAAGGAGTGGCACGAAGATTACCACAACGGCTCGCTGAGAAAAGACAAAGAAACTTCTCGTGAGCAGGAATACAA
>JAZQPT010000111.1:0-1652 GCA_045628725.1 Saccharimonadales bacterium (SeqCode)
GGGGATTCGCTTACTCTCGCGAGGTAGCAGCCCTCTGTACCAACCATTGTAGCACGTGTGCAGCCCAGGACATAAGGGGCATGATGACTTGACGTCGTCCCCACCTTCCTCCGGCTTAACGCCGGCAGTCTCACATGAGTCCCCAACTTAATGATGGCAACATGTGACAGGGGTTGCGCTCGTTGCGGGACTTAACCCAACATCTCACGACACGAGCTGACGACAGCCATGCACCACCTGTATAATCTCAATTAAGCCACTATGTTTCCATAGCTTCAACTATATGTCAAGCCCTGGTAAGGTTCTTCGCGTTGCTTCGAATTAAGCCACATGCTCCGCTGCTTGTGCGGGTCCCCGTCAATTCCTTTGAGTTTTAACCTTGCGGTCGTACTCCCCAGGCGGGACACTTAATGCGTTAGCTGCGGCACAGAGGTCACATGACCCCCACACCTAGTGTCCATCGTTTACGGCTAGGACTACCAGGGTATCTAATCCTGTTTGCTCCCCTAGCTTTCGCACCTGAGCGTCAGTGTCGGCCCAGCAGGCTGCCTTCGCTATCGGTGTTCTTCCATATATCTGCGCATTTCACCGCTACACATGGAATTCCGCCTGCCCCTACCGCACTCAAGATGTCCAGTTCGGGACCCGACCGGGGGTTGAGCCCTCGGGTTAGAAGTCCCGCTTAAACACCCGCCTGCGCGCGCTTTACGCCCAATAAATCCGGATAACGCTTGCTCCCTACGTATTACCGCGGCTGCTGGCACGTAGTTAGCCGGAGCTTCTTGTGTAGGTACCGTCAATTACTTCTTCCCTACTGAAAGCAGTTTACAACCCTAGGGCCTTCATCCTGCACACGGCGTTGCTGCGTCAGAGTTGCCTCCATTGCGCAATATTCCCCACTGCTGCCTCCCGTAGGAGTCTGGGCCGTATCTCAGTCCCAATGTGGCCGATCAACCTCTCAGTTCGGCTATCCATCGTCGACTTGGTAGGCCGTTACCCCACCAACTATCTAATGGACCGCAACCCCATCTTGCACCGCTACAAGAACACTTTGCTCAATCCCTCATGCGGGGGAAGGAGATTATTCGGTATTAGCATATGTTTCCATAAGTTATCCCGAAGTGCAAGGTAGGTTGGTTACGTGTTACTCACCAGTTCGCCACTTTATAACCGGGCAAGCCCGGGTTAATCGTTCGACTTGCATGTGTTAGGCACGCCGCCAGCGTTCATCCTGAGCCAGGATCAAACTCTCCGTTCAATAAATTTTCCAGACCGAAGTCTGGTTAATTCTAAGTGAGTTTAATACTGTTTAAAAATAAACGAGTCCGTTTGATTAATAATCAAACGTCATGCTTTAATTCTTTTCTATCTAAAAGAAATATCAGTATCCAGTTTTCAAGGTGCCGGAAACCTTTGCGTTTCCCCTGCTTACCTTTTCATTTTGGCCGTAAAAATTACAGCCCCAAAAGGCGAGCGAACGAGAATTATACGGATATTGCAGGTGGAAGTCAAGAAGTATTTCAAATTTTTTTAAAATTTTTTAAAAATTTTTTTAGCCCACAAAAGAGCAGGTAGAGTATAATATATTTCGATGAAAAATCAAGCAGAAAATATAAAAATCCCAGCAAACGCAAAAACCGCGCTCGAAATTC
>JAZQPT010000112.1:0-2344 GCA_045628725.1 Saccharimonadales bacterium (SeqCode)
CCCAAATCAGACGAACGATTTGCACGTCAGTATCGCTACGAGCCTCCACCAGAGTTTCCCCTGGCTTCACCCTGTTCAGGCATAGATCACCATCTTTCGGGTCCCAACAGATATGCTCTTACTCAAATCTTTCACAAGTGACGATCGGTCGATAGTGCCTCCCAACAAAGGGATTCCTACCTCAGACAAATACATGTCCTTTACTTTCATTACGCACCAGGGTTTTCCACCCAAATACTCGCATATATGTTAGACTCCTTGGTCCGTGTTTCAAGACGGGTAGATGAAAACCATTTCGTCAGCATCGCGTCGGCGCAGTGACGCCCCACCACAGTCACACCCTCCGAACACCACAAAACATTGTTTTCTAGCACTCGAAGAATATGAGGCAATAGGTGGTCACTCCGTAAAACGGAGCGCCGATACATCCTCAATCCAAAGCATGGTATGGCTACATGTCTATAACAGGTCCGAAGACCCTACCTTCCACATAGCTTTCTCCCACACTTCGAAATGATGCTGACCACGAGTAATTACAGGGACCGCTCCAACTAATTCAAATACGCATCAAGCTTTAACGACTTAATACGCATACGTTTCAATCAGAACGGGAAAGTAAGTACAAGTAACACTAGTTTTCAACTCTTCCCTCTTAACAAGTTCAAGTACTTTTTGACTCTCTTTTCAAAGTTCTTTTCATCTTTCCCTCACGGTACTTGTTCGCTATCGGTCTCTCGTCAATATTTAGCTTTAGATGAAATTTACCACCCAATTAGGACTGCACTCCCAAGCAATCCGACTCTGTGAACAAACGTCGAAAGTGGCGAACTGTCGGTCAGCGACGGGATTGTCACCCTCTCTGATAACCTCTTCCAAGGTACTTGTACCGACGTCACCACAGACAGTCTGTCTCGAGACTACAACTCGATATACCAAGAAGCATATCGATTTTAAACTTGAGCTCTTCCCGCTTCACTCGCCGTTACTGGGGGAATCCTTGTTAGTTTCTTTTCCTCCGCGTAATAATATGCTTAAATTCCGCGGGTAGCCTCGCTTCATCTCAGGTCAAAATATGAGATTAATAAAACGCATTTACATGCACTTCATTAAAATATTTTTCGCTAATTGTCACCATAGTAAACCATAGACAACCTAGTATTGACGTAAAGTATCATCCGAAAATGATTTACCCACATCACTAATGTTGTTAACAGCGGCATAAACCCGGTAAAGGGCAATACCAACCATGAGAAACTAACTCATTCGATTTCAAGTGATATGATTTTGCAATCATAAACACTCATATTCCCTTTACAAAACTAACGCCTATTGCTAAGCATAGTTGAAGGAGAGAGTATAACCGACACTGAGAGAAACGTGCCTCCAGGTAAACCTGAAGGCGCCAGTTGCGTTCAAGAATTTGATGATTCACTGAATTCTGCAATTCGCATTACGTATCGCATTTCGCTGCGCTCTTCATCGTTACGAGAACCAAGATATCCGTTGCTAAGAGTTGTTTCGTATTAGTAATATACGACATCTATATAAACTCAACCAACCTTTCAGTCAGGAATTCATACAAACGTACAAATCAGTAAATTATAGTAAAAAGGGTTTAATAAGGTCATAACAGAACTGCAAGCTATGCTACAGGCTTAATAAGCAGTTGTTACTCGTCAACTAGTCACTCAGCGCAAACTCCTGGGCGGACCATAGAACAACTTTGTGAGTCTTGGTGTAGACTCATACCGTTAGGAAGCGCGACCAATAGCATTTCCTCACAAAGTCTGCCTGCATCTGAAACTAGGATATAGTCACTATTTCTCAATGGGTTTGTTAATACGTGAGTTTTAAACACGTGTTAATGATCCTTCCGCAGGTTCACCTACGGAAACCTTGTTACGACTTTTACTTCCTCTAAATGAGCAAGTTTGATCCAGTTCTCAAACTGACCCGGTTGCCCGAAACAGCTCGATCTCTGGAGCTCACTAATTCATTCAATCGGTAGTAGCGACGGGCGGTGTGTACAAAGGGCAGGGACGTAATCAATGCGTGTTGATGACACGCGTTTACTAGGAATTCCTCGTTGAAGATTAATAATTACAATAATCTATCCCCAGCACGATGCATTTTCAAAGATTACCCAGTCCTCTCAGACAAGGTTGTAGCTCGATGAATGCATCAGTGTAGCGCGCGTGCGGCCCAGAACATCGAAGGGCATCACAGACCTGTTATTGCCACGAACTTCCATCGGCTACACACCGATAGTCCCTCTAAGAAGTCACAACAGCTAGAGCGAACCCTAACTTGAACTATTTAGCAGGTCGTGGTCTCGTTCGTTAAC
>JAZQPT010000113.1:0-2801 GCA_045628725.1 Saccharimonadales bacterium (SeqCode)
TGCGCAATATCGAGAAAGATTGGAAGATGCCGCAGCGTACCTGGAAGCAGGCTGCCAACCAGTTCGCCATTATGTTCGGCGAGCGCTTCACGAACGCAATTATCTAACTACGAATTCTGGCCCCGCACACAGAATTTCTGATAGGTCCCTCGTTCGCGCCCGGATTGCAGAGAGACAGTTTGCGCCGAACAAACGACCGTCGAGACAGTAATGGACCCGGCTTACGTTCGAAAACTGCGCTCGAATGAGTAGGCTATGAACCAATTGCGTGAACTGTAAAACCCTAATAAAAATCAAATACTTGCAATCGAACTCATGCGCTATCCGTGACGTCATAGCGGGCTCAAAGTCACCTTAGAAGGGATTCATACCGGCTGCCCGATAGCGCACGTTATGTTAGGAGCGTCAACTCATTGGGAACTGCTTTTGCTTAAGCTCCAAAAAAGCTCGCTTCGTACGAAGAATGCTTTCGGCGATACCCTTAATTTGATCTGAACTTAGCCCCAAGGGAATTGTGTGCTCGTCCTCAAAATGCTCGCCAGTAATTGATTTCTTCAACTCCAACACCGCGTTTCGACAAATCTTTAGCTCACCTTCATCTTTGCACACCTTATTCAGTAAAGATGTTCGAATAGATAAATCCTGCAGCGACATTTTTATCGAATCTTCGACTGAGGGATCTCGCACCTTGATATGATAATCTTTTGCGACACCAAATATTTTTGTGGTATCGTCGTTTAACGAGTCGGCAGTCTTGGCAATCATTTCCCGACGAGCCTTATCAATATCACGCTTCGAAGACTGCCTGTGAACTATTATCCATCCTGCAATGAGACCTGTTATTTGTATTAGTGGCCCAATTTCCATTTATATTATTTATTTCTTTTCTGTGCATCTTTAATATACCCTTCGACCTCGTCAATCAGCGTCGGATCTGATGACTTAATGTGGAGCATATTCATAATACTTGACGCCGGAATATTTAGTGACCGAATAAGACCACCGAAGGCTTCCTCCAAAAAGGAAGACCCATATCCTATCGTACCATCAAGCTCAACCACAATTTCTTCTCCTCCTTTTATGGCAGGCTCCAAAAATTTCTCTCTAAAAGCTTCACCACTAGTATCACCCTTTAATTTCGATCTCCCTGACGGGAACCTCGTGAAATCGCGAGCGACATTTACAACAATCATGATTGTCCTCCGTCGAGTGGCAACTTCCACCACAAAATAGTACCGCCGATATTCGTTTCAATCCCACCACTTTGTTTTGAAATCAGTTCTGAGTTTTTGTATTCATACCTCATCCATCCTGTATTGCTAAGGACAACTAACGAGCCGTCTCCATGTTTTTGCAGCAAAGAAAGTACATCTCTAGATCCCTTCCCTCTATGGCTCTGCTGAGTCCCAGAACGCCCATACTCCATTGCGGTAGCGATAGCCGTCGCATCCCGATTGTAGCCTTTCAATGCCACAGCTAAATTAGCAATAAATTGTTCAGGAATCGTTTCTCCGATTGTAGATCGGTAGCCGCACCCAAGGTCACATACTGCCAACGTAAAAACTCCGTCTTTTATTTGAGAGAACATCCACCACTTTGTGCTTTCGAGACCTTGAAAGCCATCTTCTCTAGGTTTTTTGTAGGCATGATCGATTGAGTTTGCGACAGCCTCATTGACGCTACGCCAGAGCCCACCAACTTCAAGCTGCTTCGCGTGTTCTTTATTAACACGCTCTGCGATCGCTTCGACCAATGAACCGTAAACCTCGCCGCTTTGCGTTGCGCCCTTAGTCGCTTTCCAATAAACTACATCGGCCCTCTCTGGAATTACGTCTGATCGATCACCAGTTAGATTAAACAGACCAATCTGTTTCATAACCTCGCGAGGTCGACGTCTAAATGGCTCAATCAGAGTAATTGGCTTTGGTTGATCCGACAGCGAAATAATTCTATCTAGCTCTGCAAACAATAAAATTGCTCCTGAAACGCGGAAATGCTCAGTGTACGTAAATTTTAGTATAACTTTTCGCTTCTCCGCCAATACTGCCTTTGCCACTACCCGCAAAAACGAAACGACTTGAACTCCATAACCTCTAACTAAATCAAACTCCCGAGGAGCAAAAATTACATTTCCGGACTGAGAAATTCTTGTTCGCCGACGCTTTAAATTATTATTTTTTCTCTTAAGTCGGTTGAATTCACGATATTTTTTTATTCGGAGCTGGCGCTCTCTTATCTCTTCTGACAGCCTCTTCAATGTCCGCCCCCCCCCCCAGTCATAATGTGATCGACTTACGCCTATTTTGTTGTATTTTTGCAATGCCGACTTGACTTCCGTCAAGTGGTGGTGCTTGGCATATTGCGCACAACGTCCGAATTGCAAGTCCGCAATTCCTTGTATTTTATAGTAAGCATTGAGCGGCTGGCGCTGAACTCAAGCGGACAGGGACGTGAGCTGACCTGTCGAGCACAGGAAGGGGTACGAAGGCCCTCGAGGAGGTTTACAGAGCACTGGGCCGACCAGTGAGAGGACCAGAGACGCCGTGCACAACAGGCACATCTACCTTGCAAGGGTTGTTGAAAACCCCTTCGCAGTCTATTCTGTCAAATTCAGGGAGCAAAGATGGTGCAAAAAAACAAAGTCCCCACTCCACCTGTAGAGCCCCCTGTGCCAATATAACTTGAGACACCTACCCGATTAATTTAAAGTACAGCGGTAGGTTCCCAACATGCACAACCGAAAGCATCAAATCAGCACTTCAGCAGCCCCAGAGAACGCGTCCGATCTGTCACCGGCCGAC
>JAZQPT010000114.1:0-1880 GCA_045628725.1 Saccharimonadales bacterium (SeqCode)
TACTCCATCTGTTCGAGCCTATCTTCGGCATCCTAGATGATGTTTTGCACTCGAGCCAGAACTCACAGACACTACAGTCTGCGCAAAGACTGCTGAGAACAATTACGACCAATCCGAAATTAGCCGATTCAGTCGACACGGCTGGACTTCTCGAGGCAGTCCTTGAAGACCTTGGGTTTAGTGGCCTATGGCGCAGCGCAACTTTCCATGCCACATTGGAGCGCGACAAGCGGTGCTCGGTACTGACAGAGAAGCTCATTGAGGTAAGTGATTCCATTCTCAGCATACAAAGCGCATAAACTAACTCGTCGTTCACAGCTCATCATTTCATAAGCACGTGACCATGGGACATGACAGTAAGGGGATGCGAAGTTTCTGTCGCATAGTGGGCGGCAGCAAGAGGAGTTAGTAAAGTAGATATACCCAAATCAAATTTGTAAAAAATATGACCAATTCTACTGGCAATACTTGCACAACCGCACTACTCATCTTGACGGCAAAGCGTACGCCTACTGAAATATAAAATAAACCTGCCTTTTAACGTGTTGCTTCTCATTGGGTAATTTGAATTAATCTGTGAGAGCGGGAAGAAGTGTGCAGAAACAATAGCAGGCCTCCATTGAAGTCTTGATGGATGATGCTGGCAGAATTGATAGTGCTTGGGTAATCTCAGCATACAGGTACCGCAATAGGCACTTTTCCACGCACGGTAATGAATGCTCTTATCGCTATCTGGCCGAAATTTGAACATTCTTTATTTCGTGTGATGGATGACAGTTTAAATTTATTACTTGATTTGTTGAACGTACACCAATACGAAGCAAATAATAATTACTTCTGCTCCATTTTGGGCCGAAAAGTGAGCCACTTGCGTTTTGAAATGTTGGCAAACACTTTTTAGACGGGAAATG
Organism: Saccharimonadales bacterium (SeqCode); assembly: GCA_045628725.1. Lineage (GTDB taxonomy): Bacteria > Patescibacteriota > Saccharimonadia > Saccharimonadales > Saccharimonadaceae > JACQGD01. The sequence continues at coordinate 912 of JAZQPT010000114.1, forward strand.
CGGCATCAATTGGACACATTTGGGTTTCGACTTGCAATAGTTTTGGAGTTTGCGCAAATTAACAGCCACAATTAATTAATCCGGCGCACCATGCCAGTATCTTTGTGATAAATAGCACACTTTATAATATATTCTGTCATTATGACCACAGGTATTCAAAGTATGATGGCACAGCAGACAAATACTCGTTCGCATATTGACCGCAGAACATCATCACAATGAGTATGATTTGGCATTGATTCAATGGGGAATTCTTTGACGCTAATAGTGCGCTTTGATCAGTACTATGGATGCCATGATTTGATGTGCATGATCTGGACGACTTCACCAGTAATGTGCCAACCCTACCCTACCCCGACCGCGGTCGCAATGGGATTCCGGGCCCATGCGCCAACCACGCTCTTCGAGACAGTACGACTTAGCACTGCCAGATTCGAGATCAGAGCATTCTAAACTAATACGCCCGACTGCATCTCTGTAATAGCTCGTAGACCCCAATCAGCAGCGAATAAGCGAAAGCAAGTGTTCGTGCCAGAAATCTGAGTCGGGCAACACTCCTAATCTTCTTCTCTTTAGAGCACTAGGCGCCGTAGTGTGCTGCCGGCCCTTCGATCGACTGTACCAAGGGATGCTTCATACGGCGCCCAGGTAATCCTCCTTGATGCTGCCAATAGCATACATGCTACCGACGTCGGAACGGAGACCGATCAGCTTGACACGGACTTGTGCGCCCTTCTCAATGACCTGGTCCTCGTTGTCGGTCCACTGCCATGGAGTGGCGTTCGGATCAAACTTAATATCGGATGAGATGAGCTATTGGGATTGATTAGTACTCGCCAGGGCATTTCACGATACTGAAATATGAGCTTACCTCTCTCGAGACGAAGAAATCTAGCGGTCCTGCCTGGCAATGGAAACCAGCGTGGTTGACAGCAGTGACAATAGCATCAACCTGGGTATTGTTAGCAT
>JAZQPT010000115.1:0-5376 GCA_045628725.1 Saccharimonadales bacterium (SeqCode)
GACGATCGATTCGCCTTGTCAAAGCTGGCTTTGAATACGTACGGGATACCCAGCTTTTGGGTAACGCGGATGTATTCCTCGCAGCTGCGCATGGCGAGGTCGCGCGATTCGAGGACGTTGATGCCGCCGAAGAGAACGAAGGGCTGATCGTTTGCACACAGAATATCTTTCGCTACTTTAATAGACGCCATACTTATCTTTCTATATATCCAACATGAAAACTTAATGTTCCGTCCGCGTAAAACACGCTCCCGGAATTCCTGAGTCAACTATCGGTTTTCCAACCGTGAAGCTCGTCATTGGAAAATTTCTCTTTCCGACCCCGGTTCCAAGTCACGCCTGTCTTGACCACCTTGGCGGGAGATCCTGCAATGATAACGTGAGATTCGGTAAACGTGCCATTCACAAATGAATGTGCGCCAATAATGCTGTCATCAGGCACAACCGTTCCTTTGCTGATCAATGCTCCTACACCGACCCAAACGTGATCGCCGATAAAAACCGATTTCGGGGCATTGACGCGTATACGGCTTTCAATATCGACAACCGAGTGCGCGTCAGTCGTCCGAACCTCAACGTCGCGAGAAAACATGCACCATCGGCCAATATGGACGTCGCAGTTTTCATCGCACAGCAAGTAAACGGACTGAAACGTCGTGTAATCGCCAATTGATACTGTCTGATTGCTACCCTTGATTACTATACGGCCACGGACAACGCAATTTGCGCCAACAACAACAGAGTTATTCTTTCCTCGAACCTCAAGACTTCCCTTGAACTTTGACCCAGAAGAAAATTTGACTTCGTTTCCTCTGCCAGAAATTGAAATTTCGCCACTTGCCTCAACGAGTCCATCAAGCAGTAATTTATTTTCTGGATCGCATGCAACCGCAACCTGTAAACCAGCGAGACCTGATCCAAGCTGAGAATCGGAACTCTGGTTTAACTTGCCAGACAAATTACGGACGGCGTTCAGAGCACTGTAGAGAATTTGAATCATAAGCCCCTTACCGACTTTTGCAGCATTTTTCACAAACCACCAAGAGAAATTAACCGGGTTTAACTTTTTAAGGAAACTAATTCTCTTCCCGACTATTTCAGGAAAAATCACGAGCAATTTCCAGGTACACCATGGAAGAAAAGGCCAAAAAAAGGGTCACCTAGGAATTGTTGCTTTAATGCTAGCTAAAGTAAATTCTAGATTTTGGCTTACCCAATCATCGAACACATACGGTGTCCGCCGTAGCGTTGCTCGCTTGTCAAAATATTTCTCACGGTTATTTATTACGTTTACAATCCTATTGGCAAGCTGATTTACGTTTTCGCCATATTTCATACCCGGCCAGATACCCCCGGGCATCCATCTTGGAGTAGTGATAACAATTTTTCCTGCACTCTGGGCCTCATAAACGCTGAGAGGCACAGCGGGGCTTACAGAAGCACAAAAGAGCGCGTCGATTCTTGCATAATCGTGAATTCCTGCCGCTCGCTCTTCATAAGTTCCTAAATATGCAAATGGTTTCAATGCACGCCCAATCAATAGACAATCGAAGTCTACTCGCTCACGAGCCAGCAAAACTGCCCGCTCGAATACATTAGCGCCTTTTCGCAAATCACGTCCCTCGCCACAAAAAAAACCGATTGTCGGCCGTATCGGCAACGCGTCTGGGATGTTAACCCCTCGGCGACTCCCTATAGGTCGTATCAGATATCTTCCTACGAAGCCCCTACGCTGCCATGCCCAATGCTGAACAGGATGGGTAAAGGACACGCCCGCGACGTGACGGTATATTTCCATATCATGGTCCGCTAAGTCGTGAACTTGCACGACCGCCCTGTCGAGCCTTGGCACCCTCAGAATTTCCGTGGACCGAACGCATATCCAGCCCTTTGCATCATGAACTGGTTCGTCCGATGCAACGACGCCTATTTGAGAATAAACATCCTTGATATCCTCAAACAACCAACCTTTATTCTTGCAATATATATTTAAATCATTAATATTAATAGAATACACACTGCCTCACTAAATGAAGGACATGTTTTAACGCTACTCATCTTCGGATAGTGGCAGCAATTCACGCGTCCAGTTCACACGATCTTTCACTTTTCTTGCCGGCACACCAGCGATCGCGACGAACTGCTCCGTAAAAGATCGATTAACAAACGCTTTAGCGCCGACAATAATATTCGATGCCAAGGTTACACCTTTGGAAACAATGACGTCCTTCCCGAGCCATACGTGGTTACCAACGGTAATCGACCCTGGCTTATTTATTCGTTTTCCGGTATCAGCGTCAATTACCGAGTGGCTGTCGGTAGTGCGGATTTCTATTCGTGCTGAAAACATACAGTCATCGCCAATTGTGATCGACTGGTTCTCTCCTAAATATAACGTCACACCTTGAAAGGAAGTGCCCGCCCCAACCCGGAGGCTTTGCCGCGCCCCGCGACTAATGTTTACGCCACCGATCAGCTTACAATTTTCGTTAATGACGATCACGTTCGAGTTACCCTTTATACTGACCTTGAACGCCATCAAATCACTGTGATTCCCTAAATGAATACGATTGCCTTTCCCCTTGATTGTCAAAAGTTTCAGATCATATCGAGTCTCCGCCCCAACAAAGATTTGATTATCTGAATCATCTGAGTAGACTAGATTCAAATTTCTAATTGACTTACTCATATAACCAACGACCCAATCGAATTTAAAATTCCTGATACGAGTGAGAACGACAACTTACAGGCGCCGCTCAATCATAATTCCCTATTTTTCACTTCTTGCGCGAAGCGATCGCTCGTTTTTCTGCGTGGAACCTAGCCAAAATTATATCGATATACATTCTCTTACCATCCTCGCGTCTCGACAATAAAGTCAACTAGGTCTTCGACCTCAACAACGTCGTTCCGGTCCGGTCTGAAGTAGCGACTGCTCTCAATATACGCATAGTAAAAAAGCTCATTGACGCCACGTCGGCGCGTGCGGTCCTTAATCGCAATCTGATCATTGGTTGCACCCCATCCGGCATAAAACGGCGCCCCGTAACAATGAACTGTTTTACCTGCCATCAATGCCTCGAACCCCATACCGGACGTAACCGCATATACATCATCCACTAAGTCAAACAATGAATATGGATTCACATCGAATCGAATCGGGAAAATATTGTCTAAATTTTCTGTGAAATAGGCCAGACGTTCATTGCTAAAGTAGCTCGACTTTCCGCCGCGTATTGCATCGGGATGTTGCTTTACGATAATGTCGCAATCTGAACGGTGACGGACGACATCATGAAGCATACGCTCGTACGAATGCTCGTCCGCCAGACCAGATTCAACCGACTGATCTCCGAAGCGCTGATCAACCAATAATATCTTTTTACGGCCGGGCGTTCCCAGCCTTAGAGGAATGTCCAGGGCATGATTGTATTTGGAAACCCGATTCGCCACGATCTTTTCGATTGCTTTGCGACTGCGATTTAATTGACTAGAGTTCAGATCGGGACCGTGCTCTAATAACCGTTGCAGGCGCGAAGGTTGGGTTGCATCATAGTAAGCGGTCGTGTCATCAATAATAATCGAAAGACCGGCTTCACCCGATAGACCAATATCCACGGATCGGATGAACCCGTCCTCAATTGTGAGCACGGGGCGCCCTAAGGATTTCGCGAGGCGACGTTGCTGGACCTTTCCTTCGGTCGGCTTGATGCCCCATTCAAGAAACACGTCGGCTGCCGCTATAGTTGCTAGCCCGGAGGTCTTGCTTGGAGACTTAACCAGACTCCGCGCGCCAATCATCTGTCGTACATACATTGCAGTCGATTCGGTCGCCTTTCCGACGATATGTGATGCGACCACATCCACTTTTTCGCCGCTTAAGATTCTATCCATGGCACTCTTCCGCAGACCAATAGTAATTCCGTCCTCTATGACAGTAGCAATATTGGCCCTAATTCGTTCGGCCGCCTTTCCGTCAAAACCGCCGTTTGAGAAGTTCTGTACCGCCCACTTGAAGCCTGTTTCAGAGGGCACCCAGTCGCCAGAAAGCATCTGATCAAGGAATTCGACCAGTGCATCCGAAGTGTAGGCTGTAGGAATTTCCATCCTCCCCCATATTGAGTCGAAGTTGTTGTAATTTACCGACAAAGCGCATTTATTCAGTAATACTGCCTCCAGCAACATAGTACTGTTAATTGAGACCACGGCGTGCGAATGATAAATTTCCTCTTCAGGACTCACAACGCGGAAGTTAGAGCTGCTAATCACAGCATTGCGCGCAAGTTCCAATCGAGTCTGTAACTCTGGTCCAAGTTCACAATCATTAGTTTGATCCAAGCGAATTACAAGCTGACAGTCGCTCTTCTCAACATATGCAAGTAATTCTTCCACTACCCTAATTTGTATTGCAGATGCACTTTCCCCAGCAACTTCGCAACCAAATTTCTCAAATGCAAAGACAATAATTTTCTTGCCGTCGACCAGCCCGTGTAATTTGCAGTATTGCGCGCGACTTAAATCTGGTACGAAATTATTACAAGCGTCAAATTCGGGCGACCCAAGCACCACGATACGCTCATTCGGGTAACCACGTTCCAAAAAGATATCTCGTTGGTAGGTTCCCCATGCGAATACCAAGTCCGTAGTAGGGACGGAAGCCAGAGTTTCGCAATCCCGATAGAGAGTGTCCTTATCGAGGGACGATGATTGAGGTGGGATCAAAATCCTAGGTATTTCCAATTCTTCACAAACATTAGAGATCATTCGCCCTACGGGCAATGAATCACATGTAAAGATGAAAGCCTTTATATGCTTGCGTAAGGGAATCAACCGACTCATCAACATTTTACGATATCGATCAGGATGCTCTGCTGCAAAGCGTTTAACCATTTTTCCGGTAACGTCGTCTCCCTGTCTAATTATATCGAACGGAGCAAGTACGTAGTTTCGGTCGTCGTGCAGTCTAGAAATTAAATTATCTTCTTGCGCGCAGACGTCTGGGAGATAGAGGCATACTGACTTCTTGCCGGCAATTTTGCTTGCCAACTCCGGTCCGATTGTTTTCCGGAACCAACTCGGCGCCTGTGCCGATATATCAATAACCGAACTATCTGCAGAAGTAGCATTGGCCCCCACCATTACGGCAACGGGCTTTTCGATCGTCGCAAACAACCTGTTCGTGGGAGAATCTTTTACTATTCTCAAAGATTTCTGTACAGATCGAGCTTTGATCATCGAAATGACGTGTTCGGCTTCTACCGTCTGCTTATAGAGGGGGTCCACATATACTGGGTACAGCACATAGGCAGCTGCGAATACATCCTGCACACATAGCTTGCGCTGCCGGCGATCAAGACTTTGGCGGTCGTCTCCGAG